>CAYXRH010000057.1:0-15181 GCA_964466355.1 uncultured Thermodesulfobacteriota bacterium
CTCCATCCTGGAGATCGGCGAAGGCGTTTTTGAAGTCAAGGCCACCAACGGCAACACCCACCTCGGCGGAGAGGATTTTGACCTCCGGGTGGTGGACTGGCTGGCCGATGAGTTCAGGAAAGACCAGGGCATCGACATCCGTAGCGACAAGATGGCCCTCCAACGGCTCAAGGAGGCGGCCGAAAAGGCCAAGATGGAGCTTTCGGGGAGCATGGAGACGGACATCAATCTGCCCTTCATCACCGCCGACGCCTCGGGTCCGAAGCACATGAACATCCGCCTCGGCCGGGCCAAGCTCGAGGCCCTGGTGGACGACCTGATCCAGAAGGTCGAGGGGCCCTGCCGCACCGCCTTGAAGGACGCGGGCTTGAGCCCGAGCGACATCGACGAGGTCATCCTCGTCGGCGGCATGACCCGCATGCCCAGGGTCCAGGACAAGGTCAAGGAGATCTTCGCCAAGGAGCCCCACCGGGGCGTCAACCCGGACGAGGTCGTCGCTGTCGGCGCGGCCATCCAGGCCGGCGTGTTGAAGGGCGAGGTCAAGGACGTTCTCCTCCTGGACGTCACCCCCTTGTCGCTGGGCATCGAGACCTTGGGGGGCGTCATGACCAGGCTCATCGACAAGAACACGACCATTCCGACCAAGCGCTCCCAAATCTTCTCCACCGCGGCCGACAACCAGCCGGCCGTGTCGATCCACGTTCTCCAGGGCGAGCGGGAGATGGCCGCCAACAACAAGACCCTCGGCCGCTTCGATCTGGTGGGCATCCCCCCGGCCCCGAGGGGCATCCCTCAGATCGAGGTCACCTTTGACATCGACGCCAACGGCATCGTCCACGTCTCGGCCAAGGACCTAGCCACCAACAAGGAGCAGTCCATCCAGATCACCGCCTCCTCGGGCCTGAGCGAGGAGGAGATCGAGCAGTTGGTCAAGGACGCCGAGATGCACGCCGAGGAGGACAAAAAGAAGCGGCAGCTCATCGAGGCCCGCAACCAGGCCGACAGCATCATCTACCAGATCGAGAAGTCCATCAAGGAGGGCGGCGAGAGGGTCGATTCCGGTCTCAAGACCGATTTGGAGAGCAAGATGTCCACCCTCAGGGAGGCCATGAACACCGAGGACACGGAGCGCATCAAGCGCCTCACCGAGGAGCTGATGACCGCCTCGCACAAACTGGCCGAGGCCATGTATCAGCAGGCCGCCCGGGCCAGCGCGGGCGCCGGGGCCGGTCCCGAGGCCGCCGCGGCCGGCGGCTCGAGCCAGGAGGCTGACGAGGACGTGGTCGAGGCCGACTTCGAGGAGGTCAAGGAGGAGGGCAAGAACTAATACTACCCTCCAGGGGTTTCTCCCTGGTTTTTATAGGCGAACGCCCGGAGAAGGTTCTCCTCCGGGCGTTTTCATTAGGCGGCGATTATAAAAATAAAGATATTAATGCCATCGAACCTGAATGCCTTCTCCGCGGCGCGTCTCCTCCGGCCGCTCTTATGCTTGGCCAATCGACGGCCGCCGGGAGATGTCTACTCCACCCAGACGCTGGTCCAACCGTGACTGTCGGCCAGGGCGTAAACCATTATGTACCAGTCTCCTTGGGATGGGTTCGACATGACGCACTCGTAAGCCGATTGATTGGGTCCGTCCTGGCAATCGTAGTCGCTCCGGCTGGCCCTTTGACCGAACTTGACGAACATCTCCACGTCGCTGCCTTGGAGTTGACCGAGGTGAATCATCAGGTGCAGCCGGGTGGCGCTTTGATTCAACTGGAACCGGAAGTGTTTGACCTCTCCGGCGGACATGGAGAACTCATGGAAGTCCTCGCCGATGTCCTCCACCGACGAGTCGTCGTCGCCGTCATCATCGCCGTCGTCGTCGCCGTCCTCGTCTTCGCCCCCGGTCTGGTAGGTCGCCGTCAGGTTGCAGGGCGAGGTGATCTCGCCGTAAACGACGATGTACCACTCGCCGGCCTGGGGATCGCTGAAGTCGCAGACCTTGGGGCCGAACATGTTGGTCGCGAGGCAGTCATACGCTCCGGCGGCGCGGTCGGGGAGTTGACCCTGGCGGACGTAAAGACAGGGCCAGCCCGAGACCGCGACCAGGGTGACATTGAGGCTGGTGGCTCCCTCGGGCAGGACGATCTTGTAATACCGCTCCTCGCCCTGGCTGACGAACACGGACTCGGTCTGAGCGTTTTCAAGCTCCGTGACGTCGCTCTGACCCGAAGCCAGAACCCGCAGGCCGTCGTAGCCGGCCGCCCCGAAGCGGAGGGCGTAGACGCCGCCCTGGTAGTCGGTCTGGAAGTCGTAGGTCAGGTCCCACTGGCCGACGTCGACGATGGTGTCCCAACTGGCGCCGCCGTCGCTGGACTTGCGGATCTGGGTGTTGGTCGCGGACCAGCCCGACCACTTGGTCAGGGAGACGTAGATGTTGGAGGCGTTTTTGGCCAGGGCCCGGTCGAGCATGTACTGATCATCCCCCCCGCCGGCGGGGTGGGTCAAAATGGTGTTGAAGCTGCCTCCGCCATCATAGGAGGCCGCGACCGTGCGGACGCCGGAGAAGGTCTGATCGTTTTGGACCAGAGTCACGGCGTCGGTGGTCGGGGAGGCGGCGTAGTAGTTGACGTCAAAGCCGCCGGGCAGGCGGCCCTCCAAGCTCTCCACCGGGCCGCTCGCGCCCTGGACGAGGTAGAGGGTCTGGTCCAGGGTGTCGGCGCTCTTGCGGGCGACGACGAAGAGATAGTTGTCCGTGGCCAGAACCTGGGCCCGGTTGACCGGGAGATCCAAGCGGCTCCAGGTCGATCCGCCGTCGCCTGAGCTGGCCAGAGAGCCCCGCCCCACGCCGGCCGAGAGGTAAACCTGATTCTGGTTTCTGACCCGGCCGACCCGGCCCAGGGGGACGTCGTAGTCGTCGAACAGAGACTGGAGGGCATCCTCCAGCCGCGACCAGGACAGGCCCCCGTCCTGGGAGCGGCCCAGGGTTCCGGAGAACCCGAAGCCTTCGAAGGCCGTGGCGAACCACATGTCGTCAGGGAAAAAGGAGGCCCAGTAGCTGGCCCCGTAGCCGGTCTGGCCCGAGTCAACGGTGGCGATCTTGGTCCAGGTCGCCCCGCCGTCCTCGGTCTGGTAGATGTCGATGCTCTGCGGCCCGCCGTCGGCGGCGTAGCCCAGGGTTGAGGAGATCATCTGGACGCAATCAAAGTAAAGCTGTTGGCCCGAGCCGTCCTTGAAAGGGACAAAGGTCTCCTGAGCCCAGCTTGGCCCGGCCAACGCAACCGCCAAAAGCAGTCCGCTCACCAAGATCAAACGACGCATAATCTCGCTCCCCCTTGTATCTCAAAATCCCTTATAAGATGCTTTGCTTCTCGAAATCCAGGCCTTTGCCTTTAGGTTTTCAACCCTCATCAAATAACTCTCTCCTCCGCTCGCGGGGCTGTCAAGAAGGAACTTCTCCGGCCCATGGACTAGAGTGGCCGCGGCGGTGTTTTGGTGGACTCGGTTTTTTAAAGGCCGGGCGGCATGATATCATGTTCCGGCGTCGTCTGGCGGTTCACTGATCTTGGGCCAAGAAAGGGAGAAGACATGGAGCCTTTCGGCACCGCCGCCGGCCAGATCACCTCGCCGGAGGAGATTCAGGAGCTGGCCATGGCCTTTCAAAGGAGCCGCGTTTTGTTGACCGCTTACGAGCTGGGGATCTTCAGCCTCCTCGGCGCCGAGGGCCGCTCCTCCCCAGAGGTGGCCGCCGCCGTGGAGGCCGACCCCCGAGGCGTGGACCGGCTCTTGAACGCCTGCTGCGCCGTGGGCCTGTTGCGCAAAAAAGAGGGCCGCTTTTTCAACACCGAGGCGGCGGCCCGCTTCCTGGTCGAGGGCGAGGCCGGCTACATGGCCGGCCTGGGCCACGTCGTCAACCTGTGGCAGACCTGGTCCACCCTCACCGCCGCGGTCAGAAAAGGCGGCCGGGCCTGGGGCGGGGACAGCCCGGAGAGGGGTGAGGAGTGGACAAAAAACTTCATCGCGGCCATGCACCAAAGGGCGACCCAGACGGCGCCCCAGATCGTGGCCCGCCTGGATTTAACCGGCGTGAAGCGGGTCCTGGACGTCGGCGGCGGCTCCGGAGCCTACGCCGCGGCCTTTGTCAGGGCCGGCCAAGGCATCACGGCCACCGTGTTCGACCTGCCGGGCGTCATCCCCTTGACCAAGCGATACGTCGCCCAGGTCGGCTTATCAAAACAGATCGACTTTGTCCCAGGCGACTACGAGACCGACGAACTGGGCCGCGGGTTCGACCTCGTCTTTCTGTCAGCCATCATCCACTCCAATTCCCCGGCCCAAAACCAGGAACTCATCCGCAAGGCGGCCCGGGCCTTGAATCCCGGCGGCCAGGTGGTCATCCAGGACTTCATCGTCAATGAGGACCGCACCGCGCCGGCCTTTGGGGCCCTGTTCGCCCTGAACATGCTCGTCGGCACCGAGGCCGGCGACACCTACACCGCCGCCGAGGTCGAGGAGTGGCTTTCCCATGCTGGTCTGAGCGACCTCGAGCGCCGGGCGGGCCTGGGACCGACGAGCCTCATCATCGGCCGCCAGCCAAAGGCCTGAGCCCAGAGGCGGGCGGTCGGGGATGAGAACCGTGAGCGTCAGCCGGGCCTCCCATAAATAAAAAGTGCAACTTGACACTTGACACTTGATGTTAATGCGGCTACAATGAGACTGATGGTCTCCTTGAAGGCCTGTCGAGGTCAAGATTTAGGGGGAGGCTGGGCTGAACGCGGCCGGGATGTTTTTCATCCCCCGGGGCGTGGTCGAAGCCTCGGCCCTGGACCGAAGGGCCTTGGAGAAAAGGAGGGGATGATAAGGTGGCCAGAAGAGGAAGCCCTGAAAAGGCGGCCTCAAGGACCCGGCCCGGGCTCAAGATGAAGGACCTGGTCGCCGCCACCGGCCTGCCCAAATCGACCATCCAGCACTATCTGGCCGCCGGCCTCCTCCCCCGACCCAAGAAGACCAGCCCCAACGTGGCCTACTACGACCCGCAGTGCGTGGACAGGCTGCGGCTGATCAAGTCCCTTCAGAGCCGGCACCGCCTGCCCCTGGAGAAGATCAGGCAGATGCTTCACCGTCAGGGTCAGGGCGAAGAGGTGGCCCCTCTCATCGAGCTGAGCGAGGCCGTCTTCGGTCCCTCCCCGGAGTCTTACCTGGACGAGACCGGCCTGGCCGAAGCCAGCGGCCTGACGCGGCGGCAGATCAAGGCTCTCAGGAAGGCCCAGCTCCTCTTACCCCTCGAGCCCGGCCGCTATGACGGCGAGGACCTGGCCATGGCCTCCCTTTACGCCCGGGGGCTGTCCGAGGGCTTGACCATCGAGGACATGTCTTTTTACCCCCGCCTGGGCAAGCTCGTCGTCGACGCCGAGATGGCCCTGCGCCGGCGCCTGACGCACCACCTGCCCTACGACATGGACGCGGCGGCGACCCTGGAGATGGTCAAGGCCGCCCGGGCGACGAGGGCCTACGTCATTGACCGGCTCTTCCAGAAGCGCATCGCCGCGGCCAAGGACCTCAAGGATGAAGGCTTGCTCAAATGATCCGTCTCTGGAGATTGATGCCCACCATCTGCGTCGTCGTCTATCTGAGCCTCGGCCACGCCTTTGATTTCAAGCTGGCCTTGATGCGCGGCCTCAGCCTGGGTCTGGTGGTGGTCCTGGGCCTCACCATCCGGCATCTCGAGCGGCGCGGGCAGGCCTCGGCCATTGACGCGGCCATGTTCGGCTACCTGATCCTCTCCGGGATCGGCTTCTGGTTCTGGCCCACCGGTCTGGGCCGGAGCATGGCCGCCTGGCCCGAGGCGGCCCTCTACGTGGTCCTTCTTTTGAGCGTGGCCCTGCCGCCGCTCTTCGGCCGGGAGCCGTTCACTTATCATTTCGCCAGGCGGAGGGCGCCGGAGGCGGTCTGGGAGACCGACGTCTTCAAGCGGATCAACCGGAACATGACCGCGGTCTGGGCCGGCACATTTTTGGTCTGCACCCTCTCGGCCCTCGTCCCGGCCTTGACCGGCCTCGGCGCGAGCGGATGGGCTTGGTTTTTTACGATGATCCTGCCCGCGGCCGTTCTCATCGCCTTCGGCTGGCCCTTCACCCAGCGCTATCCCGATCATTACCAGCGCAAGCTGGGCCTGGCGCCAGTCCAGGCGGCCGCGGCGCCTGAGATGAGACAATCAGACACAGGAGGTGAGGCCATGACTCGGACTCCGGGCGGCGCTGCTTCAGCCAAGACGTGTAAGGAGCTTTTGGAGATGATGCCCCTGGGCTTGGATTCCGCGGCGGCCGGGGACATGAAGGCCGTCTACCAGTTCGAGGTCGGCGAGCCGGAGAACTTCACCGGCCACCTGGTCATCGAGGACGGCCGGGCGAGGTACCTCGACGGTCCGGCCGAAAAGCCCGACGTGACCATCAAGACTCCGCCGGACGTCTGGCTCGGCGTGGCCAAGGGCGAGATCAACGGCCAGGAGGCCTTCATGAGCGGCCGCTTCATCGCCCAAGGGGATTTGGGCCTGCTGATGAAGCTCGGCGGGCTGTTCAAGGGCTGAGCCAAGAGTAGGGCATTAAACCCCACCGGATTTGAGAGGAGGCCGTCGGTGAATCAGAAGGCAGAAGCGGCTCTGTCCCGACGCCAGTTTCTGGCCCTGGCCGCCGCCGCCTCGGCCGCCTGGGCCTGGGACTCAACCGGTCTGGCGGCGCTGGCCGCCCGGATCAAGCCCAAGGAGGCCCGGCCGGTGGTGGTCATCGGCGGCGGCCTGGGGGGCTTGAGCGCCGCGGCCCACTTGGCCCGCCACGGGTTCCCGGTCACCTTGGTCGAAGGGCACGACAAACCGGGCGGCTACGCCACCGCCTTTGACCGGGCGGCCGGCCGGTTCACCTTCGATGTTTCGCTGCACGCCACCTCCGGCGTCAAGGGAGGCCCCCTGAGGCGGGTCTTTGAGGGGGCGGGCGTCCTGGACAAGGTCGAGATGGTCGAGCTGCCCGAACTCTGCCGCATCATCACCCCGGACCACGATCTTATTTGGCCTCAAGCCCAGCCCGAGGCCGTCAGGGACCAGCTTTGTCGTCTCTTCCCTGACCAGGCCGCGGGGGTCAAGGGTTTTTTTGATGACATGCTCGGTTTGGTGGCCGAAGCCATGAAGCCCTTTGACCGCCACTCCAAGTGGGATCTGATCCGCTTCCCCCTGACCCACCGCAGGATGTGGAGCATCCGCCGCAAGACTTTGGCCGACGTGCTCGATGAACACGTCACCGACCCCAAGCTGCGCAGCCTCCTGTCCTCCTTCTGCGGCTACTTCGGCCTGCCGCCCTCCCGGCTGTCCGGCTTCCTCTACCTCATCGCCGTGGGCAGCATGATGAAGTTCGGCACTTATTACGCCCGGCCTCGCTCCCAGGAGCTGAGCTGGGCCCTCGTGGAGGCCATCGAGGCCGCCGGGGGCAAGGTCCTCCTGGGGACCGAGGCCGCGGGCATCGAGATGAAGGGCGGGGCGGTGAGCGGGGTGAGGCTCGCTGACGGCCGCAGGCTTCCGGCCAGAGCGGTCATCTCCAACGCCAACCTGCCCCGGACGATGAAGATGCTGACCCCCTCGGGCGCGCCCGAGGATCATCCCGAGGCGGTCCGGAAGTATCGGAAGCAGGTCGAGGACCGCCGGCCGTCCCTGTCCACCTTCATCGTCTGGCTGGGGCTCAACCAGGAAATCAGGGGCAAAGTCAAAAGTTACGAGATCTTCGTCAAACAGGGCTACGACGACGAGGAGGCCCATCGGGCCTGCCTGGCCGGTGACCTCGAACGCGGCGGCCTGGGCGTGGCCATCTACGACAACGCCTTTGAGGGCTACTCCCAGCCGGGGACCTCCACGGTGGTCACCATGACCCTCTGCGGCTACGAGCCCTGGCGTCGGTTTGAGACCGACTATTTCGCCGGTCGCAAGGAGGCCTATCAAGAGGAGAAGGAGCGCCTCACTCAAAAGCTCATCGCCCGGACCGAAGAGCTGGTCATCCCGGGCTTGAGATCCATGATCGAGGTCGTCGAGGCGGCCACACCCCTGACCAATCGGCGCTACACCCAAAACCCCGAGGGGGCCATCTACGGCTTTGAGCAGAGCGTGGCCAACGCCTACATGAACCTGTTGGGGCCCCGAACGCCCTTCAAGGGCCTCTATCTGGCCTCGGCCTGGTCCAGCGGCGGCGGGTACCAGCCCTGTCTGGAGGCGGGCGCTAACGCCTTCGGGGCCCTGGTGAGGGACTGGGGCGAAGAGAGGCCCGAGGAGTGAGGAGGAGATTGATGTCCACGGACGAGGAGCGTCAAAAAGCGACGGCCGGGTTTGAGCCGGTCAAAAAAATTCTGGTCATCCAGGGCAGCCCCCGGGGCAAGAGGGGCCGGACCGAGGAGTGCCTGGAGCCGTTTTTGAAAGGCGTCCGCGAGGCTGGAGCCGAGGCCGAGGTGGTCTATCTCCACGAGCTCCGGATCAACCACTGCCTGGGCTGCTTCACCTGCTGGGAGAAGACGCCCGGGGTGTGCGTCCAAGAGGACGACATGCCCGCTCTTTTGGAAAAGCTGAGAGAGGCCGCCACCCTGCTCCTGGCCGCGCCCTTGTACATCTTCAGCGTGCCCGGGCTGGTCAAGGACTTTCTGGACCGCAGCCTGCCCCTGGTCGAGCCGTGGCTCGTGCGCGGACCTGACGGCCAGACGCGCCACCTGGTCAGATTTCCCCAGCAAAGACGACTGGTCATCTTGTCCATGTGCGGCTTTCCCGAGGTCAGCCATTTCGGGGCCATGCTGGACATGTTCCACCGCCTGTGGAGCACCTCCCAGTCGGTCATCGTCGGCGAGCTGCTGCGACCGGCCAGCGAGGCCCTGCCCAACGCCGGCCGCTTCGGGGCGCCGGTTGAGGCCATCAGGGACGGGTTTTACGAGGCCGGAAAAGAGCTGGTCGAGCACGGCTACATCACCCAGGCCAGCGAAGAGAAGGTCCGAACGCCCATCTTCCGCGACAACGAGAATTTATACGACCTGGCCAACGCCTACTGGCGGGCCAGTAGAAGTTATCATCAGGCCAAACGCCAGGGGGTGGACCTGCCCGAGTTTGAGGAGTATCTGGGGCGGCAGCCGAACTTGATGCTCGCCGGCATGGCCGCGGCCTTCCGGCCCGAGAAGGGCAAAGACCTGAAGGCGATCATCCAGTTCGAGGTCACTGGCGACGAGGCAAAATGGTATCACCTCAGAATCAAGGATGGCCTGTGCCGCTGCCTCGAGGGCCGGGCCCCAGAGCCTGACCTGACCATCCACACCCCCTGGCAGGTGTGGCGGGACATCGGCGAGGGCCGCCTCTCGGGCCAGGACGCGGCCATGCAGGGTCAATACAAGGCCGAAGGGGACTTGAGCCTGCTGATGCGATTTAATGAGCTCTTCGGCGGCTGAGCCGGGGCCAGGTGGGCTCGGGCTCTTTGCGCCGCCTTGACACCCCCGGCTCCCTCAATTAACCTGACTTCAAATGCGCCTCCGCTACAAGTTCTGGTTCGAGGACGAGGATGGCGTGCTCTTTGGCGACGGCCGGCACGAACTGCTGCGGGCGGTCAAGGAGCTCGGCTCCCTGGCCGCGGCGGCCAGGGAGCTGGGCATGGGCTACAGGGCCGCCTGGGGTCGGATCAGGGCCTCGGAGGAGCGCTTGAAAATCAAGCTTCTCGAACCAGCTCCCCGGGGCCGGGGCCTGGTGCTCACCGCCGCCGGCTTGAAGCTCATCGAACGTTACCAAAAGTTCCAGACCGAGGCCGGTCGGGCCGTCAAAGGGCTGGCCCGGGAGATCTTCGGACCAGGCCCGCATCTGGGGCTCGAGGACGATGACTCTGAGTGAGCGGGACAAGCGCCTCATCCATCTCCTCCAGGGTGATCTGCCGGTCACTGAACGACCCTTCGCCAGGCTGGCCGAGCGGGTGGACATGAGCGAGGCCGAGGTCATGGAGCGCATTCGAGCCTTTCAGGCGGCCGGCCTGATTCGCCGCTTCGGGGCGACCCTCTTTCACCAGCGCTCCGGCTACCCGGTCAACGTCATGGTCGCCTGGCGGGTCCCCGAGGAGGAGGTCGAGGCCGTGGGGCGCAAGCTGGCCGAGTACAGAAACGTGACCCACTGCTATCAGCGCCGCACCGCCCCGGGGTGGCCTTTCAACCTCTTCTGCATGGTCCACGGCGAAACCGCGACCGAGCTGACCTCGGCCGTGGCCCGGATGGCTCGAGAGGCCGGGGTGTCTGACTACAAGCTTCTTTTCTCCGAGGAGGAGCTGAAGAAAACGAGCATGAGGTACTTCGCATGACCAGATCGGATGAAGTCTTCGAGGCCGCCTGCAGGGTCATCCCCGGCGGGGTCAATTCGCCGGTGCGGGCCTGCAAGTCGGTCGGGGCCTCGCCCCGCATCGTCAGCCACGGTCAGGGCGGACGCATCTTCGACCTGGACGGCTGCGCCTACGTGGACTTGGTCTGCTCCTGGGGCCCGCTCATCCTGGGCCACGCTCATCCGGCCGTGGTCAAAGCGGTCAGGGAGGCGGCCGCAAAGGGATTTAGCTTCGGCGCCCCCACCGAGGCCGAGGCCAGGCTGGCCGAGATGATGGTCGAGGCCCTGCCCTCCCTGGAGATGGTCCGCCTGGTCAACTCCGGCACCGAGGCCTGCATGTCGGCCGTGCGCCTGGCCCGCGGAATCACCGGCCGCCCCAAGGTCATCAAGTTCGACGGCTGCTATCACGGCCACGCCGACACGCTTTTGGTCGCCGCCGGCAGCGGGGTGGCCACCTTTGGCCTCCCCGGCTCGCCGGGCATCCCAAAAGCCATCGCCCAGGAGACCGTCTCCCTGCCCTACAACGACCTCGCCCCGGTGGGGGAGGCCTTTCAGAGGTGGGGCGAGGAGATCGCCGGCGTCATCGTTGAGCCCGTGGCCGGCAACATGGGCCTGGTGGCGCCTTTGCCCGGCTTCCTGGAGGGCCTTCGGGAAATCACCAAAAGATTCGGGGCCTTGTTGATCTTTGACGAGGTCATCACCGGCTTCAGGGTCGGCTTCAGCGGCGCCCAGGGGCTTTTGGGCGTCGAGCCGGATCTGACGACCCTGGGCAAGATCATCGGCGGCGGGCTGCCGGTGGGGGCCTTCGGCGGCCGGGCCGAGTTCATGCAAAGGCTCGCCCCCGAAGGCGACATCTACCAGGCCGGGACCCTCTCGGGCAACCCCCTGGCCACGGCGGCCGGGCTGGCCACCCTGGAGATATTAAAGAGGCCGGCCGTCTATGAGGAGCTGGAGAAAAAGACGGCCCAGCTCCTTGAAGGGCTGCTGGCGGCGGCCAGGGAGGCCGGGGTGCCGGTCAAAGGAAAGCGCTGCGGCTCCATGTTCGGGCTCTTCTTCGCCGAGGAGGAGGTCAATGATTACGCCGCGGCCAAGAAGGCCGACCTGGACCGCTACGCCAAGTACTGGCGCCTGATGCTGGAAGCCGGCGTGTGGCTGGCCCCGTCCCAGTTCGAGGTGGCCTTCATCTCCACGGCGCATACGGCCGAGGAGCTCGATCACGTCCTCGATTCGGCCCGGCGGGCGTTCAAGGAGCTTTGATCGCCCGGCCGTCTTGACCGGAAAAGGAAGAGTGCTTACCTTCCTTTTGTCAGAGGAGGTTTTGCCATGATCACCTGGCCGGAGATGAAACTGGAGCCGATGGAGCGCGCGGCGGAGGCGGAGTCCAAGATCAAGATCCCCTGGGAGGAGATCGACAAGTGGTTGGCCACGGTTGACCTCAAGGAGGAGATCGAGGGGCGGAAGGTGGTCTTGGATTCGGGGGACAGACGCAACTGAAGCTTTGGCAGGTCAAAACGAGGGGCCGCCCGCGATGTGGGGCGGCCCTTTTCGGTGCTGGCTTCAAGATGAAAGCGCCTCGAATCTTATCGCGGGGTGACAATTCCTTGACTGGATTGAGCGGTTCGGTTAACCTTTTTGACACCAAAGAATCGCCGTTGAGCGTCATGGAAGAGCGCGACCTGAACATCATTCAGCAGCTCATCTCCCAGGATGAAGAGCTGGCCAAATTGTGGCAAGAGCACCTCTCCCTGGAGCGCCGACTGGAGGAGATGATCCAAAGGCCCTACTTGAGCCCTGAAGAAGAGATGGAGGCCAAGCGGCTCAAGAAGCTCAAGCTGGCCGGCCGAGACAAGATCGAGGAGATCTTGGCCGCCCATCGGGCCGAGTGACGGTCCGCTCAGAAGGGCTCATGGGGCGGACCGCTCAGAGGAGGCTGCTTCAGACCAGGGCTCGGCTGCCCATCGCTTTAGAGGGCTGGCCTTTCATATTGGCCCCGGCCGTGCTGGCCGAAATTCTGGCCTTGGGGGGTGTTTTGTGGGCGGCCTTGATCGCCTTCGCCGCGGCCGTGTGGGCGGCTTATTTTTTCCGCGACCCCCAGCGCATCACTCCCCCAGGGGACGAGCTGGTGGTCGCCCCGGCCGACGGCCGGGTGGTTTTCGCCGGCTTGGTGGAGGCGACGCCCTTGGGTCGAGGCGCGGCCCGAAAGGTCTCGGTCTTCATGAGTTTGTTTGACGTGCACGTCAACCGGATGCCGGTCGGCGGGGCGGTGGAGGAGCTCAGATACATCCCCGGAGCCTTTCTGAACGCCTCGCTGAACAAGGCCTCGGAGAAGAACGAGCGATTGATTTTGAGGCTCAAGACAAAAAAGGGGCTGGAGGTTGAGGTGGTCCAGATCGCCGGGCTGATCGCCCGACGGATCGTCTGCTGGGCCCGCTCAGGAGACGAGGTCGAGGCCGGCGAGCGGTTCGGTCTGATCCGCTTCGGCTCCCGGGTGGATGTCTATCTCCCAGAGGACAGCCGCCTGGCGGTGGAAAAGGGGCAGGGGGTCAAGGCCGGCCAGAGCGTCTTGGGGTGGTTGCCATGAGTAAAGCGCGACGGAAGAGAAGAAAAAAGTCTCCCGACTCCAGACGGCGAGGGGTTTATGTCCTGCCCAACCTTCTGACCACGGCCTCCCTCTTCGCCGGGTTCTACGCCATCATCGCCGCCACCAAGGGCCAGTGGCAGGAGGCCGGGGCGGCGGTGTTCGTGTCCTTGATCCTGGACGGGCTCGACGGCAAGATCGCCCGCCTGACCCCGGCGACCTCTCATTTCGGCATGGAATACGACTCCCTGGCCGATCTGGTCGCCTTCGGGGTCGCCCCGGCGGTGCTGGTTCATCAGTGGGCCTTGAGCGCCTACGACCGCCTGGGCTCGATCGCCGGATTCATTTACGTCGTCTGCGGGGCCCTGCGCCTGGCCCGGTTCAACACCCGGGCCGGCCGGGACGACCCCCGCTTCTTCGTCGGCTTGCCCATTCCGGCCGCCGCGGCCACGGTGGCGGCGGTGGTCTTGGTGGTGGAGCATCTGGGCCTCGAGGTGGCCGCGATCTCTGAGCTGATGTTGATATTGCTCTACATCCTCTCCTTCCTGATGGTCTCGACCCTGCCCTACCGCTCCCTAAAGGCCCTCGATCTGCGCCGCTTGAGATCCTTCAACTATCTGGTCGCCGGAGTGCTGATCTTCAGCGTCATCGCCTACAAGCCGGTCCACATGGCGGCGATCATTCTGGCCGCCTACTTGGGCTCGGGGCCGGTTCTGGCCATCCTCAAGGCCAAGGGCCTGAAACCCTTCGCTCCGGAGAAGCGCCCGGAGCCGGAGGCGACGGGACAAAGCTGAAAGACGACCGAGGCTCAACGCCCCGGCCCGCTCCCCGGCGGAGCGGGCCTTTGATTCAAGATGGGAGAGGAGAAAGTGAGCGACAGGATCATCATCTTCGACACGACGCTGCGCGACGGCGAACAATCGCCGGGCGCGTCCATGAACACGACCGAGAAGCTCCGCCTGGCCCGTCAACTCACCCACCTGGGCGTGGACGTCATCGAGGCCGGCTTTCCCATCGCCTCGCCCGGGGACTTCGAGGCCGTCTCCAAGGTCGCCAAGGAGGTCAAGGGGATCAGCGTGGCCGCCTTGTCCCGGTGCACCCCTCGCGACATCGACGTCGCCTGGGAGGCCGTGGCCCCGGCCGAGGCCCCCCGACTGCACGTCTTCATCGCCACCTCGCCGATTCACATGACCTACAAGCTTCAGATGAGCGAGGAGGAGGTTCTCAAAAACGTCGCCGCGGCCGTGACCAGGGCCAAGGGATACACCTCGGACGTGGAGTTCTCGGCCGAGGACGCCTCGCGCTCCGATCCTGACTTTTTGGCCCAGGTGGTCGGGACGGCCATCAAGGCCGGGGCGACGACGATCAACATTCCGGACACCGTCGGCTACGCCCTGCCCGAGGAGATGGCCGCCTTGATCGCCCATCTCAAGAACAACGTGCCCGACATCGACCGGGCCGTCTTGAGCGTCCACTGCCACAACGACCTCGGCCTGGCCACGGCCAACTCCCTGGCCGCCATCAAGGCCGGGGCCCGCCAGGTGGAGGTGACCATAAACGGCATTGGCGAGCGGGCCGGCAACGCCGCCCTGGAAGAGCTGGTCATGGCCGTGGACACGCGGCGAGACCTAGTGCCCTTCAAAACCAACATCAACGCCGCCGAGATCTACCCCGCCTCCCGCCTGGTGACCTTGATCACCGGCATCGTCGTCCAGCCCAACAAGGCCATCGTCGGCGCCAACGCCTTCCTCCACGAAGCCGGCGTCCACCAGGACGGCTTTCTGAAAAACCGCCAGACCTACGAGATCATGCGGCCCGAAAAGATCGGCCTGGAGACCTCGCAGCTGATCCTGGGCATACACTCCGGCCGGCACGCCTTCAAGAAGCGCTTGAACGCCCTGAACTACTCCTTGAACGAGGAGGAGGTGGACCGCCTCTTCGGGCGGTTCAAGAAGCTGGCCGACCGCAAAAAGGCCGTCTACAACGAGGACATCGAGGCTCTGGTGGCCGAGGAGGTCTTCCGCCTGCCGGTGGTCTACGAGTTCAAATACCTAAACGTCATGTCCGGGACCCACGTCCACCCCGTGGCCACGGTGGAGCTGGACATCGACGGCCAGCCGGTCAAGGCGGCCGGCTTCGGCGTCGGCCCGGTTGACGCGGTCTTCAAGACGATCATGTCCCTGACCGGCTCCAAGGCCGAGCTGCTCCGCTTCACCGTCAGCGCCATCACCGGCGGCCTCGACGCCCAGGGC
>CAYXRH010000058.1:0-1622 GCA_964466355.1 uncultured Thermodesulfobacteriota bacterium
GTCCCCACGTTCATGTGCGGCTTCGTACGCTCAAACTTCTTCTTCGCCATGTCTCGCTCCTCCAAAAAAGGCTAGCTCACGCCCGTGGCTGATCTCAGGCTATCTTCTTTCTTGCGACCTGGCCGATCACCTCTTCGACCACGGCCGCCGGTGCTGGTTCGTAATGTGAAAACTGCATGCTGAACGTGGCTCGACCCTGAGTCGCTGACCTCAAATCAGTGGCGTAGCCGAACATGCCGGCCAAGGGAGCAAAGGCGGCCACGACCTGGGTCGATCCCCTCGTCTCCAACCCGCTCATGCGGCCCCGTCTCGAATTCAGATCGCCGATGACCTGGCCGATGGACTCCTCGGGGCAGACGATGTCGATCTTCATGATCGGCTCCAGAAGCACGGGCTCGGCTTTGTGACAGGCCTTCTTGAAAGCCATCGAGCCGGCGATGCGAAAAGCTAAATCAGAGGAGTCGACCGGGTGAAAGGAGCCGTCGATCAGCTCAACCTTGACATCGATGACCGGATAGCCGGCCACCACGCCGGCGGCGGCCGCCTCCCGGACGCCTTTTTCCACGGCCGGGATGAACTCCTTGGGGATGACCCCGCCTGTTATTTTGGATTCAAAGACAAAACCCTCTCCCCGCTCAAGAGGGGCGACGATGATCTTGACGTGGCCGAACAAGCCCCGGCCGCCGCTCTGGCGGACGAACTTGGCCTCGGCCTCCCCCTGGCGACAAACGCCCTCCCGAAAGGCCACCTGGGGTCGGCCGGTCTTGACGCTGGTTTTAAACTCGCGCCTGAGCCTGTCGGTGATGATCTCCAGATGCAATTCGCCCATGCCCGAAAGGATCGTCTGGCCGGTCTCTGGATCGGCTTCGATTCTGAGGGAGGGGTCTTCGACGGCGATGCGGCCCAAGGCCGCGGAGAGCCGGTCCTGATCCTCCCGGCCCGACGGCTCCACGGCCATGGAGATGACCGGCTGGGGGGCCTCGATGGCTCGCAGGCGGACTGGTCTTTTGGCGCTGGCCAGGGTGTCGCCGGTGGTCGTGTTTCTCAAGCCCACCGCGGCGACGATGTCGCCGGAAAAGACTTCCCTGATCTCCTCGCGTTTGTCGGCGTGCATCTTCAAAAGCCGCCCGATGCGCTCCTTGTGCCCCTTGGTCGCGTTCAAGACCTGGTCGCCGGAGGTCAAACACCCGGCGTAGAGACGCAAGAAGGTCAAGTGGCCGACGTAAGGGTCGTTGATGATCTTGAAGGCCAAACCGGCCATGGGCGCCGAATCCTCGGGCGGACAGAGCACCTCCTGCTCGTCGGCGTCGAGGCCGATCATCGGCGGGACGTCCAGAGGGGAGGGGAGGTAGTCGACCACGGCGTCCAAAAGCGGCTGGACGCCTTTGTTCTTGAAGGCCGAACCGCACAACACGGGCACGGCCTGGAGGCTGAGCGTCGCGGAGCGGAGGCCTCTTTTGATGTCCTCTGGGGAGAGATCTTCGCCTCGGAGGTAGCGGTCGGTCAGTTCGTCCTCGCCCTCGGCCGCCGCTTCGACGATCTCGTCCTTGAGCGCCGAGGCCTCGGCCTCGAGCTCCTCGGGCACGGGCGCCTCCCTGGCCTCGGAGCCGGCCTGGCCGTCA
>CAYXRH010000058.1:1632-15116 GCA_964466355.1 uncultured Thermodesulfobacteriota bacterium
ATAAAGGGCCTTCATGTTGATCAGATCGACCACGCCAGCGAATTCATCTCCTTGAAAAATGGGCAATTGCAGCAAGACCGGCTCGGCGCCAAGGCGGTGGCGCATCATTTTGAGCGTCCTTTTTAAATCTGCGCCAGCCCGATCCATTTTGTTCACAAGAGCCACTCGCGGCACCCGATATTTGTCAGCCTGTCGCCAGACCGCCTCTGACTGGGGCTCCACCCCGCCGACAGCGCAAAAAACCGCTATCACGCCGTCCAGGACCCGCAAGGACCGCTCCACCTCGATGGTGAAGTCTACGTGGCCAGGGGTGTCAATGATGTTGACGCGGTGCCCCCTCCAGAAGCAGGTCGTCGCCGCCGAGGTGATGGTGATGCCGCGCTCCTGCTCCTGGACCATGTAGTCCATGGTCGCCTGTCCGTCGTGCACTTCTCCGATGCGATGAGACACCCCAGTGTAAAACAGGACGCGCTCGGTCGTCGTCGTCTTGCCGGCGTCGATGTGCGCCATGAAGCCGATATTGCGCACCTGGTGTAAAGGCACTAACCGAGCCATGGTTCTCAACCGGAATAATCAACCTACCACCGATAATGGGCAAAGGCCTTGTTGGCCTCAGCCATTCTGTGGGTGTCTTCCTTCTTTTTAACCGTCGCGCCGCGGTTGTTGGCCGCGTCAATCAGTTCGGCCGCCAGGCGCTCCCTCATCGTCTTTTCGCCCCTGGCCTGGGCGTAATTTATCAGCCAGCGCATGCCCAGGGCCGTCCGCCTGGCCGGTCTGATCTCCACCGGAACCTGGTAGGTCGAACCGCCCACCCGGCGTGACTTCACTTCGACCACGGGTTTGACGTTGGCCAAGGCCTTCTCAAAGACCCTGAGCGGGTCCTCCTTGGTCCTCGCGCCGATGAGGTCAAAGGCGCCGTAACAGATCCGCTCGGCCAAGCTCTTCTTCCCCCGGCGCATGATGCCGTTGATGAACGCGGCCACCATCTCCGAGTGGTATTTAGGATCCGGCAGGATCTGCCGTTTGGGAATCTCTCGTCGTCTAGGCACTGACGCCTCTCCTCATCTCGGTCGCTTGGCGCCGTACTTGGAGCGGCTCTTCTTTCGATCAGTCACTCCGGCGGCGTCCAGGGTGCCGCGAATGATGTGATAGCGCACCCCGGGCAAATCCTTGACCCGGCCGCCTCTGATGAGCACCACCGAGTGCTCCTGGAGGTTGTGGCCGATGCCGGGAATGTAGGTCGTCACCTCGATGCCGTTGGTCAGCCGCACCCGGGCCACCTTTCTGAGGGCCGAATTGGGCTTCTTGGGGGTCTGGGTGTAAACCCTCAAGCAGACCCCCCTCTTTTGGGGGCACCCTTTTAAGGCTGGAGAACTAGTCTTGGACTGGGCCTTCTGGCGGCCAGCGCGGACTAGCTGATTGATCGTCGGCATCCATCTCTCCCAATGATTACGGTCTGTTCCCTGGGCCTTGTGGGTTTAATGCCTCGCCCAGGCCCAAAGACCCACTTTTATACTGACCAGACCCCTACCTGTCAAGTCTTTTCTAGACTATTTCCTCGCCGAAACCGTCGGCTTCCTCCTCGTAACCGGAGGAGGCGATTTTGAGTCGCCTGTAGTCCCTGAATCCTGTTCCGGCCGGGATGAGGCGGCCCATGATGACGTTCTCTTTCAAGCCCCTCAAGTTGTCCACCTTGCCGGCCACGGCCGCCTCGGTCAGAACCTTGGTCGTCTCCTGGAACGAGGCGGCGGAGATGAAGGATTCGGTGCTCAGCGAGGCCTTGGTGATGCCCAAAAGGAGCGGTTCAGCCACGGCCGGCCGGCCGCCCGAGGCCATGACGCGTTCGTTCTCCTCCTCGAACTTGTACCGCTCGATCTGTTCGCCGATGAGGAAGTTGGTGTCGCCGACCTCCTTTATCTGAACCTTTTTGAGCATCTGACGGACGATGATCTCGATGTGCTTGTCATTGATCTTGACGCCCTGGAGACGATAAACCTCCTGGACCTCATCCACCAGGTAGCGGGCCAGCTCCTTGACGCCCCGGATGGCCAGAATGTCGTGGGGGTTGGCCGAGCCGTCCATGAGAGGCTCGCCGGCGCGGACGTATTCGCCCTCCTGGACGATGATGTGCTTGTTCTTGGGGATGAGATATTCCTTGCTTTCGCCGATCTCGGGGGTGATGGCGACCTTGCGCTTGCCTTTGGTCGCTTTGCCAAAGGAGACCAAGCCGTCCACCTCGGAGATGACGGCGTGCTCCTTGGGTTTGCGCACCTCGAAGAGTTCGGCCACGCGGGGCAGGCCGCCGGTGATGTCTTTGGTCTTGGTCGTCTCGCGCGGGATGCGCGCGATGGCGTCGCCGGCGAAGATCTGGTCGCCTTCAACCACGTTCAAGATGGCGTGGGCTGGCATGAGGAAGGTCGCGGGCGAGCCGTTGGGCCTCGTCTTCGGCTTCCCGTTCTCGTCGGCGATGATGACCTGGGGCCGAACTTCGGCCTGGCGGGACTCGATGATGACCTTGGAGGCCTTGCCGGTGACCGGGTCGACCTTCTCCTGCATTGTCTGGCCCTCGACGATGTCCTCGAACACGACCGCGCCCGAGACGTCGGTCAGAATGGGCACCGTGTATGGATCCCATTCGGCGAGGAGCTGGCCGTCGCTGACCTCCTGGCCGTCTTCGACTCTCAAAATGGCCCCTTGGATGAGGTTGTAGCGCTCCCTGACGCGGCCCTTGTGAAGCACCGAGACGGCGCCGTTGCGGTTGAGAACGACCTGGTGACCTTCGGTGTTGACCACGGTGGTCAGATTTTCAAAGCCGATGGCGCCGCCTTTGCGCGCCTCGATGGTCGTCTGCTCCACCCGACGCGAGGCAGTGCCGCCGATGTGAAAGGTGCGCATGGTCAGCTGGGTTCCTGGTTCACCGATGGACTGGGCGGCGACGATGCCCACCGCCTCGCCGATGTCGATGGGCTTGCCGTGGGCTAGGTCGCGGCCGTAACACTTGGCGCAGACGCCCATTTTGGATTTGCAGGTGAACACGGACCGGATCAAAACCCGATCCAGGCCGGCCTCCTCGATCTTGGCCACGCCTCCTTCGTTTATCTCTTCGTTGGCCTTGATCAGCACCTCGCCGGTGTGAGCGTCGACGACGTCCATCAGGGCCACCCGCCCCAAGACGCGCTCGCCGACCCGCTGGATGACCTCGCCGCCCTCGCTCAGATGCTCCATCCACACGCCGTCCAAGGTGCCGCAGTCTTCTTCGGTGACGATGCAGTCCTGGGCCACGTCCACCAGACGGCGGGTGAGGTAGCCCGAGCCGGCGGTCTTGAGGGCCGTGTCGGCCAGGCCTTTGCGGGCGCCGTGGGTGGAGGTGAAGTACTGGAGCACGGTCAGGCCTTCGCGGAAGTTGGCCGTGATGGGGGTCTCGATGATCTCCCCCGAAGGCTTGGCCATGAGGCCGCGCATGCCGGCTAGTTGGCGGATCTGATCCTTGGAGCCCCGGGAGCCGGAGTCGGCCATCATGTAGATGGGGTTGAAGGAGGCGCCTATCTCACTGCGTTTGTCGGCCTGGTCCTTGTCTTTCCCGCCGTCGCCTTCAAAGGCCCTGAACTCCTGGATGGCCATGCGGTCCATCATCCGCTCGGTGACCTCCTCGGCGCTCCGGGCCCAGATATCCACGACCTTGTTGTACTTCTCTCCTCCGGTGATCAGCCCCTCGCGGTACTGTTCATCCACCTCCCGCACCTCGGCCATGGCCGCGCGGACGATCTCCTCTTTCTCCAGCGGTATCTCCATGTCGTCAATGCAGATGGAAAGCCCCGAACTGGTGGCGTACCTGTAGCCGATGTCCTTGAGGCGGTCGGCGAAGATGACCGTCTTTTTTATGCCGGCCTTGCGATAGCTGAGGCTGATCAGCTCCTTCATGACTCTCTTGTTGACCGTCTGGTTGATGAGCGAGAAGGGGATCTCCTCGGGCGTTATTTCGCTCAAGATCACCCGGCCGACCGTGGTTTCGATCCGCTGGCCACCCAGGCGGACGTAGATTTTGGCGTGGAGATCCACCTCGCCGGAGTCGTAGGCCATGCGGACCTCTTCGAAGGAGGACAAGATCTTGCCCTCGCCCTTGGAGAAGGGTTTTTCCCGGGTCAGGTAGTAAATGCCCAAAACGATGTCTTGGGTGGGGACGATGATCGGCTCGCCGTTGGCCGGGGAGAGGATGTTGTTGGTGGACATCATCAACACCCGGGCCTCGATCTGGGCCTGGATGGACAAGGGCACGTGCACGGCCATCTGGTCGCCGTCAAAGTCGGCGTTGAAGGCGGCGCAGACCAGGGGGTGGAGCTGGATGGCCTTGCCTTCGATGAGAATCGGTTCAAAGGCCTGGATGGAGAGGCGGTGCAGGGTGGGGGCGCGGTTGAGCAGCACCGGATACTCCCTGACCACTTCGGACAAGGTGTCCCACACCTCGGGCGTCTCTTTTTCGACCAGCTTCTTGGCCGCCTTGATGGTGGTGACGATGCCCTTTTTCTCCAGCCGGTGGTAGATGAACGGCTTGAAAAGCTCCAAGGCCATCTTTTTGGGCAGCCCGCACTGGTGAAGGCGCAGGTCCGGGCCGATGACGATGACTGACCGGCCGGAGTAATCGACCCGTTTGCCCAGCAAGTTCTGGCGGAAGCGGCCCTGCTTGCCTTTGAGCATGTCCGATAGGGATTTGAGGGGCCGCTTGTTCGGCCCGGTGATGACCTTGCCCCGCCGGCCGTTGTCGAACAGGACGTCAACCGCTTCCTGGAGCATCCGCTTCTCGTTGCGGATGATGATCTCCGGGGCGTTGAGTTCGATGAGCCTTTTGAGCCTGTTGTTGCGATTGATGACGCGCCGATAAAGGTCGTTGAGGTCTGAGGTGGCGAACCGGCCGCCGTCCAAGGGGACCAGCGGCCGCAGATCCGGCGGCAAGACCGGAATGACGTCCATGATCATCCACTCCGGCCGGTTGCCCGAATCCTTGAAGGCGTTGACGACCTTGAGCCGCTTGGCCAGCTTCTTGCGCCGGGCTTCGGAGTTGGTTTTGGTCATCTCGTCTCGAAGCTGGTTGGACAGCTCCTCCAGATCGAGGTGGCCGAGCATCTCCTTGAGGGCCTCGGCGCCGATGCCGGCCTCGAATCGGTCCCCGTACTCGGCCAAGGCCTCGCGGTAACGCTCCTCGCTCAGGAGCTCGCCCGCCTGAAGCGGCGTGTCGCCGCCGTCGATGACCACCGAGGATTCAAAGTACAAGATCCTCTCCAGCTCCTTGAGGGTCAAATCCAGCAGGTTGCCGATCTTGGAGGGCAGAGACTTCAGAAACCAGATGTGGGCCACCGGCGCGGCCAGCTCGATGTGGCCCATGCGCTCCCGGCGGACCTTGGACTGGATCACCTCCACACCGCACTTCTCGCAGACCACGCCGCGGTGTTTGAGCCGTTTGTACTTGCCGCAGTTGCACTCGTAGTCCTTTGTCGGACCAAAGATCTTGGCGCAAAACAGCCCGTCCCTCTCGGGCTTGAAGGTCCGATAGTTTATCGTCTCCGGCTTTTTGACTTCGCCGTAAGACCACTCCCTGATCTGCTCGGGCGAGGCCAGGGATATCTTGACCGCATTGAAGGAAAGAGGGTCTTTTGGTTTGGCGAAAAAACTGTAGAGGTCTTCCACCTGAAAGCCTCCTTGCATAAAAGCCCGCCCCTCAAAGGCGGGGCATGATGATGCCGCGCTCGAACCGGTCTATTCCGGCTCCTCCAAAAGCTGGAAGTCCAAGCCCAAGCTCTGGAGCTCCTTGGCCAGGACGTTGAACGACTCCGGCAGTCCGGCGTCCAGGAAGTTCTCGCCCTTGACGATCTTCTCGTACATCCTCGTCCGGCCGGCCACGTCGTCGGACTTGACCGTGAGGAACTCCTGAAGGGAGTAGGCGGCGCCGTAGGCTTCCATGGCCCAGACTTCCATCTCGCCCAGACGCTGTCCGCCGAACTGGGCCTTGCCGCCCAGAGGCTGCTGGGTGACCAGGGAGTAAGGGCCGATGGAGCGGGCGTGGATCTTCTCGTCCACCAGATGGTGCAGCTTCATGATGTACATCGCCCCCACGGTCACGGGATGGTTAAAGGGTTCGCCGCTGCGGCCGTCATAAAGGATGGTCTGTCCTCCTTCCGGCAGTCCGGCCAGGTTCAGGAACCGGCGGATCTCCTCTTCGTCGGCGCCGTCGAAGACCGGGGTGGCCAGATGGACCCCTTCTCGGCAGTCATGAGCCATTTTGAACATTTCATCTTCGCTGGTCTCAACCGTCCACCGCTTGGCCTCGCTCTTGGAAAGGATCTTCGCAAAAAAGGCCCGCAGCTCCTCGGAAGAGCTGAGGTTGTCCACCAGTTGGCCGATCTTGTGGCCCAGGCCCACCGAAGCCCAACCGAGGTGGGTCTCTAAAACCTGCCCCACGTTCATCCGCGAGGGCACGCCGAGGGGGTTCAAAACCACGTCCACGGGGGTGCCGTCGACGAAGTAGGGCATGTCTTCAGTGGGCAGGATGCGGCTGACCACGCCCTTGTTGCCGTGCCGCCCGGCCATCTTGTCGCCCACGGCCAGCTTGCGCTTGACGGCGACGTAAACCTTGACCATCTTGATCACGCCCGGCGGCAGCTCGTCTCCCTGTTTGATCTTTTCGATCTTGGCCTCGAAAGTGCTGCGGATGGCTTCGACTTGCTCCAGGTAGGCCTCGATGAGCCCGTCGGCCGCCTCCTTGGCCTCTTCGTCGTCGATGATCACCTCTCGCCAGCGCTCCAGGCGGACCCGCTCCAAGACCTCCGCGGAGATGACCTCTTTCTTTTTGAGGATGGTTTTGCCGTTCTCGCCGACCAAGCCGCTCAAGGCCTTCCGGTCAACAAAAAGGGGCTTGAGCAGAGAGATGGTGTTGCGACGAATGACGTTGATCTCGTCGCGCTGGTCTTTAAGCAACCGGGCCACCTCGTCGTCTTCGATGGCCTTGGCCCGGGAGTCCTTTTCGGCTCCTTTGCGCGAAAAGACCCGAGCCTCGATGACGATTCCCTCCACGCCCGGCGGGACCCTCAAGGACGAGTCCTTTACGTCGCCGGCCTTCTCGCCGAAGATGGCCCTCAGAAGCTTCTCTTCGGGGCTGAGCTGGGTTTCGCCCTTGGGCGTGACCTTGCCGACGAGGATGTCTCCGGCCGCGACCTCGGCGCCGACGCGGATGATGCCCGCCTCGTCGAGCTCGCTCAGGGCCTCCTCGCCCACGTTGGGGATGTCCCGGGTGATCTCCTCTTTGCCCAGCTTGGTGTCCCGGGCCACGATTTCGAACTCGTCGATGTGCAGCGAGGTGAAGACGTCTTCTTTGACCAGGCGCTCCGAGACGAGGATGGAGTCCTCGAAGTTGTAGCCGCCCCAGGACATGAAGGCCACGGTGGCGTTGCGTCCCAAGGCCAGCTCTCCCATCTCGGTGGCCGGGCCGTCGGCGATGACCTGCCCCTTGGTGATTCTGTCGCCCTTCTGGACGATGGGCTTCTGGTTGAAGCAGGTGTTCTGGTTGGAGCGCATGAACTTGATCAGTTTGTGGATCTTGACGTTCTCTCGTCCGCCGTTGCCTTTGTAACGAATCACGATCCGCGAGGCGTCCACGTCCTCAATGACTCCGTCGTCTTCGGCCACCAGGCAGACGCCCGAATCAATGGCCACCACCTCCTCGATGCCGGTGCCGATCAAGGGCGCGGCGGCATTGATCAGCGGCACGGCCTGACGCTGCATGTTCGAGCCCATCAGGGCCCGGTTGGCGTCGTCGTGTTCCAGGAAGGGGATCAAAGAGGCGGCCACCGAGACGAGCTGGTTGGGCGAGACGTCCATGTACTCGATCTCGTTCGGCGGGACCTGGACGAATTCGCCGGCCACCCGGGCTGAGACCAGATCCAGAATGAAGCGGTTGTTGCGGTCCAAGGGGGCGTTGGCCTGGGCGATGGGGTGCTCCCCCTCGTCCATGGCCGAGAGGTAGATGACTTCCTTGGTCACCTTGCCGTCAATCACCTTGCGATAAGGCGTCTCGATGAAGCCGAACTCATTCACCCGGGCGTAGGTGCTCAAAGACACGATCAGACCGATGTTGGGTCCTTCCGGCGTCTCGATGGGGCAGATGCGGCCATAGTGGGTCGGATGGACGTCGCGAACCTCGAAGCCGGCCCGCTCCCTGGTCAATCCGCCGGGTCCCAAGGCCGAGAGCCGACGCTTGTGGGTGATCTCGGACAGCGGGTTGGTCTGATCCATGAACTGGCTCAGCTGGGAGGTGCCAAAAAACTCCTTGACCACGGCCGAAACCGGCTTGGAGTTGATCAGATCGTGAGGCATGAGAGCCTCGATCTCCTGGAGGCTCATCCGCTCCTTGATGGCCCGCTCCATGCGCACCAGACCGATGCGGTACTGGTTCTCCAAAAGCTCGCCCACGGCCCTCACGCGACGGTTGCCGAGGTGGTCGATGTCGTCCACCGCGCCCTCGACCACCTTGAGACGGATCAGCTCCTTGACCGCGGCTAAAAAGTCCTCCCGTCTCAGGGTGCGCATCTCGAGGAGCGTGTTCAGGCCGAGGCGGATGTTCATCTTCAGTCGGCCGACCTTGGACAGATCGTAGTGTTCGGGATTGAAGAAGAGGTTGTCGAAGAAGGTGGTCGCCACCTCCAGGGTGAGGGGGTTGGAGGGGCGCAGCTTGCGGTAGATCTCTAAGATGGCCTCCTGGGGGTTTTGGACTTTATCCAAGAGCAGGGTGTCCCTCAGCGACGAGGCGCCTTCGTGGGCGTCGATGTAAAGCACCGTCACCTCGCCGACCCCGGCTGACTGGAGGCGCTCCAGATGCTCCTCGGTGAGGGGTTCATTGATGGGGACGATGATTTCGCCGGTGGTGGGGTCGACCAAATCCTGGGCGGCGACTTTGCCGACGAGATCCTGGACCCTGGCCTTGATGCGGGAGAGGCCCGCCTCGGCCATCTCGACCAGGGCCGCTTTGGAGATCTTGCGGTTCTTCTTGACGATCACCTGGCCGCTTTGGGGGTCAACGATGTCAAAGGACGTCTCCTTGGCCGCCAGAATGCTGTCCTTGACCTGGCGCTCGACCTTGCTCCCCGAAAGGTAGTAGACGTCGTTCTCGTAGAAGTAGCTCAAAAGCTCCTCGACGGAATAGCCCAAGGCCTTCAAAAGCAGGGTCACCGGAAACTTGCGCCGACGGTCGATGCGCACGTAGATGATGTCCTTGGGGTCAAACTCCAAATCGATCCAGGACCCGCGCAAGGGAATGACCCGGGCCGAGTAGAGAAGCTTTCCCGAGGAGTGGGTTCGTCCCTTGTCGTGGTCAAAGAAAATGCCCGGAGAACGATGGAGCTGGGAGACGATGACCCGCTCGGTGCCGTTGACGATGAAGGTGCCGTTTTGGGTCATCAAGGGCAGGGTGCCGAAATAGATCTCCTGCTCCTTGATGTCGCGGATGGTCTGGGTGCCGGTCTCCTTGTCCTGATCGTAGACCACCAGGCGGACGGTGATCTTCAAGGGGGCCTCGAAGGTCATGCCCCGGGCCAGGCATTCCTCCTGGTCATACTTGGGCTCGCCAAAGGTGTAGGACACGAACTCCAAGGACGAGGTCCCGGAGAAGTCGCGGATGGGGAAGACCGACTTGAAGACCCCTTGGAGGCCGACGGGCAGGCGCTCGTGGGGGGGCGTCTCCTTTTGCAGGAAGCGTTCGTAGGATTCCCGCTGCATCTCGATGAGATTAGGGATCTCGGTAATCCGCTCAATGGAGCCGAAGCTTTTGCGGATGCGGTGGCGGGCTGAGGTTCGAATGGCCATCTCATCTCCCTCGCACCCCGACGGCGAATCCCGGCCCGGGTATGAGCCCCCGGGCCGGAGCACGGGGTGGCTTTACTTTATCTCCACGGTGGCGCCGGCTTCTTCGAGCTGCTTGGCCACCTCTTTTGCCTCCTCCTGGCCGATAGCCTCCTTGACCGCTTTGGGCGCGCTTTCGACCAATTCCTTGGCCTCTTTCAAGCCGAGGCTGGTGACCGCCCTGACCGCCTTGATGACCTGGATCTTCTTGTCTCCCACGGCCGTCAAGACGACGTCGAACTCGGTCTTCTCCTCCGCGGCCGCGGCCTCGCCTCCGCCCGCAACTCCGGGCGCGCCCACGGCGGCCACGGCCACCGGAGCGGCGGCGCTGACGCCAAATTTATCCTCCAGCTCCTTGATCAGCTCGGACAACTCCAAGACCGACATGTTGGAGATGAACTCGATCACGTCTTCCTTCTTGATCGCCATTTTTCTATGATCCTCCCACGCTCGAGGCTCAAGCGGCCGCTTGAGCCTTTTTTTCTTCAACGGCTTTGAGAACGTTCAACAGGTTGCGCAGCAGCGCGGCCAAGACATTGACCAGGCCGGCCGGCGCGGCGTTCATGGCCCCCAGAAGCTGGGCCAGCAAAACCTCCCGGCTGGGCAGCGTGGCCAAGGACTTTATGTCCTCGGACGTGATCACGCCGTCCTCCAGCAGTCCGGCCTTGATGGCCAGTTTCTTGGACTCAGCGGCGAACTTGTAAAGCGCCTTGGCCGGAGCGACGACGTCTTCGTCGGCCAAAACGAGTCCATTGGGTCCGATGAAGTGCTCGGTGAGCTGCTCCATCGCGGTCTCCCTGGCCGCCAACCGAAGCAGCGTGTTCTTGACCACCTGGTACTCGCTGGCCGCCTCCTTGAGCTTGGCCCGCAGATCAGTCATCTCCGAGACGTTGAGCCCGGTGAAGTCGGTCAAAACCACCAGCTTGGCCGCCTTGAAGCGCTCGTTGAGCTTCGCTACTTTTTTGGTCTTCTCTTCCCGTTTCAAACTCGAATAACCCTCCTTTCCGTGTGTGAGGGTCCCAGTCAAAGCGTGGAAGAATCCGGTCTCGGTGGGCCGGCCGCAGTGAGGGCCATTAAGCGCTCAGGCGCCCACGGTCTTTGACCGAAACCTGCTCGTTGAATCTCCGCCGACAGCCTCACCTGACCAGGTCGCGGATTTCGCCGGTGTCCAGTTTCACACCTCGCCCCATGGTCGTGGAGATGGCGATTCCCTTGACGTAGGTTCCTTTAGCCGTGGCCGGTTTGAGGCGCATGAGCTTCCCCAACAGGGCGGCCAGGTTGTCCCTGATCTTCTCCGGCCCGAAGGAGACGCGGCCTAAAGGAGCGTGAACCACGCCGGCTCGCTCGACCTTAAAATCGACCTTCCCGGCCTTCAGGTCTTGAATCGCCTTGGTCAGGTCAAAAGTGACGGTGCCCACTTTGGCGTTGGGCATCAGGCCCCGCGGACCCAAGATGCGGCCGAGTTTGCCCACCTGGCCCATCATGTCCGGGGTGGCCACCGCTTTGTCAAACTCCAACCAGCCTTCCTTTATCTTCTCGATGAGGTCGTCATTGCCCACGTACTCGGCGCCGGCCTCCTTGGCCTCGGTCTCCTTTTCGCCCTTGGCGAAAACCAAAACCCTGACCGACTTGCCGGTGCCGTGGGGCAGGACCACCGCCCCGCGGACCATCTGGTCGGCGTGCCGGGGATCCACGCCCAGGCGCACCGCCGCGTCCACTGACTCATCGAACTTGGCGTGGGCCGTCTCTAAAGCCAGCTTTATGCCTTCCTCGATGGAGTAACGCTTGCTCCGATCGACCTTGTCTTTGGCTTCCCGCTGTTTCTGACCCGCTTTTGGCATCAAACCACTCCTAAACAAAGAAGCCTCATCAAAGGCCTCCTCATTCAACTATCTCCAGACCCATCGACCTGGCCGTGCCGGCGATGGTCTTGATGGCGTTATTGAGATCCGCGGTGTTGAGATCAGCCATTTTCTGCTTGGCGATCTCCTCCACTTTGGCGCGGCTTATCTGTCCGGCCACGCTTCGCCCCGGCTCCTGGGACCCCTTTTCCAGGCCGGCCGCCTGCCTGAGCAGCACCGCCGCCGGCGGAGTCTTGGTGATGAAGGTGAAGGACCGGTCCTGGTAAACCGATATGACCACCGGAATGATGGTTCCTTCCTTGTCCTGAGTCTTGGCGTTGAAGGCCTTGCAGAACTCCATGATGTTGACGCCGTGCTGCCCCAAAGCCGGACCGATGGGCGGGGAGGGGTTGGCCTGGCCGGCCGGGACTTGAAGCTTTATCTGGGCGATCACCTTCTTAGCCATTATTAACTCTCCACTAAAACTTGCTCACCTGGACGAACTCCAGTTCCACCGGCGTGGCACGTCCAAATATGGAGATGAGAACCCGAATCTTGCCCTTGTCCGGTTTGACCTCCTCCACCACGCCGTTGAAGTTGCTGAACGGACCATCGATCACTCTGACCTCGTCGCCCTGCTCAAAGGAGAACTTGGGTTTGGGCTTGACGGCTCCCTCGGCCATCTGGTTGATGATCCGCTCGGCCTCTTCATCATTCAAAGGGGTCGGTTTCTCCTGGGAGCCCAAAAACCCCGTCACCCGCGGCACCCGCCTGACCACGTGCCACGTCTCGTCGTTGAGGAGCATCTGGACCATGATGTAACCGGGATAGAACTTGCGCGTGGTCGTGCGCCGCTCCCCCTTTATCAGCTCGACCACCTTCTCCGTGGGGATGATGATCTTGCCGATGGACTCCTCAAGCCCCAGCTTCTTGACCGTATCCTCCAGCGATTGCTTAACCTTGTTTTCGTAGCCGGAGTAAGTGTGGACGATGTACCATTTCATCTGGTTCTCGACGGCCATCAAAAGCCCCTTTCAACCGATCACGGCCCTGATGAGCCGCGACAAGCCGAGGTCGATGAGGCCCAGAAAGGTGGCCGCCAACAGGACCAAGGCCATCACCACCGAGGTCGAGGCCAGGGTCTCCTTGCGCGAAGGCCAGGTCACCTTCTTCAGCTCGACCTTGACCTCCCTGAAGAACTGGCCGCCCTTGACCCACCACTCCTTGGGTCGGCTGACGGCCCGAGCCGTCGGGCCGGGCGCCGGGGTCGAGGCGGTCTTCTTCGGCGGCGGCGCCTCCTTGGCCTGGAGCTGAGTCGTCGCCCGCCTGGCCATCTTGGGCGCGGCCTGCTTGCGGGGTTTGGACTTTTTCTTTCTGGCCGTCTTGGGCTTCTTCATGCCTTCAACCTGAGCTCCGCCCGCGGGGCTGGGGCCGTTTTTACAATGAACTGGCAGGCCAGGAGGGATTTGAACCCCCAACCCCCGGATTTGGAGTCCGGTGCTCTACCGTTAGAGCTACTGGCCTGCACCCACAAAAGCCCTTCAAGCGGGCTATCTAACCTCGCGGTGCAAGGTGTGGCGTCGATCAAAAGGGCAGTACTTCTTCAAAGCGAGCCTGTCCGGGGTGCGCCGTTTGTTCTTGGTCGTGGTGTAATTGCGGCGTTTGCACTCCGTGCAGGCCAAGGTGATGATTTCGCGCACCGTTCACTCCAGTATCTGGCTGATGACGCCGGCGCCGACGGTGCGGCCGCCTTCGCGG
>CAYXRH010000059.1:0-15054 GCA_964466355.1 uncultured Thermodesulfobacteriota bacterium
GGCCAGGGCCGTGCCCCGGGTTTTCTACACCATCCCCGAGGCGGCCGCGGTGGGCCTGACCGAAAAAGAAGCCCTGGCCCAGGGCTATGAGGTCATTTCAGCCGCGGTGCCTTACGGCGTCAACGCCCGGGCCGTCATCAGCCTCGAAACCGAGGGCGCGGTCAAGGTCGTGGCCGAGGCCGAGACCAAGGAAGTGCTGGGCGTTCACATCCTGGGCCCTCACGCCTCTGAGCTGATCGCCGAGGGCGCCTTGGCCCTGGAGATGGAAGCCACCCTGGAGGATCTGACCTGGGCCGTGCGGCCCCATCCGAGCTTCTCTGAATCCCAGCCCGACGCGGCCCGGGAGGCCTCGGGCTGGGGCGTGTACTTGCCGAGGTGAGTCAATGATGTGGTTTCGCCATAGTCTCACTTTGGCCCGATGAGACATTCGAGGGTCTGGGCCGAGGGGCCTGCAATTGACCCAGAGTGTTTGATTCCGGATTGATGAAAGGCTGACTGGCATGCGCTATCGGATCGGCATCGACACCGGCGGAACCTTCACCGATGTTGTCCTTTTTGACGAGGAGGAGCAGCGCAATTACATCACCAAGACGCCCTCAACCCCCGCCAACCCGGCCATCGCCGTGATCAATGGCATCAACAAGATCGCCGCTCTGATCGGCCTTGATCCCCGGAAAATGGATTTTCTGGTGCATGGCACCACCGTGGCCACCAACGCCCTCCTGGAATACAAGGGCGTCCAGACGGCGCTCCTGTTGACCGAAGGCTTCAAGGACGTCCTGAGCATCGCCCGACAGACCAGGCCCAAGCTTTATGATTGGTTCGTCAAGCGGCCCGAGCCGCTCATTCCGAGGCGCTGGCGATACGAGGTCGCGGAGAGAACCGCCTTTGACGGCGAGGTTCTAAAACCCTTGGACGAGGCTCAGATACGGCGATTCGCCCAGGAGCTGAAGGCCAGGAGCATCACCAGCGTCGCCGTCTGCCTCCTCCACGCCTACGCCAATCCTGACCACGAAAAGAGGATCGAGGAGATCATCGCCGAGGTCTTTCCAGAGGCCAAAGTCTGCCTCTCCTCGAACGTCTTGCGGGAGTCCAGGGAATACGAGCGGATGAGCACCACGGTCATCAACGCTTACGTCATGCCCATCATCGAGACGTACCTCGACTACATCAAGGACAGGCTCAAGGAGCAGGACATCAGGGTCGAGTTGAACGTCATGCAGTCCAACGGCGGCATAATGACCGCCGAGACGGCGGCCCGGAAAAGCGTGAACACCATTCTCTCCGGGCCGGCCGGCGGGGTCATCGGCTGCCTGGCCGTGGCCGCGCAATCTGGTATCGACAACTGCATCACCGTGGACATGGGCGGCACCAGCTTCGACATCAGTCTCATTTATAATAAAAAGATATCTTTTAAAACAGAAAGTGAAATCGCCGGCCACCCGGTCAACGCCCCCATGATCGACATCCACACCATCGGCGCCGGCGGAGGAAGTATCGCCTGGATTGACGCCGGCGGGGCCCTGCGGGTCGGACCGCACAGCGCCGGAGCGGATCCAGGGCCGGCCTGCTACGGCCTGGGAGGACAGGAGCCGACGGTCACCGACGCCAACCTCGTCCTCGGCCGGCTCAATGCCGCCTATTATCTGGGGGGCGAGGTCCAGGTCGACGTGGACGCGTCCCGAAAGGCCATTCTGGACAAGGTGGCCCGGCCGCTCAATCTCTCTCTGGAGGAGGCCGCCCAGGGCATCATCCAGGTCATCAACGCCACCATGGTCCGGGGCATCAGGACCGTCTCCGTGGCCAAGGGCTATGACGCCCGCGAGTTCGCCATCATCAGTTTCGGCGGCGCCGGGTCCCTCCACGCCGTGGATCTGGCCAAAGAGCTCGACATACCCGAGGTGGTCATACCCCCCTATCCTGGCGTGGCCTCGGCCCTGGGCCTTTTGACGGCCGATTTCCGTTACGACTACAGCCTGACCTTCCGCGCCAAAATTGACGACACAAACCTGGACGAGTTGAACGCGGCCTTTGAGGAGCTGGAGGAGATGGCCGCGGCGCAGATGCAAAAGGAGAAGATATCAGGCCAGGGCTTGACCTTCCTGCGCTCGGCGGACATGTGTTACTCCGGTCAGGCTTATCAGTTGAACGTGTCCGTGCCCAGCGGAGCCTTGAGCAGGGACGATTTAAACGCGGTCAGCGAGAGCTTTCACGCCCAGCACAAGACCCTCTACGGCTTCTGGCGGCTCAATCAGCCCACGGAATTGATCTATCTCCGGCTGTCAGCGGTGGCAATCATGAAAAAACCCCGCACACCCAGGCTGCCCCTCATTGCTGAGGGCCCCGAGGCCGCGCTCCAAGGCCGGCGGTTGGTTTTTCTGGCCGGCGAATACATCGACACGCCCATCTACCTCAGGGAAAAACTCAAGCCAGGCCGACCAGCCCTCGGCCCGGCCATCATCGAGCAGTTCGACACGACCATCCTCGTGGCCCACGGCCAGCAATGGCGGGTGGACGAATGGCAGAACTTGAGAATCAGGCTCTAGAGCGCGGGACGAGGGACATGAAAGTCGATCCCATTCTCCTCGAAGTCATGCGCAACGCCCTCTACACCATCACCGACGAGATGATGGGCGCTTTGATCCGGACGGCCTATTCGACCAACATCAAGGACAGGCGGGACTGTTCCTGCTCCTTTTTTCTCCCGGACGGCCGGGTGGTGGCCCAGTCGGAGATGTCGGCCACGCCCCTCCATCTGGCCACCCTGCTGGCCTCGGTGCCGACGATTCTGGAGGCTATCCCCGCGGCCAAGATGGAGCCAGGCGACCACATCCTCTACAACCGGCCCTACCCCGAAGGGCCGGGTCACCTCAACGACATGACCCTGGTCTCGCCCGTGTTCCATCAAGGCCAGGTCTTCGCTTTGGTGGCCAACCTGGCTCATCACGTGGACGTGGGCGGATATGCTCCGGGAAGCATGCCCTTTGGGGTCTGGGAGACCTTTCAGGAAGGGATTCAAATCCCGCCGATCAAGATCGTCAGAAAAGGCGAGGTGGTCGAGGACGTCCTGGAGCTGATCGGGGTCAACATCCGCACCGCAGAGGAGTTTAAGGGCGATGTCATGGCTCAGATCGCCAGCAACAACAAGGGTGAGCAGCGCCTGAAGGAGCTTCTCGACAAGTACGGCCTGGAGACGGTCTTGTTCTACATGGAAGAGGTGATGAACTATTCGGAGCGGCGGATGCGCCAGGGCATCCGTGAAATCCCGAACGGGGTTTACAGCTTTGAAGACTACATTGAGGGCGACGGCTTCAGCGACGACTTGATCACGATCAAATGCACCATCGAGGTCAAGGACGAGGACATCTACTTTGATTTCACCGGCACCTCGCCCCAGGTCCGCGGCCCCTTGAATTGCCGGCCAAAATCGGCCGCCTCCGGGCCCTATTTCGTGATGAAGTCAATGGTCGATCCCGAGATCCCGCCCAATCAGGGCACCTACCGGCCCATCCACATCCACATCCCTGAAGGATGCCTCCTTCACGCTGACTTCCCCCACGCCGTGGTTCAGGCCAACATCATCACCTCGGCCCGGGTGGCTGACGTGCTCATCGGGGCCCTCATCCAGGCCCTTCCGGAGAAGGGCATCGCCGGCTGTCACGGGACCATAAACATCATCAACATCGGCGGCCGGAATCCGATCACCGGGCGCCTCTTCAACTACATCGAGACCTACGGCGGCGGCCAGGGAGGCATGCAGCACCAGGACGGCATGGACGGGGTCCACTGCCACATGTCCAACACCAGAAACGCGCCGGTGGAGATCATCGAGGCCACTTACCCCCTCCGGGTGGTGCGCTACGGTCTGGTGCCTGATTCCGAAGGTCCTGGCCGCCACCGGGGCGGGGCGGGCATGATGCGGGAGTTTTTGGCCCTGGCCGACGATCTGACCCTGACCCTGGGTTCGGACCGGGCCAAAATCCAGCCTTGGGGCGTGTTTGGCGGGAAGGGCGGGCAGACATCCCGGAGCTGCATCATCCGTCAGGGAGAGGTCATGCCCATCCCCTCCAAGATCACCACCCAGATCCGTCAGGGCGACCATTACATCACCGTCACTCCTGGCGGCGGCGGCTGGGGCGATCCCTTTGAGCGCGATCCAAACAAGGTTCGCGGGGACGTGCTCGAGGGTCTGGTCTCCCTCGAGCGGGCGGCACGGGAATACGGCGTCGCCCTCGACCCCGAGACGATGGCGGTGGACGTTGAAGAGACGATTAAACTCCGGGCCGGTCGTTGAACGGTCCGGCCATCTAAACGGCCGCGGGCTTGGATCGGCCGGTTGAATCGAGGGAGCAGGGCATGAATCGCCACGGAGACGACGAAATTAAAGAGATGCTTCTCACGACCCTGAGTCAAGCCCAGTGCGAGCGGATCCACGAGGCGGCCCTGGAGATTCTGGAGAGGACCGGCGCCCTGTTTGACTGCCCGGAGGCCCTGGAGATTTTTAAAAAGGGCGGGGCCAGGGTTGAGGGCCATCGCGTCCGCGTCCCGGCCTCCCTGGTCGAGTGGGCCCTTCGCACAGCCCCGAGCGAGTTCACCCTTTACGACCAGGAAGGCAAGTCCTGCCACCAGGTCGGAGGCCGGGCCTGCCTCTACGGCAGCGGTTCGGACTGCTTGAACATCCTCGACCATCGCACTGGCCAGCGCCGGGATCCCCTGGTCAAAGACCTGGTCGAACTGGTCACCTTGTGCGACGCCCTGCCTCACGTCGATTTCCTGATGTCCATGGTCATCCCGAGCGACTTCCCCAGAGAGGTGGCGGATCGAATTCAGATGGAGATCATGCTCAACCACTCCACCAAACCGATCATCGCCGTGTCGTTCAGCCACCAGGGCACGCGCGACGTCATTGAAATGGCCGAGATCCTGGCCGGGGGCGAGGCGAACCTTTGCCAGCGCCCCTTTATCGTTCACTACATCCAGCCCGTTCGAGCCCTGGTCCACAATGAAGACACCGTGCTCAAACTGCTCCACACCGCCCGCAAGGGGCTGCCGGTCGTCTACCTCGTCTCGGCCATCATGGGCATCAGCAGCCCCATCACCGCCGCCGGCTACCAGGCCATGGGCGCGGCCGGGCAGCTGGCCGCCCTGGTCCTGGCCCAGCTGGTCCGCGAGGGGGTGCCGATCGTGGTTCGCGGCGGGCGGATCGTGGTCTCGGACATGAAAACCATGTTCGCCACCATCGCTGACCCGGGAAACCGGATATTCTCCTCGGACATGGCTCATTTTTATGGCTTGCCCTCCTTTGGCACGGCCGGAGTGAGCGATTCAAAACAGGCCGACTGGCAGGCCGTGGCCGAGGTCAGCCTGACCCTGATGGCCGACTCCCTGGTCGGAGCCAACCTCATCCACGACGTGGGCTACATCGAAGGCGGGGTGACCTACTCCGCGGAGATGCTGGTCCTGGGCGATGAGATCATCAGTTGGATCAAGTCATTTAAAAAGGGCGCCCCGGTCAACCAAGAGACCCTGGCCCTGGACCTCATCAACGACCTGGGCTTTGAGGGGGATTTCCTGAGCACTGACCACACATTCAGGCACTTCCGGGAGCAGTGGACGCCCTCCCTTTTTGACCGCCACGACCACACCAAATGGCAAAAGCTGGGGGGCCGCGAGGTCAGACAGAAGATCCATCAGAAGATCGAAGAAATACTGGCCGAACACCACCCCCGGCGACTGCCCCAAGATCTCAGACAGAAAATTGGGGCCATTTCCGAAAGAGTCAAGAAGGAGGCGACTTCCCGTTAAATGAAATTCATCCCAAACAAATGATGCTTGGCCGGACTCATCGCGCCGTGGAGGAAGAGGGGCGCCCGGAATCGGAAAGGAAAACATGTCCACAGGTTAACAAAGCCTTTTACCTTTGACCCAGACCGCGCCGCCAGGGCGAACGAGAGGGGGTGGCCATGGCCGAAAAAAAGTTTCGCTGGTCTTTAGAACCAATGTTGGATGTCATGGAAAAGGTTCTGTGCCGCCTCGGGGTGATGCTCTTGGGCCTCGTCGTGGCCGTGAACGCGCTCGAAATATTCTCCCGCACCATCCTGGATCACTCTTTTTATTGGACTCAAGAGCTGACCGTCGTCGGCTGCGGGTACGTCATATTCTTCGGCGCCGCGGTCCTGTTCAAGCGCAAGGGCGACATCCTCATCTCGGCCCTGTACGATCGTTTGCCTCTCAGAGCCAGAGCCATCGTCTCGATCGTCAACAACCTGCTCATTCTCTCCTTCCTCGTCGTGGCGATCAAGTCTTCCTACACCTACGTTCGTTTCATCTGCGGCGGCTACACCCAGACCATGAAAATACCCATGTATATGGTCTACTTGCCCATTCTGATCTGTTTTTGCTCCATCTTCCTGGTGATTGTTGATTCGCTTTTGAAGGAAATCCAAGCCCATGGTCCAGAGACCAAAGGCCAGGCTTCAATCTAGGCCGCGGTGGTCCGCGTTGCGGGCTCAGGCGGCTTCGGGCGGCCGAGACGGGGGGAAAAAGCGGCCTTTCCCCCAGGGATGAGGGTTCAGCTTCATGCTTTCGCTGTACATGTTTCTATTATTTATCCTCTTTGCTCTGTTTTACATGCCCATCTCCATGGCCATGGGCGTGTCCGCCTTGATCGTCATCATCATCTCCGGCGAAAACCTCATCGCTCTGCCCCAGACCATCGCCATGGGGGTCAACAGCTATCCGCTGATGGCCGTCCCCTTCTTCATTCTGGCCGGCAACATCATGAACTATTCTGGCTTGACGACCAGAATATTCAATTTTTCGAGCAAGCTGGTGGGCCATCTTCCGGGCGGTCTGGCCCAGGTGAATGTCCTGGCCTCGATGATCTTCGCCGGCATCTCCGGCGCGGCGGTGGCTGATTGCGCTGGCCTGGGGACGATCCAGATCAAGGCCATGAGAGACGCTGGCTACAGGGTGCCTTTCAGCGCCGCGGTGACCCTGGCTTCAGCCACCATCGGCCCGATCATTCCGCCCAGCCTGATGCTGGTCATATTCGCCGTCGAATCCAACGCTTCGGTGGCCGCCCTCTTTTTGGGAGGCATAATCCCAGGCTTGCTCATGGGCGCTTCCCTGATGCTTTACATCGTCTACCTGGTCAAGAGCGGCAAGGAGGTCTGCCCCACGACCACGCGGCCCTCCCTGAGGGCTATCTGGAAAGCCTTCAAGGGCAGTTTCTTTGCCATCATCTCTCCAGCGGTCATTCTCTGGGCCCTGGTGAGCGGCGTGGTCACCCCGACCGAGGCGGGCGTCATCGCCACCATATACGCCATGGTCGTCGGCTTCCTTTACGGCGACTTCAAACTCAAAGACATGCCCAAGGTGCTGGAGGAATCGTTCATTCTGACCGCCTTGATCATGTTCATCATCGCCATGGCCACGGTCATGGGCCACATCATGACCGTCGAACAAACGCCGCAGTTGATCTCCAAGCACATGCTCCAGCTCACGAGCAACAAATACGCCCTCCTCCTTTTAATCAACGCCTTCCTGCTCTTCCTCGGCTCCATCTTGGAGGGGATGCCGATTTTGATCATCATGATCCCCATCCTCCTGCCCCTGATTCAAGCCATCGACGTGGACATCGTCCATTTCGGCGTCATCATGTGCTTCAATGTCGTCCTGGGCATCATCACGCCGCCCATGGCCATCGGCATCGTCATCCTCGTCGGCATCAGCGGAGCCCGGTTCGAAGACATCGCCCGGGCCTCCATGAGGTTCCTCATCCCCCTAGTCGGGGCCTTGCTGATCGTGACCTTCATTCCTCAACTGACCTTATTCCTCCCCCACTGGATCCTGGGGCGATGATTTTGAGCGCAGACCACGGCCACAACCAGACGGAAAGGAGGTGATTCGGCGGGCTTCTACAACGGAGATCATTGGGTGGAAACTAAGGATTAAAGCCAATCGACAGGAGCTCAAAGAAAGGGAAGGGGAGATGAAACATCGGACAAGCATTCTGGCTGTTTTAGCGGCGGTTGTATTCGTCTTTGGCTTGGTCGCTGCGGCTTCGGCCGAAGTGACCCTGGTTCAGGGGACGATGTATCCGGAAGCCAGCAACTACGGCAAATCCATGAACAAGTTCGCCGAGCTGGCGGCCAAGTATTCCAACGGTGAACTCAAGGTCAAGGTCTACCACGCCGGTCAGCTTGGGAAAAAGCAGCAATTGATCGAAAAGATCCAGACCGGGCAGACCAACATCTACATCGAGACGATCGACGTCTTTGAGCAGTTCGTCCCGGAAGCCTATTTCCAGTCCATGCCTCATCTGTTCGCCAGCGTGGAGCACATGAGGAAATTCCTTCAAAGTGATTGGTTCAAGGAGCAGGTTCACACCAAATTCAAGAAGAGGGGCATGATCATTCCTCCCCAGTCCTTCACCTGGGAACGGGGTCCCTTCCGGGTCCTGATCAGCAAGATTCCGGTCATGACCCTGGAGGATCTGCCCAAGATCAAGCTGCGGGTTTACGCCTCGGAGATGTATCTAAAATCGTGGCAGCAGTTGGGCGCCAACACGACCAACGTCGACTGGAGCGAGGTCTATCTGGCCCTCAAGCAGAACTTGATTCAAGCCGTGACCAGCCCCATGAACCTGGTCCTGCCGATGAAGTTCACCGAAGTGGCCAAGTACATCACCCGGATCAACGAGTTCCCCCAGATCCTGATCGTCTACATAAACGAGAAGACCTATGAAACCCTCAGCCCGGCCCAGAAAGAGGCCCTTCGAAAGGCTTATGACGAGGGCGGCGAGTATTTCAGGGACTTGAACTACGCCTCGGCCGAGGCGGACATCGAGTTCATGCTCGAGAATCACGGCGCCACCTTCATCAGAATCCCGCTCGCTCCGTGGCGGAACAGGATGAAGCCGCTCTACCAAGAAATGGAGAAAGAGGGCAAGATCGCCAAGGGATTCTACGAGATGGTCCAGAAGATGAAGTGACGCCCGACAGCCGCTTTTGGATGGGCGCGAGGGCGACGCTGAACGCGGCTGGGCCTCCTTTGGCCTCGCCCTTGAAAAGACAGGGGATCGGCTTTGACGAACAATGGCGCGGTGGGGTGGACAGTTCCACCCCACTGGCCAGGATTTTTATAAACAACTAATAAACTTGAGGCGACCGTCTCGGGGCGGCGCTCCCACAGGCGGCCTCTGCGGGGTGAGCGATGATTGATCTGCAGAGTGATCTCATGAACAGGCCCTCTGAGGCAATGTGGGCCGCGATGCGCCAGGCTGAGCTGGGGTGGGTGATCGACCGGCAGGACGCCTCGGTCCAGCGTCTGGAAAAGATGGCCGCCGAAATGATGGGCAAGGAAGCGGCCGTCTTTGTCCTGACCGGCCGGATGGCTTGCCTGACGGCCTTGATGACCTACGGCCAGCGGGGTAATCAGGTCGTGTTGGAGAAGTATTCCCACCTGGCCTGGGCCCAGGAGTGGAGCCTGGCCTATGTCTGCGGGCTGTACCCCCGGCTGGTGGAGGGGCGGTTCGGGGTAATGGACTCCGTTGACCTGGAAGAGGCCATCACCGAGGCCAGGTTCAAGCACGTCCCCCGGACCGATCTCGTCTGCTTGGAGAACACTCACAACATGTCCGGGGGCCGGGTCTTGAGCGTGGCCCAGACCGAGGCGCTGAGCGAAGTCGCACACCGCCACGGGGCCAAGGTCTTCCTGGACGGATGCCGCATCTTCCACGCCAGCGCCTCTTTGGGGGTTAAGCCAGCCGCCTTGGCCGCCCCGGTCGAGGCCGTGGTCATCAGCCTCATCAAGGGTCTGTGCGGACCCGGCGGAGCGCTTCTGTGCGGCCCTGGCGAAGACATGAACCGGGCCCACCACAACCTCAAGCGCATCGGAGGCCACGCCTTTCATCGAGCCGGAATGCTGGCCGCCGCCGGGATCGTGGCCTTGGAAACGATGGTTGATCGGCTCCGGGAGGACATCGTCAGGGCCAAGGCTTTTGCCCAAGAGCTGAACCAGATCAAAGGGATTGCGGTCGATCTGGATTCAGTGGAGTCCAACATCGTCATGGCCGACATTTCAGCCACGGGCCTGGACAGCGATGAGTTTCTGAAACAACTCCTCGCCAGGGGGATCAAGGGCCACAAGTTCACCGAGGAGATCGTCAGGTTCACCTTTCACCGCCACATCGGCGAGGAGGAGGTGGCCGAGGTGATCGCAGCGGTCCGTCAGTTGGTCGGGGATGGGGCCTGAGCCTCACCTCTCAAGCCTGGGCTGGATTGACGAAGTTAATACCATGCCGCCCCGCCCGAGCCGCAGCATTGACTCATGATCCTTAACTTCCGAGCCGTGACACCGGGTTGTCATTTTAGCCACGCCCTTGTAGAGACACGATGAAGTTTATTTGTTATGCTCTTGACAACGCTCCTGTTCCCAGGCTATTATTCTTTTAATCATAATTATACGCATAAATATTTTATGCCTTAGGGATGTGATGACTCGCCGCGCCGAAGCCGACCAGCTCAACGCCTGGCCTGAGCCGCCCCCGCATCGCAAGCGCTCTGATCAGATCGCGGCCGAGATCAAGCAATGGATCGTCAATCAGAAAAAGGTGCCCGGCGACAAGCTCCCCCAGGAAAAGGACCTCATGCAGCTCTTCAACGCCTCCAAAGGGGTCACCAGGGAGGCTCTCAAGTCACTGGAGGTCCAGGGCCTGATCACCATCACCACCGGCCCCGGCGGCGGGGCGACGCTGTGCGACGTGCCGGAGAGCTGCGCCGTGGGTCATTTGGCCAATTATTTTTATTTCAAGCCCTTCCCGGCGGCCCAGCTTTACGAGATCAGCAAGGTTCTGGAGCCGGCTCTGGCGGCCAGCGTGGTCGGCTGCCTTGCTGACGACCAGTTCGAGGAGCTGGAGCAGACCATCGAGATCTGCCTCCGGACGGCCCACACCCTGGAGGCGGTGCGCCAGCAGCGCATGGCTGAGGTCAGGTTCCACGAGATCTTGGCCGAGGCCTGCCCCAACGTGTTCATGTCGTTCATGGGCAAGTTCCTCAACAAGCTGTTTTACGACTTCATCTCCTTCAAGCGCCTGCCCGAGTTCATGCCCTCCCAGGAGAGGTTCAGGCTCCTCAACCTCAAGGCCCACCAAAAGATAGTCCAGGCCTTGAAAGACCAGGATCGCGAAGCGGTCTTTGATTTCATGAAGCAGCATCTGGATGAGCTCGACCGATTCATCCAAGACCTCGAAGTGGCCGTTGAAAAGAAGTTTCTGTATCTTTGATTGATCAATCATCAGCCGCCTCAACCGGCCGGCCGGCGGTCGGGCGCCCTGATGCCCGGATGAGAGAAAAGAGCTGATGCCGATACCGACGCCGTTTCATCCCCGGACCTCGGCCTTGTGCACCAGCCTGCGGTGGACCGACTGGGCCGGGTATTACGCCGTCAGCTTCTTTGACCACTCCCACGAGAACGAATATTTCGCCTTTCGCCACGCCGCGGGATTGATCGACGTCACCCCTCTGTTCAAGTACGAAGTCCGAGGGCCAGAGGCCGCCTCATTTTTGGCCGCGGTGATGACCCGGGACATTACTAAGATGAAGGTCGGCCAGGTGGCCTACGCCTGCTGGTGTGACGACGCCGGCAAGGTCATCGACGACGGCACGGTTTTTTGCCTGGCCGACGATCATTTCCGCGTCGCCGCCGCTGAACCGATGCTGGCCTGGTTCGGCCAATACATTGACGGCTTCAAGGTCAGCCTCGAAGACTGGACCGCTCACTTGGCCGTGCTGGCCATCCAAGGGCCGACCTCGCGGGGGATTCTCGAGCGCGTCAGTGACTTAGACCTCGAGGTCTTGAAGTACTTCCATCTCGCTCGAGGCCGGGTTCAAGGGCTGGCGGCCTGGGTTTCGCGCACTGGTTACACCGGCGATCTGGGCTACGAGGTCTGGGTCGAGAACAAAGACGCCCTCGCTCTCTGGGACGCTCTGATGAGCGCCGGCCAGGACTTTGGCTTGCGGCCCTGCGGCCTGGACGCCCTGGACGTGGCCCGGGTCGAGGCCGGCTACATCATGAACGGCGTGGACTTTTTCTCGGCCCATCTCTGCCTCACCGAGGCCCGCAAGGCGAGCCCCTTTGAGCTCGGTCTGGGTTGGCTGGTGGATCTGGATCGAGAGCCCTTCGTCGGCCAGGAGGCCCTCAGGGCGGAGAAGGCCAGGGGTTCAAAAACAACCCTGGTCGGTCTGGAATTAAACTGGGAGGAGCAGGCCGCCTTGTTCGAGCGCCACGGCCTGCCGGCCCAGGTCTCCCCGCGCGCCTGGCGGACCGGGGTGCCGGTCTACGGCCCCGGTTCTGGCCGCATCGGACAGGCCACCAGCGGGTCTTGGTCGCCCATTCTCAAGAAAAACCTGGCCCTGGCCTCTGTCGAGACGGCCCACGCCGTCTGGGGCCGCGAGGTCAAGATCGAGTTCACCGTGGAGTATGAGCGCCACAAGGTCGCGGCCACTGTGGTCCGTCCGCCCTTTTACGATCCTGAACAAAAGAGGAGCTGATGACCCCGCCGGCCCGACCCCTGGGGAGCGACCCACCCCGCGGCGTTTTCGACGCCGTGGTTATCGGCGGCGGACACAACGGCTTGGTCTGCGCCGCCTACCTGGCCCGAGCCGGACGGCGGGTTCTCGTCCTGGAGCGACGCCACGTGCTCGGTGGGGCGGCGGTGAGCGAGGAGATCTTTCCCGGCTTCACCTATTCGGTCTGCTCCTACGTCGTCAGCCTCTTCAGGCCCCACATCATCCGCGAGCTGGATCTGACCAGGCACGGCTACCGGGTCATCCCCTTGGAGTGCACCTTCTCCCCGTATCCTGACGGCGACTCCTTGGCCCGCTGGGCTGATCCGGCCCGGACCCGGCGCGAGATCGCCCGCTTCAGCCCCCGAGACGCCGAGACGGCGCCCCTCATCAGCCTAGCCATGACCAAAATCGCCCGCTTCATCAAGAGCGTCATTGACTCCCCGGCCCCTGACCCGACCTCCTTGAATCCCAGGGACCTGCTTCAGATTCTGAGGCAGGTCCGGGGCTTTAAAAAACTCGACGCCGAGGCGATGTACGTCCACAACAAGCTGCTGCTCATGAGCGCGGCCGATTTTTTGGACATGTGGTTCGAGTCTGACCGGCTCAAGGGCCCCATGTCGGCCAGCGGCATCATCGGCACCTTTTTGGGCGTCCGCTCGCCGGGCACGGCCTATGTCCTGCTTCACCACTACATGGGCGAGATCGACGGCGCCTTCCGCTCCTGGGGCCTGTCCCGGGGCGGCACCGGCCAGGTCAGCCTGGCCGCGGCCCGGGCGGCCAGAGCATTCGGCGCCGAGATCCGGACCGAAGCCCCGGTGGAGAAGATTCTGATCAAAAACGGCCGCGTCCGAGGCGTCGTTCTGGCCAGCGGGGCCGAGATCCAGGCCAAGACGATCGTCTCCGCCTGCGATCCGCGGCTGACCTTCTTCGGGCTGGTCGGCCAGGAGCACCTCGGTGAAGAGTTCAGGCGACAGATCGAGCGCTACAAGTTCCGCGGCAGCTCGGGCAAGGTCAACCTGGCCGTGGATCGGGCGCCAGAGTTCAGGGCCAGACCGGGCCTCGGAGATCACCTGCAAGGGGATATCATCATCGGACCGAGCATTGATTACATGGAGCGGGCCTACGACGAAGCCAAGTACGGCCGATTCTCCCAACGGCCCTTTCTGGACGTGGTCATCCCCTCCTTGACCGATTCTTCCCTCGCCCCGCCGGGCAAGCACGTGGTCTCGATCTTCGTCCAGTACGCGCCTTACAATCTCAAGGAAGGACCAGGGGAGTGGCCCCGGCAGCGGGAGGCTTTCGGGGACGCGGTGGTCGACACTCTGGCCGAGTACTGTCCTGGCCTCAAGGAGTCCATCCTTCATCGCCAGGTGATCACGCCCTGGGATCTGGAGAAGGAGTTCGGCTTGAGCGAGGGCAACATCTTTCAGGGCGAGCTGAGCTTGGAGCAGCTTCTGTTCCTGCGGCCAGCGGCCGGCTGGGCCCGCTACAAGACTCCGATCAGGAATCTGTGGCTGTGCGGCTCGGGCGCTCATCCCGGAGGCGGGGTGATGGGCGCGCCGGGCGAGCTGGCCGCCAAAACCATGCTCAGGTCTGGAGTTTAATGAGCGTGGCCGCGAGTGGGAGATTTGACGTCATCGTCATCGGCGCCGGGCACAACGGCCTCGCCGCGGCCGCTCTTCTGGCCAAGCGGGGGCGAAAGGTCCTGGTTTTGGAGCGCCGGCCAGTGATCGGAGGCATCGGCGCCGGGGAGGAGTTTCATCCCGGCTATGGCACCGCTGGCCTGGTTCACGACGCCAGCCGGGTCAGAAAAGAGATCGTGATTGAGCTGGCCCTGGAGAGCCACGGCCTGGTCATCACGCCCCAGAGGCCGGACTTGTTGGCTTTGGGCCAAGAGGGCCAGAGCTTGCGTCTTTGGGGCAAGGTTGAGGAGGCGGCGGCCGAGATCAGGGCCCTTTCGGCCAAGGACGCCGATCAATATTTGCGGTATCGATCTTTTATCAGACGAATCCGCCGCTTCGTCCGCCGGGTGTTGAGCCTGCCGCCCCCGGACCTCGAGGGCCTGGACAAGACTCAGCTCTGGGACCTGGCCAGGACAGGGCTGGCCATGAAGCGCCTCGGCCAAAAGGACATGATGGAGCTGATGCGCCTCGGGCCCATGTGCTGCGCTGACTGGCTCAACGAATGGTTTGAGACCGACCTGCTCAAGGCCGCTCTGGCCGGGCCGGCCTTGGACGGCGATCTGGCCGGCCCCTGGAGTCCGGGGACCAACATCAACCTCATCATCCGGGAGTGCACCGCTGAGAGCGCAATCAAGGGCGGACCCCGGGCCCTCGTCTCGGCCCTGAACGCGGCGGCCCTGAGCCAGGGGGCCGAGATCAGGACCGAGGCCACGGTCGAGGAGCTTCTCCTCAGCCAGGGCGCGGTCAGCGGCGTGAGGCTCGCCGGCGGTGAGATGATCGAGGCCCGGCAGGTGGCCGCC
>CAYXRH010000060.1:0-3456 GCA_964466355.1 uncultured Thermodesulfobacteriota bacterium
CCCCTGAACCAGGCGGCCAGGGGGACCTCAAAGCCCTGCTTGGGCTGGTTTATGAGCCCCGGCGGGAGATAGCGCTTCGCCAGGCGCTTCAAGAGATGTTTGGTCGTCAGGCCCTTGAGCTTCAAGTCCAGCGGCACCCGGCCCAGGAATTCGACCACGTGGTGGTCCAGGAAGGGAGAGCGCACCTCCAGGGCGTGGGCCATGGACATGCGATCGACCTTGACCAGGATGTCGTCCGGCAGATAGGTCATCAGGTCGACCCACTGCATCCGGGCCACCGGCTCGCTCAGGGGGGCCTCGCGGAACCAGGCGGCGATGGGGTCGTCCCTTGACCCCGCCGCCCTCATCAGCGTCGGATCGAGGAGGCGGGCCAGTTCGTCGGCCCTCAAAAAATCGATCCGGGAGGACTCGGGCCGGCGGGCGACCTGGTCGGCCTGATCGAGGAACAGCTTCAGCTTCTTTAAAAAACTCTTGCCCGTGTAGGCCGAGGACTCGGGCGTCAGGGAGACGAGCCCCTTGACCGCCCGGCGCAGGGCGCCCGGCCAGCGGTTGTAGCGCTCGGCCAGGCGCCGCCCCAGGTAGCGCCTGTACCCGGCCAGGAGTTCGTCGCCGCCGTCGCCGGAGAGGGCCACGGTGACGTGTTGCCGCGTGGCCTGGCAGAGCCAGAAGGTCGGAATGGCTGAGGAGTCGGCCATGGGCTCGTCCAGGAAATGAATCAGATGGTCAACGGTCCCCCAGACGTCGGGCTCCACAGTGATCTCGGTGTGGTCGAGGCCCAGCAGGTCGGCCACCCGCCGGGCCTTGGCCGATTCGTCAAAGGAGCCGGGCCTGAATTTGACGGTGAAGCTCTTGGGCCGGCCGCCGGCCGCGGCCATCAGGGCGCAGATGACGGCGGAATCCAGCCCGCCGGAGAGGAAGGCGCCCAGGGGCACGTCGGCGATGAGCCGCAGCGCCACGGCCTGACTCAAGAGGCGGTGGAACTCCGCCTCGGCCTCGGCCGGGTCCATCGGCTCGGGCGAGGCCGGCGCGGTCCAGAAAACCTGCTCCTGAAATCCGGACTCGTCGATCACGGCCAGACAGCCCGGCCCGAGCCGGTAAACGCCTTCGAGAAAAGAATCCCGGCCCGGCAAGTAGAGCAGGCGCAGGTAGTCGGCCAGCTTGTCGAGCCTCAAGCGGCGCTCAAAGGCCGGGTCCTGAAAAAAGGCCTTCACCTCAGAGGCGAACATGAGGCGCTGGTCTCGCCTGGTCCAGTAGAGCGGCTTCTGCCCCAGCCGGTCCCGGGCCAGCAGGAGGCGGCGCCTTGGCGCGTCCCACAAGGCCAGGGAGAACATGCCTCTCAATCGACTCACGGCCGCCGGACCTTCCTCCTCGTAGAGATGAACTAGCACCTCGGAGTCGGAGGCGGTCTGGAAGGCGTGGCCCTTGTTCTCGAGTTCTCGCCGCTGGCGGCGGTAGTCGTAAAACTCGCCGTTGACCACGAGCTGGATTGAGCCGTCCTCGTTGGTTAGGGGCTGGCGTCCCGTGGCCAGGTCGATGACGGCCAGGCGGCGATGTCCCAGGCCGCAGGAGAGGCCGCCCGCAGCGTCGTCCACGAAGTAGCCTTCGCCGTCCGGCCCCCGGTGGCTCAGGGCGGCGGTCATGCGGGCCAGCAGCTCGCGGTCCACGGGCCGCCCGTCCAGCTCGACCATGCCGGCCAGACCGCACATCAGCTTCGCTCCACCCGCTCCTTGAGCCAGGCCCACGTCCGGGCCAGCCCCTCGTCCAGCCCGACGGCCGGCTCAAAGCCCAGGTCCTGACGGATGCGGGTGATGTCGGCCAGGCGGCGGGGGATGCGGTCCCAGGAGCGCGGGGGGGCGAACTCGACCCCGGCGCCGCCGCCGACGAGGGCGTTTATCTTCTCGGCCAGCTCGAGGATGGTCGTCTCTTGACCCGAGCCGACGTTGTAGACCTGACCCGCGGCCTCCGGAGCCACGGCCGCCTTCACCGTCGCGGCCACGGTGTCGGCCACAAAAGTGAAGTCCCTGGTCTCCTGGCCGCTGCCGGTGATGACCAGCGCTTTGCCGGCCGCGGCCGAGGCGAAGAAGTTGGGGATGACGTTGCGATAGCGGCCGGGGTGCTCGCCCGGACCGTAGGCGTTGAAGTAGCGGAGGGTGACGGTGCCGAGGGCGTGGTGATCCTTGAAAAAATTCACGTAGCGCTCGCCGAGGAGCTTGGTGATGGCGTAGGGCGTGTCCAGGTTGAAGTCGCTCTCGTCCTCGCTCAAGCGCACGTTCTTGCCGCCGTAGATGCACGATGACGAGGCGTAGACGAAGCGCTTCACGCCCGACCGGGCGGCGTACTCCAAAAGCTTCAGGGTGCCCAGGCCGTTGGTTCTCAAGTCCCGCCGGGGGTGATCGACCGAGTTCTGGTTGGCGAAGTTGGCCGCCAGGTGGAAGACCAGATCGATCTTCGCCTCGGCGAAGACCAGGCGGAGCATCTCGTCGTCGCACACGTCGCCGACGTGAAGGCTGAGGCGTTCATCCGGGGGCAGAAGCTCCCGGCGGCCCGAGGTGAGGTTGTCCAGAACGATCACCCGGCAGACGTCGAACTTCAGAAAAGCCCGAACCAGGTTCGAGCCGATGGCCCCGGCGCCGCCGGTGACGAGCAGGACTTTGTTTTGATAGGCTTTCTCAATCATGCCCCTCATCCCGTTTGAGTCGATAAAGACCCAGCTGGCCTTTAATGAAAAGAGGCTCGAGCCTGGTCTCGGCCCACTTTTTGACCGCGGCGTAGTGCTGTCTCAGCCCGGCGGCGCGCTCGAACTCCCAGGCGTTGTCCGATTCCTGGAAGTTTATGAGGGCGTGGGTCGCGCCGAGGGCCCTCACCGCCCGGTCGAAATCGGCCGCGCTTTTGAAGACCTCGGCCGGGAGGAAGGGGTTGCGCCGGGGCGAACCCTGAATGAACTCCCGGTCCAGAAAATAGGGCCGGTGCTCGGCCACGACCAAGACCTTGGCCCCGGGCGGCAGATGCTGGTTGGCCCAGCGGTAGACTTCCATGGCCCCCTGGTTGTTCTTGTCTAAAAAAGCCTCCCTGGAGCTGAACCCCAAAGCGACTGGCATCTCGTGGGAGAGAAAATAGAACGACTCCGGCAGGAGCATTGCCCAGCCGAGGATGAGCGCGCCCGCGGCCAAGCGGCGCGGCCAGGGACCGAGCCGGATGAGGGTCCACCAGGCCGCGGCCGCCCCCAGGCCGGCCAGGGCCAGGCCGAGCATGGCGTAGCGGGCGTAAGCGCCGAAGGTGAAGGTGACCACCGCCGCCTGGCTGAGGCCGATCAGGACCAGCCAGATCAACCGCCTCGAAAGGGGCCTGATGAATAAGAGCAGCGGCGTGAGGGCCAAAAAGAAGGGCCCAACGATGCGGTGGCGCACGCCGCCGATGGTGTTGATGTTCCAGAGGTTGAGCAAGGGATTGCCGCCC
>CAYXRH010000060.1:3466-14976 GCA_964466355.1 uncultured Thermodesulfobacteriota bacterium
CCCTGGCTGCGCCAGCGGTGTCCGAGGAAGGCCGCCGCGGCCTCGAGCTTTTTGAGGGCCGGGTTCGTCTGAGGCGGCCCTGGAGGCCTCGCTTGTGGCGCCGGCCTTGGGGCCGCGGCCTGGGGCGCCGGCGCGGAGGCGCTCAAGAGGGGAGCCGGGGGCGAGAGCGCGCCCTGGAGCGTCTGGCCCTCGTAAAGGACGTATCCGGTGTAAAGGTAAGAATAGATGTACCAGGGCGCGGCGCTCAAAAAAGCCGCCGCGGCCAGGATCGCCGCCGCCCCGGCGCCGCGGCGCTGGATCGCCGCCGCCCAAAACGCCGCCCCCAGACCGAGAGCCGCCGCTCCGACGCCGACGACCTTGAACCCGGCGGCCAGACCGAGACAGAGCCCGCCCAGCGCGGCCCAGAGCGGGCGCGGCCCTTCCCGGCCAAAGGCCAGGCGCACGGCCCACAGTCCCATCAGGCCGCAGAAGAGGACCCCCAGGTCAGACATGCCCCGCCCGGAGATCATGTTGAAGAGGGGCATGGTCGATAAAAAAAAGCCGCCCAAGAGGCCGGTGGGGCGGTCAATCTCCCTCCGCCCCAGCTCAATCAGACCCAGGACGCTCAAAAGACCGAGCCACCAGCTGAGCAGTTGGCTGGCCTCCACCTCGGCGAAGAGCTGGACCAGGCTGAAGAGGAGAACCATGTTCTGGGGCCGGGAGGCGTAGAGGTCGAGGTGGTAGCAAATCCGCCCGGCCTGGCCGTAATCCCGGGCCAGGACGAAGTGGTGGTGGAGCCCGTCGCCCCACACGGGTGGGCTCAGGGCGTGAGCCAGGCCGACGAGGCCGTGGAGGATTATGCCGGCCAGAAAGACCTTCTCCCAGACGGTCAACGGCGCGCCGGCAAACGACCCCGGCCTGAGCCGCCGCAGACCCCAGCCTCCCCAGGCGGCCAGGCCGATCAGAAACGCTCCCACCGGCCCAGGCCTCAGCCAGCCCAAAAGGCCCAGGCCCCAGGCCAAGGCGATCAGCCCGGCCAGGCCCACGGCCTGGGCCCAGACGAAACTGGCCAGGCCGCCCTGGGGCCAAAGCCTCCCCGCCGCCGCCCGGCCCGCCCCCTGGGCGGCGAGGACAAAAATCAGAAAGACGCTAACTTCCCGCCAGGGCATTTACTGTTGCGTCCCCGAAGTAAGGATCATGAGTCAGTGCGGCCGTTCGGACGCGACACTACATCCCCAGCCAGCGCCAGACGACCCCCCCCAGGCCCTCGCTGTGGAGTTTGGCGCTGAGGCCGTAGCCTTGATCGATGATTCTCAGATACCGGACGCCGAAGAGGCCCAGCACCAGGCCCACCCAGCCCGCCGCGGCCAAGAGGCTCCACGGCCGGCCCCAGAACCTGGTCTCTTTTTCACCGCGGTCCTTCATTAATTCCCCTGGAGAGCCCGGGCGTAAACGGCCCGCAAGGCGGCGGCGCTCTCGTCCCAGGTCAGTTTGGCTTCCCTGAGACCGATGGGACCGGCCCGGCCCAAGGCGGCCAAGCTCTCGGGCCGGCTCAACAGATCGGCCGCCGCCCGCCCGAGGATCTCGGGTTGTCCGGGCGGGACCAGACGCCCGTTCACTCCGTCCCGCACGATCTCGGGCACGCCGCCCACGGCCGCGGCCAGAACCGGCCGCGCGCAGGCCAAGGCCTCCAGGACGAGGTTGGGCCTGCCCTCGCGGCGGCTGGGCAGGATGATCAAGTCAGCCGCCGCGTACCAGGGGGCCAGGTCGTGCCGCGGCAAGGCCGGCCTCAGCTCCACCGCCTGGGCCACGCCCAGCTCCGCGGCCAGGCGCAGGAGGTCCGGCTTTTGGGGGCCGTCGCCGATGAGAATCAGCCTCGCTTGCGGTTTTTTTTCAAGGACCACGGGCCAGGCCCTGATCAGATCATCCAGCCCTTTCTCCGGGGCCAGCCGTCCGGCCCACAGGGCCAGCGGCCTGGCCGGATCCAGGCCCAGCTCCCGCCGGGAGGCGCTCTGGTCCCGGGGTCGAAAGAGGGCGGTGTCGACGCCGTTGGGCGTGAGGGCCACTTTGCCCGGAGAGAGGCCGAGACTGATGATCGTCTCCTTCATCTCGGCGCTGACCGCAGTCACGAATTCGAAGCCATCCAACAACCGCCGGACCAACCCCCCCGGCAGCCCTTGGAGAAGGGTCAGGTCGCTGCCCCGGAGGGTGACCACCACCGGCCGGCGGTGCAGGGGCTTGGTCAGGAGGCCGATCAGGCCCGAGATGACCCACTGCCCGTGAAAGACCTCGGCTCGGCGGGCCTCGAGGGACGAGCGCCAGGCCAGGGCACCGATGAAAGAGGGCAAAAGAACGCTCAAAAAAGGGCGGCTTCTCAAGTTGGGGACCATCCCGGCGCCGTAGGCCAGCTTTTCCAGGCTGCGCGGCCAGGCGTAGCGGACCCGTTGGATTGACACGCCGGCTTGAGCTTCCTTGCAAGGAGCGGCCGGATGGGCCGGGGCCAGAACCTGGACCTGGTCCCCCTGGGCGGCCAGGGCAACGGCCAGCTCGGCGACGAAGAAGCCGAACAAGTCTCCGGGCCAGCGCGGATACCCGGTGGTGAGCATCAGAATCTTCGAGCCCAGCGCCAATAAAGCTCCTCGTAGCCGTCGGCCTCGCTTTTGAGGCTGAAGTCCCGGGCCAGCCTGTCCCGGCCGGCCCGGCCGAGGCGGCGGGCCAGTTCGGGATCAGACAGGAGGCCCTCGATCTTGGCGGCGACCTCCCGCGGCCGCCGGGGATCGACGATGAAGCCCGTCCGGCCGTCCTGGACCGCTTCGGGCGTGCCCCCGAAGCAGGTTCCGACCACCGGCCGGGCCATGGCCATGGCCTCCAGATTGATGGTCGGGAAGGGATCCGGGTAAAGGGACGGCACCAGGACGACGCCGCAGGCCCGGTAGGCGCCGAGGATCTGGTCCCGGTCGAGCCATCCGGCCAGAACGACCCTGTCTTGCACCCCCAGTCGCGCCGCCGCCACCTCGAGCCGGGGGCCGAAGAGCCTTCTCTCTCCGGCGATGACCAGTTTGGCCTTAAGCCGCGGCTCGACCGCAGCCAGGGCCTCGAGGGCCGCCTGGTCGCCCTTGTCCCGGTGCAGCCGCCCGCCGAAAAAAATGAGAGGCTCGTCGGCCAGGCCGAGATGGGCTCTGAACCTCGCCGCGGACCAGCCGCCGGCGTCGAAGCGCTCGGCATCGAGCCCGGCGCGGACGACCGAGACGCGCCTGAGGCCGTTGGCCCGCAGAATGCCGGCCAGGGACTTTGAGGCGGCGGCGATTTCCTTGACGTGGCCGTTGACCAGGGCTTTGGTCAAGCTGGCCCGGCCGGGCAGATAGCGCAGCCGTTGACAGCGCAGGCAGTCCCAGGCCGAGGCCGGCTGCTCCGGCCGATCCGGAGGTTGGCAGGTGTATTTGGTCGGACAAAAGACGCCCGTGTCCTGGGTGGAGAGGATGATTGGCCAGCCCCGCTGATCGAGCCGCCGGATGAGATTGAAGGACAGATGGAGGTGGAACAAGAATCCGTGGATCACTTCGGGGCGGATCATCTCCACCCGCCTCAGGGCGCGGCCGACGAGCCCCGGATGATGGATCGTCAGCAGGGGCCGCAGCCGCCAGGGCGTGCGGGCCAAAATTCTGATGACCCGCCGCCGGTCGATCATCTCCTCCCCGGCCTCGGCCGCGTCCTCGGCGGCGCACAGAAAGGAGACCTCGTGCCCCCGGGCGATCAGCTCCCCGGAGAGCTCCCAGGCCACGGCAAAGGCTCCGGCCGAGAAGCCGAAGTAGTCATTGATCATCAGAACGCGCAACCTTCACCGGCCGCTTGAGGTAAACGAAAATGAGGCCAAAGGCGATCAGGTTCATGGCCAGGGTGCGCCCGGCGATGAACAAGGCGCCGCCCATGCTCTCCCAGGCCTTGATCAGCAGGTAGCAAGCCGGCAGGTAGATGGCCAGTTGGCTCAAATTGGCCGCCAGCAAGACCCCCATCCGCCTCAGGGTCCGATAAAGCGGCCCCACGCCGGCGAAGAAGCCGGACAGAGCCGCGCCCGCGGCCATGACATAAATGTAGGGCACGGCCGGAAGGTATTCGGCGCCGTAGACTATCTTGACCATCCATCGGGCCAAGAGGGCGAAGAAGCCGCTCGCCGCCAGGGAGAGGACCCCGCCGGCCAGGGCCGATTGAAAATAGACGCGCCAGAAGACCGCCTCGTCGCCCCGGGCCCTCAGCTGGGGCAGCCGGGCGGCCAGGTTGCGCGAGACGGCGTTGAGCAGCGAGAGGGGCACGTTGATGGCCGCGAAGGCGAGCCTCAGGAAGCCGACTTCGGCCGTGGCGGCGTAGCGTCCCAGGATGACGAAGGGGATCGAGGACAAGAACCGGGTCACGTTGCGATCGAGAAGGATCTTGAAACCAAAGGTGAAATGCTTCTTCAACGACACCGCGCGGGCCTGAGCCCAGGTCTCGGCCCAGGAGGGAAAGGCGGCCTCGGGCTCCCGGCTGAGGTGGCTGAACAAGGGCCAGGCCGCCGCCGAGAGGATCAAGGCCCCGGCCAGTTCGGCGGCCACGACGCCCCTCACCCCAAACCCCAAGGCCAAGAAGAGTCCGATGAGCCCGAGGCGCATTATTCCGCGGCAGACCTCGAGGGCCGCGCACCAGGTCATGCGGCGGCTGGCCTCCCAGGCCGCCTGAATCAGATTGCGGGGCAGGCCGATGAGCTGGTCGACCAGGAGCAGGCCGGCCAGGAACCCGATCTCGGCGCGGCCGTAGAGGGCCTGGGAGATGAGAGGGCCGGCGCCGAGCCCGATAACACTCACGCCGAGGGCGGTTATGAGGGACAGTTTGACGAAATAGCCGCAGTATTCGGCCGCGCTGGCCCGATCTTTGGCCGCCAGGGCCTCGGCTAGTTGGGTGATCGTCGCCGGCATCACCCCCAGGTCGCCGGTCAGGGTCAGGATGCCGACCAGGGAGAGGATGAGGGCGTAGACGCCGTAGCCGCTGGGCCCGAGCATGCGGGCGAGGATGACCGACACGGCCACGTTGACCAGAAGGTTGACCCCGTCGCCGATCTGAAGGGCGAGGGTGTCGCGGACGAACTTGCGCCTCAATAAGTCAATCAACTGGTTAAGCATCAGCCCCTCGGCCACAGCCGGCGCAGGAAAGCCCTCGGCCGGCCGCCGACCTGGGAGAGGGGGACGGGGCGGGCCCGCTCCCCGCATGCGGCGCAGCGAAGCCCGGCGAAATCGAACCGCTTGAACCGGCGTCTGATTTGGGCCAATTCGGGCGAACGCCAGATCTGGGCCAGGCTCTGAGAGTTGAGGTCGCCGACGCGCAAATCGGCGTTTTGATCCAGGCAGCAAAAGCCCACCCGGCCGTCCCAGTAGACGTCGAGCTGATCAAAGGGATAGCCGCAGGGCAGGGCCAGGGCGCCCTCGGCCCAGCCCCGCTCGCTCTGATAGGAATGGAACCGCCCGCCCCAGGACCACTGCTCCTTGACGTAGACCTCGACAAAAGGGTGCTCCCGGGCCACGGCCCGCCACTGCCCGGCGAACTGGGCCCACTCCGCCTCGTTGACGTCCATCTTGATGAGCTGCACCCGGACCCGGGGCCGGTCCCGCCCGGTTGCGGACACGGCTTGGATGAACCCCTTCAGGTTGGTCAGGACCTTTTCGAAATTGAGACCGCGCCGGATGTGAGCGTAGGTCTGGGGGGTGCAGGCGTCCAGGGAGAAGTTGACGGCCTCGACCTTCAAAGCGGCCAGGGCCGCCGCCTTGCCCTCATCCAGCAGGGCGCCGTTGGTCGAGAACTCCAGGGGCTGCTGGGGGGCCGTTTTTTTTAAGTGACTTAGAAAATTTAAAAACTCCGGGTTTAACAGCGGTTCGCCCATGACGTGCAGGATGACCCGGCGCAGCGGCGGGCGCGCGGCCAGCTCCCGGGCGATTTTGTCCAGGAGGGCGAAATCCATCTCGCCCTTGGGGCGGTCCATCTCCAGAATGGGGCACATCCGGCAGGCGGCGTTGCAGCGGTTGGTCGTCTCGATCTGCAGGCGGGCCGGAAAGGCCGGGGCCTTGAGGGACCAGGCGGCGTAGAGGCGGTTCAAGGCTTTCATGACTCTTTCAGCCGGCCGCGATCTTGTGGTAGAGGGCCATCATGCCCGCGGCCGCTGCGGCCCAGGTCATCCGCTCGGCCTTTCGGCGGGCGGCTCGACCCATGGCCCGTCTCATCCCAGGCTCCCCGACCATGCGCTCCAGGGCCTCGGTCAGCGCGGCCACGTCGCCCTGGGGGACCAAAAGGCCCTCCACGCCGTGGCTGATGGACTCTCCGGCCCCGGAGTCGAGGCTGCCCACCGAGGGCTTGGCGTGCCAGCCGGCCTCGAGGTAGGTCAGGCCGAAGCCCTCAAAGGCGGGGCCGTCGTCGAGGGGTGTCAGGGCGTAGAACAGACAGTCGGCGTAAAGACGCTGCAGAACCGGCTCCTCCACCGGACCCAGGATTTTGACCCGGCCGCTCAAGCCCAGCTCGGCCACCCGGGCCTCAAAGGCCCGAGGATAGGCCTGATCATAAGAAAACCCGGCCACGACCCAGTCCAGGTCGGGGTATCGCTCGGCCAGAGCCTTGAAAGCCTCCAGAATCTGGAACTGGCCCTTGCGCGTCTTGAGCGGCCCCACGGTGAGGAAGTAATCGCCGTCGATGACCCTGAAAGGGGCCGGGGCCACGGCGGGCGGGGCGCAGCCGTTGGTCACGACCTCGGCTTTGACCGTGGGGCAGACGGCTTTAAGGCGCTTTTTGGTGTAGGCCGAAACGCACGCCGCCGCCGCGGCCCGGCCAAAGACCAGGCCGGCCAGCCGCCGGCCCCGCCCCTCCACGAAGGGCTCGACGCCGAAGGTGCCGTGCACGGTGACCAAAAAAGGCCGCCGCGACCACGCCGCCGCCGCCCCGGCCAGGGGGGCCAAGGGCTCCACCAGGGCGTGGATCAGGTCGATCCTTTTCAACAGACGCCTCAGCCGGGCCAGGTTGAGGGGCGTGGTCAGAAGCATCCGCGGGCCCCACTCGGCCCACTTCAGCGCCACTTCCTCCGGTCTGAAGGGCAAGCCCAGTTTGGGCTCGGGCTTGACGGCGACGACGACGGGCTCGACCCCCAGCCGGGCCAAGGCCTCGATGAGGCCGCAGGCGTAACGCTCCCAGCCGCCGGGGATGGTCAGGGACCTGGTCAGATAAAGGACCCTCACCCGGCGAAACCCAAAAGCTTTCGGGCCCGTTGATCCCAGGTGTAGGCCCTGGCCGTCTCGAGGCCTCCTCGGGCCAGAGCCTGGCCCAGACCGGGCTCGTCCAGGAGGAGGCTCACCCCGGCGGCCAGAGAAACGGGCTCGTCGGGGCGGACGAGAAAGGCATTGCGCCCGTGGTCGAGCACCTCCTTCAGGGACGGCAGGTCCGAGGCGACCACTGGCCGGCCCGAGGCCAGGTATTCGAAGAGCTTCATCGGCGAAGTGTAGAGGCGGGAGATTTCGCTCCTCGCCGAGTTGGGCAGGACCAGCACGTCGGCCGCCTGGAGGTAGTCGGGCACCCTGACCGGGGGCACGAAGCCGGTCAGGGCGACCCGTTTCAGACCGAGCTGATTGATCCTTTTCTGGAGGCCGAGGTAATCCTTCTCCTCCGGGGAGCCGCCGACGACGACCAACCAGGCCCGAGAGTCCAGGAAGCGCTGGGCCAGAAGAAGCGTGTCCACGCCTTTCCAGGCCCAGTAGAGCCCGCCGGCGTAAAGGACGAGCGGCCTCTTCTGGGGCAGGCCGAGGCGCCGCTTCAGCTCCCTCCGGCCGGCCGGCCGCTCGAAGAAGCGCTCGGCCACCCCGTCGGGGAGGACGATCAGGCGGGGCCTGAGGCCAGCCTCGGCCAGACGGCGGGCCAGGCCGTGGGTGATGACCACCGCCCCGTCGGTCTTTTTGAGGCCGAGCTTCAAGATCAACCTCCCCAGCCGCGTCTGGGGAAAGGTGTGCAGCTCGACCAAAAGCCTGGTCCTCGGCCCCACCAGAGGCCGGGCCAGGAGGGGCAGGATGATCTCCCGGGTGTAGACCACCTCCGGTCGTCTGACCATGAGCGCCGCCGCGGCGGCGGCCAGAAAGCTGAGGTGTTGAACGTAGAAGGCGGCCAAGGAAAGCCCGGCCGGCAGCCGGTCGGCGACCAAGGTCGTGTCCAGGCTCGGCAGGCGGAGAATGCGGGGCAAATGGGTCAGCCCGAAGACCCGAGCCAGGTCGGTCATCTTGGCCACCTCCTTGGTCTGGCTCAGGCGGTGGGAGACGTAGAGCTCGACCTTCTGGCCGTTTTTGATCAAGGCCTGGCATTGGTTTAAAACCTGGACCGCGTTGGCCCTCTCCGAGGGAATCCGGATGTTGGCCACGCAGGCCCAGGGACGGCCCTTGGAGGCGGCTTCGTAGACGGCCGTAAAAAGAGCCGCGTTCCTGGCCCAATCGTATTTGGCCGCCGCCACCTCCGGGCCGGCGCGGCCCATCCGACGGCGCAGCGCCTCGTCCTCCATGAGGCTCTGGATGGCTTGGCTCAAGGCGCGGGGGTTTCGCGGCGGCACCAGCAGCCCGCTTCGTCCGGAGGCGAAGGCTTCGGGGATGCCGCCGGAGTCGGCGCCGATGACCGGCAGGCCGAAGGCTTGAGCCTCGACCAAAACGATGCCGAAGCCCTCCATGTCGCCGCTGGCCTCGATCTCAAAGGAGGCCAAGACGAACAGATCCGCCAAACGGTAATAGGGCGAAGTCCGGGGCGCCGGCCCGGTGAAGACGACCCGGTCCTCAAGCCCCAGGGAGCGGCTCAGTCTTTCGAGACGCGTCCGCTCCTCCCCTTGGCCGACGACGACCAGCTTGACCCTCGAAGGAAGATGAGAGAGGGCCTGGATGATGTCGTCCACGCCCTTGCGGGCCACCAGGCGGGTGATCGTCAGGACGACGAAGTCATCCTTCTTTAAGCCCAAGCTGGCCCTGGTCGGGTCATCGGGCCGGGGGGGCGGCAGAGCGGTCAAGCCGGGCGGGATGATTCTCATTTTGTCCGCCTTGAGGCCGAAGCGCTCCGTGGCCTTGCGGGCGGTGGCTTTGGATATGGGCAGAACCTGGTCGGCCCACTTCAGGGCCGTCTTTTTGGCCAGCCTGGTCCAGGCCGAGCCCTCGGCGGCGGCCACCTCGGTGCCGTAGATGGAGATCATCAGCGGCCGGTTCAGAAGCCTGGCCGCCACGGCGGCGAAGAAGCCTTCGGGAAAGAGGGTCAAGGCGTGAATCACGTCCGGTTTGAGGCGCAGGGCCGTCAGAATGAGCCTCAGCCCGGAGACGAGGATGTGGCCCGTCCTGTGCCGCTCGACGCTCAGCTTGGGGCCGAGGCGCTCCTCCCCCTCCTCCCCGGCGCCAAAGGCCACCACCCTGACCTCCGCCACCTCAAGCCGGCCGGCCAGGCTTTTGGCCAGCTCAGCGCCGTAGGCGGCGATGCCGCCCAGACGCGGCGGGTAGTCGCCGCTGATCAGGAGCACCCGCATCAGGGTTGTATTCCGTGAACGCCTTATACTATTTTTCTCTCGTGTTTGAACGAGTGGCGGGGTGGCTGAGGGGGGGCGTCCCCGAGAGAAGGTCTTGGGACCGCCTCTACTTCCCCTCCTCCATGTCAAAGAACATGGCGAAGAGGAGAAACTGAAGCCCGGTGATGATGCACAGGGCGGCGAAGATGGCCTGGGGACCGCTGACGCCCAGGCCGGTGAGCTGGCGCACGATGAGGCGAAGGCCGTAAATCAGCCCGGCCGGCAGGAGGATGAAGCCGAAGTAAAAGAAGAAAACGAGAGGGTGAAAGTCGCGGTAGAGATAGCGGTAGGCGAGGCGCCACAGGAAAGACCGCACCAGCATGGGCGCGACCTTGAGGGCGTAGCGGACGCCCTTGATCTTGGACTGCTGGACCCCTTCGAGGTAAATCGGCCGCCGGGGCACGTCCCTGACCTTGAAGCCGTGAGCGTTCAGGTGAACCAGGAAGTTCATCGGGTAGCCGTAGCCCGGCCAGGCTTTCTCCCATCTGATGGCCTTGATGGCCCGCAGGCTTATGCAGGTGTAGCCGTCGACCACGTCCATGATCTTGTAGTAGCCGGAGGAGATCTTGGTCATGGCCGTGATGATCATGTTGCCCAAGAACCTGATCCTGGGCATCTCCTCCAGGGTGGGGCCGAAATGGTGGAAGCGGTTGCCTTTGGTGTAGTCGCATTCGCCGTCGATGATGGGGTCCAAAAAGCGGGTCATCACCTCCAGGGGCATCTGATTGTCGCCGCCGACGACCACGCTCAGGTCATACCCCTCCTCGGCCGCGCGGCGGTAGCCGGTGATGATCGCCCCGCCTGGCCCTCGATTGCGCTCGTGCTCCAGCAAGACCAGCCGGGGCTCAGCCTCGGCCCTGGTCCTGACCACCTCGGCCGTGGCGTCAGTGGAGGCGTCGTTGACGACGATGATGCGGTCCACCAGGTCCGGGACGTCGTCCAGGGTGGGGCCGATGAGGGTCTCTTCATTGTAAGCCGGGATGATCAGGGCCACCTTGTGGTCGCGATACATGTTCCTTCACCTGTCAAGCTGGTTCGAGTCAATTCATTTTAAGACTGTCGAAAAAGACCATCCAGGCCTTTTTCAACCACGCCTTTAAAAAAAGCGCGGTTTTTTTAAAGGCTCTCAAATCGCTCAGGTTCTTTGAACCTCGCGATTTGGCGGACCAGCAAGGTCAATCCCTGACCTTGAAGATCTGCTCCTCGGCCAGACGAGCCATCAGTTGGACGAACTCCTCAGCCGGCGTGCGGAAAAAGGCCTCGGCCGAGCCTTGGCCGCCTTGATGGCGGCTTTGAAACCGGTTCAAGCCCAGGGTGGCGTTGACGTAGTCGAACTGGGCCGTCTGGGAGGCGTAGATCTCGATGAGGCGGGCCTTTTCCGCCTCCACGGCGGTGATGTCCACGACCACGTTGGCCGGACAGAGCGAGGCCACCTCGTAGGCCCAGACCATGATCCCGGACGATCTCTCCTTGAGGGCCCTGGCCGTGGCCCAGGCGGCCAGGCGGTGGTCCGAGTGGGCGTCCAGGGGAAAGGGGGTCATGACCGTCGCCGGCTCAAAAGCGTCGATGAGGCCGCCGAGCCACTCAACCGCCTCCTCGGCCGAGGGCCGGCTCCGGCTCAAGGTCCGCACCGCCGCGCCGAAGAAATGGGCCTCGGCGGCGAGGCTTGTGGCCGCGGCCGCGGCTTCGGCCCGCCGCTTTTCAGCCACCGCCGCGACGCGGCCGGGAGGGCCCTGGGCCGGGCGGCCGTCGGTCAGAAAGGCCAACCCGATGGGCGCGCCTCTGTCCCGGGCCATGATCAACGACCCGCCGCAGCCGACGGCCTCGTCGTCGGGGTGGGCGGCGACGACCAATATCGGCTCCGGCCCCGGTGTCTGGACCGGGGCCGGCGCCAGGGGGTGGAAAAGCCCCAGATTGGCCATGACGAAGGCCGCGTCGGTCTCAA
>CAYXRH010000061.1:0-14870 GCA_964466355.1 uncultured Thermodesulfobacteriota bacterium
TGAACAACGTCCTTGATAACTACACCTAGACCCTCCCTCAAAAGACCCAGCCCTGAGCGGATCTAAGGCGTGTTTGTTTCATTTCAATGAGAAAATGCTATGACACCTCCCCCAAGCCCGCCCACCAGTTCTTCAATGCAGCTAAATGGGCTGTTGTGGTCAGGGGGGCTGGAAGTGGCTTTCAAAAGCGCCGGGGGCAGTCGTTGTGGCTCACGTCCAAGAGGAGCTGGCGGGTGGGGGAGGGGGCGAAGACGTCGAGCCTTTTCTTGGCCCGCTCCTTGTAAGACTCGGCCCTGGCCTGGGCGGCGGCGAATCCACCCCAGTTTTCGACCTGACGGCGCAGCCAGGCCCAATCATCAGGACTCATGTCCGGGGCTCGGGCCATTTTGAGCATCGATCGCCTCACCTCAGGCGGCGCCTGTTTGAGAGCCTCGATCCAGGGCAAGGTGGCCTTGCCCTCTCTGAGGTCCTGACCGACCGGCTTGCCCAGGATGCTCTCGTTTCCGGCCCAGTCCAGAATATCGTCGATGATCTGGAAGGCGACGCCCAGCTCCAGACCGAAGAGGTGGAGGGCCTCCTCCTGGACAAGAGGAGCCCCGGCGACGATGGCGCCCACCTGGCTGGCCGCGGCCAACAAAACGGCCGTCTTGGCGGTGATGATCTCCAGGTAGACCTCAAAGGGCGTCTCCAGATCGTGGAGGTGGCTCAGCTCCAGGACCTGTCCCTCGGCCAGTCGGGCGATGCAGGCCGAGAGGGCGGTGACGATGCGCGGCTGGCCGGTTTCGGCGGCCAGGGTTAGGGATTTGGCGAAGAGGTAATCCCCGACCAGGACGACGGTCTGGTTGTCCCAGCGGCGATTGGCCGCGGGGCGGCCCCGGCGGGTCTGGGCGTGGTCGATGACGTCGTCGTGAAGCAGGGTGGCGCAGTGGAGCAGCTCAAAGGTAGCCGAGAGCGCGCCATCCGAAGGCTCGTCGCGGCCGCACAGGCGCGCCGCCAAGAGGAAGAGGATCGGCCTCAGACGCTTGCCGCCGCTCAAGAGGATGTAAGCGCCCACCTCCTTGACCAAGGGGCTGGCGTTGTTGAGGCTGTCGGTCAGGTGAGCTTCGGCCCGCCGCCGGTGCGGGGCGAGGCGGCGCAAAAATTCGTCGTTCATGCCTTCCTCAGGCAAGAAGGTCTTTCAGACATAATCCGGGGGGCTTAATTTGTCAATCAGGCCAGGGCCTTCAACTCCTCATAAAGCATCCTGACCTGATCTTCGGTCTCCTCCAGGGCGCCGCGGTTGTCGATGACGTAATCGGCCAGGCGTTTTTTGACTTCGATGTCGATCTGGTTGGCGACGGCCTTTTCGGCCGCCTTTTTGTTCGAGGCGTCGCGGGTTTTGAGCCGTTGGAGCTGGGTCGGCCGGTCGACGTAGACCACGATCACCTTGTCGAAACGTCCGGCCTCCTCGATCTCAAAAAGCAGCGGCAGATCAACGACCACCACGGCCTTGGGGTCGGCCGCCTCGGCTTCCTTGATGAGGCGCTTCTCCTCGACTAAAACCTCGGGGTGGATGATGGCCTCCAGATCGGCCTTGGCCGCGGGATCGTTGAAGATGAGGCGGCGCATGGCCGGCCGGTCGAGGGCGCCTTGGGGAGTGAGAACCTGGGCCCCGAAGCGCTCCACGACCCGCTTCAGGGTCTCGCTGCCCTGGGCCACGGCCCGGCGGGCCAGGTCGTCGGCGTCGATGACAAAGGCGCCCAGCTCCTTCAAGATTTTGAGGACCGTGGACTTGCCGGTGGCGATGGAGCCGGTGAGGCCGACGAGGATCACGATCGCTTCTCTAATTCATCCACGAGTCGGACCATCTCAGAGGGCATTTCCCCCTCAAAGCTGAGCCTGTCACCGCTCAAGGGATGGTCAAAGCTGAGCCTGAAAGCGTGGAGCATCTGACGCTTGATCCGAGAAGCCCAGGCCTTGGCCGGCCCGACCAGGTTTTTCTCCCGGGACCTCGAGCCGTAGAGGGGATCGCCCAGGACCGGATGCCCCAGATGGGCGGCGTGGACCCGGATCTGGTGGGTCCGGCCGGTCAGAAGGGCCACTTCCACGAGGCTCAAGGGGCCGCTCAACTCCCTCATCACCTTGAAGCGGCTCTTGGCCTCGCGGCCGCCGGGGATGACGGCCATCTTTTTTCTTCTGACCGGGTGGCGGCCGATGGGCGCCTCGATCTCCTTTTCCCGCCAAGGCGGCCGGCCCAAGAGCACGGCCAGGTAAGTTTTGCCCACCCGGCGGGTCTTGAAGGCCCGGCTGAGTGCGTGGTGGGCCTGGTCGGTCTTGGCGATGACCATCAGGCCCGAGGTGTCCTTGTCCAGGCGATGGACCAGGCCCGGACGCTTGAACCCGCCGACGCCCTCAAGGTCTGGACAGCGATGCAGCAGCCCCTGAACCAGCGTTCCGGTGGCGTGCCCCGGAGCCGGGTGGACGACCAGACCGGGCGGCTTGTTGACGACCACGATGACCTCGTCTTCAAAGACGACCTCCAGGGCCAGCGGTTCCGGAATCAGCGCCGCCGGCCGCGGCTCGGGCACCCTGACCTCGACGACCTGGCCCTTTTTGAGCCGCTGTCCGGTCTTGGGCCTCCCTCCGCAGACGGCGACGAAACCCTCTTCGATGAGGTGTTGGACGCGGCTGCGGGAGAGCCCGTGAAGTTGTCGGGCCAGATAATCGTCCAGACGCGATCCAGGTTCAGCGACGACGAAGCGATGGTGTTCCATGTAATGAAGGTTTGTTCCGGAACCGGCTCCTCAGACGGCCGAAGCGCGGTCGGAGCCGTGTTGACCGGTGAGCTCGGTGAAGACCATCCGTCCGGCCGAAGTCTGCAGGATGCTGGTCACGGCCACCTCGGCCGACTGGCCGATGAGGCGCCGGGCGTTCTCGATGACGACCATGGTCCCGTCCTCGAGGTAGCCGACGCCCTGACCGTGGGACTTGCCCTCCTTGACGATTTGAACGGTGAACGTCTCGCCGGGCAAGACCACCGGTCTCACGGCTTGGGAGAGCTGGTTGACGTTGAGAACCTTGACGCCCTGGAGGCGGGCGATCTGGTTGAGATTGTAATCAGTGGTCACCAGGGCGGCTTGCTTCATCCGGGCCAGGGCGATCAGCTTCTGATCCACCTCCACCTGGCCGGCCGGTTCGGTGGAGTTGATCTCCAGGGCGACGTGCCCCATCTCCTTGAGCCGGGCCAAGACCTCCATGCCCCGTCGGCCCCGCTGCCGCTTCAGTGGATCGGCCGAGTCAGCCACGGCCTGAAGCTCATTGAGGATGAACCGGGGCACCAGGAGCCGTCCTTCCAGAAAGCCCGATTCAGCCACCTCGGCGACGCGGCCGTCGATGAGGGCCGAAGTGTCCAATATCTTGTCGCTGGGCGAGTCGGAGTCCTCGATGGCCAGGAAGGGCAGACGGCTGGAGCGGATCTCGCCGATCTTGCCCGAGCCGAGGGTGACGCCGATGTAGCCGAAGGTGCAGGAAATAATGACGTAAACCGACACGGCCATGTGTACGGAGTCCATGAACCGGCCCAGGGGGTAGGAGATGAGGAAGGCGATGGCCAGGCCGACGACGAGGCCGACGGTCCCGCCGACGATGATCTTGGCCGAAAATTTCTTGATGACCGCCTCGGCCAAGAGAACGAACATGGCCAGGCCGAAGCCGATGAACAGACCCAATCCCGGCGGATGGACCATGTCCAGCGATCGAGACAAAACGTATCCAGCCACGGTGCAAACGACAATGAGCACCGCTCGGGACAGAATCTGGGCTAGGGACAAACGTCCCTCCTTGTTCTCAGCCGAAGATTTCCTGGATCTGTTCGAACACCTCTTCCTCTTCGGCCTTTTGGGCTACGCAGAGTTCTTTGATGAGCAGACCCTCGGCCACGTCGAGGACCTTGCGCTCGCCAAAAGAAAGCTCTCGGTCGGCTTTGAGTCGCTTCAAGTCACGAAAAACCTCGGCCACCTCAAACACGGAACCGGTCTTGATTTTTTCCATGTAGCGCCGATAGCGCTGGTTCCAAGTCTGAGTCGTCAACGGGGGGCGGGAATCCTCGAGTATTTCCAGGATGCGGGTCACCTCGTCAGGGCCGATGACCGAGCGCAAGCCGACCATTTTGGCCTTTTGGGTCGGGATGAAGATGGTTAAGTTGTTGTTAAGGATGCGCATTATGTAACAGTTTTCCGTGGTCCCGCCGACGTCTTTGGTCTCGATGGATTCTATGAGGCCAACTCCGTGAGCCGGATAAACCGCCAGATCTCCTGGTTTGAAGCCGTCCACGACACTTCTCCTTGCACCTTCAGAATGGTACAAGTGTACCAAAAATTGAAGAAAAGTCAAGCCAAGGCGGCTTCAGGCGGCCGATTTCGGTCTCAATGGCACAAGTTGTGCTATAATTCAAATCAAGACGGGCCGATGAGACATGTTTTGAGATCGAGGGAGGCATGAGATGCCCAGGGGCGCGCGTTTAGGCGGATTAATTTTCCTGACGCTCATGTTGGCCGCCCACGCGGCCGCGGCGGCCGTCAACACCACCCGGGCCGATCTGATCGGCACCTGGCGGAACATCCGGGCCGGGGACAGCGTCTTCTTCAAACTTGAAGGAGACGGCAGCGGCATTTATGAGGCTTCAAACATCACCTGGCGCTACGCCAAACCCTACATCTACGTCTTTGATCCGGCGAGCAATCAGACGACCACCTTCAGCATCTTAAGCGAGGCCCACGCCCGCATGGTCCTCTCCCACACCGACAGCGAAGAGAATGTGATTTACAACGTCGTCCAGCTCGACACCAACGACATGCCGGCCAACTTCGCCACCTCGGACTTGATCGGCTCCTTTGAGTACACCATGAGCGACAACACCAAAGTGACCTACACCTTCGAGGCCGACGGCTACGGCATCGAGAAGACCGGCTCGGGCACCTCCACGGGCAAGACCTTCACCTGGACCTACGACAACCCGGTTCTGACCATCAGCGGTTACGACATCCAGCTCGGCTTCGTCGACCAGCTCGGCCCCAGCGACACCGAGTCAAAGATACTCTACGTCCAGCTCTACGCCGACGGTTATCTGACTTTGTATCGGGACAACACCCTGTTCGTCCTCAAGGAGAAGTAGGCTCCTCAGGCTTCTTTGGAACCCTGAAGACCCGGCAGACCTTCAAAGAGAGCAAGTCATGGCTGATTTAAAAATTTCGGCCGCCTGGGATGCGGCCGGGCGGTTGATCATTGGCGGCTCAGGACTCGAGGAGTTGCTGGCCGGGGCCGAGGCGGCGGAGTTGTGGCACACGCCCTCGGATCAAGGCCTGGCGGTGCATTTTGTGGCCGCCGGTCCGGCCAAGGCCTTGCCTCTCCTCCGCGACCCCGATGATCCCCAGCGAATCGTCATCGAGGCCGGAGCGCACTTGAAGGCCATCAAGACCAACCCTCCGCGCCAGGAAGAACCGCTTCTCGTCGGCTCCTTAGATATCAAGAGAAAGGTTTTGGTCTTGAAGCCGACCACGGCTCCCCGGGCCGGCTTGACCATTGATTCGGTCCTCCAGGACTACTCACCGTTGTGACCTCGTCCTCGGCCTGGGCTTGACAGGCCCGGGCGGCTGGACTATCCATGGCGCCATGCCGGGTTTGGCCAGACAAATCCAGGTCAACCTCCCTTTCAGGCTCATCGAGTCCCTCGGTCCGGTGTTCCTCGAGCGCGGCCTCAGCCCCGAGATCGGCCTCGACGCTCAAGTCCTGGACGAGACGCCCGGGGAGCGCTTTGAATATTGGGCCGAGCGATTTAAGAAAACCGAAGTGACGATTCACGCTCCTTTCATGGATCTGGCCCCGGGCGGCATCGACCCCTTGATCGTGGACGTGACCAGAAAGAGGCTTCTCCAGGCGGCCGAGTTGGTCGAGGTTTTTGGGGCCGAGTCCTTGATTGGCCACGCCTATTATGACCTGACTCGCTATCCGGTCAACGTGGAGCGCTGGGTCAAGGTCAGCCTCGAGACCTGGCGCCTGGTTTTGGAGGCGAGCGAGGTCAATGGCTGCCAAGTCTTGGTCGAAAACGTCTACGAGCGAGATCCCGAGGCCCTGGCGATGCTGCTGACTGAGCTCAAGCACCCGCGCTTCGGCTTCTGCTTGGACACTGGTCATTTCAACGCTTGGTCGGTCGTCTCTTTGGACCGATGGCTCAACAGGATCGGCTCGAAGATAAAGCGGCTTCATCTTCACGACAACGACGGGTCCTTTGACCAGCACCTGGGCTTGGGTCAGGGCAATTTTGATTTCCGCACCCTCTTCGACTGGCTCAGGGCCCGGGGGCTCAACCCTGGCCTGACCCTGGAGCCCCACCGGGAGGAGGACTTCTGGGTCAGCTTCGAGGTTCTCAGCGGCCTGTTGGACGGGCCGCGGAGAGCTTAAACCCCCTCGTGCCCCAGAGATTCCCTTCCCCTCCCGCGCCGCTTAAAAGCGAGGCACCGGCTTTTAAACCTTTTTGACGGCGTGACCGCGGGGCATGAGGGCCTCGAGTTCCCGGACCGAGGCGGCCGGGTGGCCCCAGGGGTTTTTGTGGAGCTCTATTTCACTCCGGCGATGGCCTGAGCGATGTTGTAGCAATAATCGCCCATCTTTTCGAAGGAGGCGAGCATGTCGATGAAGATGAGGCTCGGGTCGAGCATGCACACCCCGGAGCGCAGCCGCTCAATGTAGCCCTGGCGCATCTCCTCGCGCATGAGGTCGATCTCCTGCTCCATCCGCTCGGCCCTGTCCATGACTTCAGGCACGTGGCCCCTGATGGCCTCGGTGACCAGGGACATGAACTCGATGACTTGGGTGGAGATGGTGTTGACGTGGGCCACCGCTTCGGGCGAGAACTCGATGTTGTTTTCGATGAGATCTTCGATTAACAGGGCCACGTTCTCGACCGAGTCGCCGATGCGCTCGAGATTGTTGGACATGCGCAGGAGGTGGCTGATCTCCTTGGCGTCGGAAGGGGTGACCGAGCCCTGGTAGACTGAGGTCAGATAGGCGGTGATGTCCCTCTGGAAGGCGTCGAGGGCGTCTTCGCGCCGGCGCCACTTGAACAGCTTCCTCAGACTGCGGGTGCTCAAGGTCTCGACCACGTCCTTGAGGGTGGTCTCGACCGCCTCGGACATGCGGATGATCTCGCGGCGGACCTGGGGGATGGCCAGGGTGGGGTTGTCCACATGACGCTGGTCCAGTTCGGCCGGCCGGTAGAGATCTTCGACGAGCTTCTCCTGGCGAGGCGACAGCCAGGTGGCCGCTCTGAGCAGCCAGGGCAAGAAGATCAGGAAAAAGACGGCGCTGAAGACGTTGAACAGGGTGTGGGCGTTGGCCACGTATCGCCCCACGTTGGGCTTCTCGTCCCCCACGACCAGGTCCACCGGGCCGAGGCCCATCAATCTGGTGAGCGTCTCCACCAGGGCGACGAAGTAGGGGAAGACCAGCATGATGAAGATGACGCCGATGACGTTGAACAGGGTGTGGGCGTTGGCCGTGCGGTGGGCGTTGACCCCACCGCCGATGGTGGCCAGCTGAGCGGTGATGGTCGTGCCGATGTTTTCGCCCAGGACCAGGGCCACCGCGCCGGGGAAAGTCAACAACCCCTGGGCGGCCAAGGCCATGGTCAGGCCCACGGTGGCCGAAGAGGACTGCACGACCATGGTCAGGCCCGCCCCGCTGAGGACGCACAGCAGCATGCCGCTCAAGGTCTCGGGGCTGAATCTGGTGAAAAAGGAGATGAAGGTCGGGTCGTGCTTGATCGGAGCCAGGCCGGATTTCATGGTCACCAGGCCGAAGAAGAGGAGCCCGAACCCGAGGGCCACCTCGCCCAAGTAGCGCGTCCGCCGGCGGTGGGCGAAAAAGCGGAGGCCCACGCCCAAGGCGATGGCCGGCAAGGCGGCGTCGGTGATCCTGAAGGCGATGAGCTGTGCGGTGACGGTCGTGCCGATGTTGGCCCCGAGAATGAGCCCCACGGCCTGCTGCAGGGTCATCAGCCCGGCGTTGACGAAGCCGATGAGCATGACCGTCGTCGCCGAAGAGGACTGGATCAGGGCGGTGATGGCGGTGCCGGTGAGGCAGCCGACGACCCGGTTGGCCGAGACGGTCTCCAGGACCTTCTTCACCCGGGCGCCGGCGACCTGCTGGAGGCCGTCGGTCATGGTCTTCATGCCCAGGAGAAAAAGTCCCAAGCCGCCGATGGTCTGGATGAGAACGCTCGTCATGCTCTGGTGACAATCTGGCGACGATCGTGTGTCGAAGAATACCCGAGGTGGGCGATTAAGACAAGGGGTGCGAGGGCTTTTAAATAATATTTCATGATATTAATTAGTTAGCAGAATTTTATCGAGGGCGCTCGGGGGCGAGCGTGAGACCAAAGATCTTTTAGCTTGATGTGTCAGGAATATCTTGCCAATTGGCCGTTCCGCCTTTCGTTCGAGCACCCCAAAATGGCCCAAAAGAAGGACGCCTGATCGCAGGCGTTGATTTTTTTAAAAACAAACGGGGTCGGCTCTTTAAAAGCCAACCCCGTTTAGGTAGAATGGGCGCCGTTTGAGGCCGGGGGGCCGCGACGGCTTTTTCTACACCCACGGAATAGAAGAGATGTGATGGGGTGAGAGCATGCCTGTCAAGCTGGTGATCATCGGCGGGGTGGCCGGCGGCGCGACCGCCGCCGCCAGGGCTCGCCGGCTGGACGAGAAAGCGGAAATAGTTCTCTTCGAGCGGGGTGAATACATCTCCTTCGCCAACTGCGGCCTGCCCTACTACCTCGGCGGGGTGATCAAGGAGCGGGACGCCCTCCTGGTGGTCACGGCCGAGAATTTCATCAAGCGCTATCAGGTGGACGTCAGGGTGGGCCAGGGAGTGATAGAACTTGACGCCGGCTCCAAAAAGATCAGGGTCAGGGATCTTAGCTCGGGCCGGGAGTACTTAGAGAGCTACGACAAGCTGATTCTGTCTCCTGGGGCGGCGCCCCTCAGACCGCCGCTCGAAGGCATCGACGCGCCGAACATCTTCAACCTGCGGCACATTCCCGATTCTGAGAGCATCAAGGCCTACATAGAGACCCGCCGACCCCGGCGGGCCATGGTGGTCGGCGGCGGCTTCGTCGGCCTCGAGACGGCCGAAAACCTGGCCCGCCACGGGCTGGAGGTGACCATCCTGGAGAGGCTCGACCAGGTCATGCCCCAGTTCGACCCAGAGATGGGCGGATTTTTACACCGTCATCTCAAGGACAAAGGCGTCCGCCTCCTCTTGGGCGAGGCGGTCAAATCCTTCTCTCGAAACGGCGGCGGCCTGGCGGTTCACACCAGCCGGGAGCGGCGGCTCGAGGCGGATCTGGTCATTATGTCCATCGGCCTGAGGCCGGAAAGCGTCTTGGCCGAGCGAGCCGGTCTCAAGCTCGGACCCAGGGGCCACATTCTGGTGGACCAGACCATGCGCACCTCTGACCCGGACATATTCGCCGTGGGCGACGCCGTCCAGGTGCGCGACTTCGTCACCGGCCTGCCCACGGCCACCCCCCTGGCCGGGCCGGCCAACAAGCAGGGCCGCATCGCCGCGGACAACGCCTTGGGGCGGAAGTCCATCTTCAAGGGCACCCTGGGCACCTCCATCGTCAAGGTCTTTGATCTCATCGCCGCCGTAACCGGTCCCAGCCAGAAGGTGCTGATGGCGCACGACATCCCCCACCTGATCAGCTACACCCACTCCTATTCCCACGCCGGCTATTATCCCGGGGCTCAAGTCATGGCCCTGAAATTGATTTTCTCGCCCGGCAGCGGCAGGCTGCTCGGGGCCCAGATCGTCGGCCAGGAGGGCGTGGACAAGCGAATCGACGTCCTGGCCACGGCCATCCGGGCCGGGATGAGCGTCGAGGATCTGGAGGAGCTGGAGCTGGCCTACGCGCCGCCCTTTTCCGCGGCCAAGGATCCGATCAACATCGCCGGCTTCGTGGCCGCCAACCTGCTCAAGGGCGACCTGGGCGTGGTCAACACCTTTGAGTTGAAGAAACTGGACCCAAAAGAAACGGTCCTCATTGACCTGCGCGACCAGGACGAGATCGAAAAAAACGGCGGCATCCAACCGGCCCGGCACATCCCCCTCCCGGAGCTCAGGGCCAGGCTGGGCGAGTTGGACCGGAGCAAGGACTACGTGCTTTACTGCGCCGTGGGCTTGCGCGGGTATCTGGGCTATCGCATCATGGTCCAAAACGGCTTCAAGGTCCGCAACCTGGCCGGCGGTTTCAAGACCTGCCTGGGCGCCCAAAACGAGACCGCCGCTGATCTCCCGGCCTCGTCCTGGCGGTTCGTCTGCGCCGGCTAGCGCCGCGGCCCGGGGAAATCGGCCCTTCAATTTAGGAACGACCGCGGCGCACGTGATGATATTATGAGACTGTGGCCAGACCACATTTTGGTTCGAGGACCAGGCCAGGCCGCAATCAGGACAAAAGGGCGGTTTTTTTGACGCCCTCAAAATATGGGAGGTTTTCATGCCCAAGGAATTGATCCAGCCTCAAGGCTCCTGGGTGGCCTTGATCACTCCTTTCGACCCTCAGGGGGCGGTGGACCTGGAAGGCTTCAAAAGACTGGTCGATTTTCAGGCCCAAAACGACACCTCGCTTCTTTTGATCATGGGCTCCACCGGCGAGCCCATGGCCCTGAGCTTGGCGGAGAGGAAGAGCATCATCCGCGAGATGGGCGCCCACTGCCAGGGCATGATCCCGGTCTTTTTCGGCGTAACCCTCGGCTCCACGGCCATGACCATCGACCTGGCCCGCTACGCCCAGGACAACGGGGCCGACGGCGTGGTCATCGTCCCCCCGCCCTACATCGCCCCGCCGCAACCGGCGGTCTACGAGTACCTCAAGGCGGTCTGCCAGGCCGTGGACATCTCGGTGGCCATCTACAACAACCCGGCTCGGGTGATCGTCAACGTCGATCCCCTGACCATCGTCCGCCTGGCCAGGGAGTGCCCCAACCTGGTGGCCGACAAGGAGGCCATGCCGAGCGTGGGCCAACTGGCCTCGGTCCTCGACGGCGCCGGCGGGCGTCTGAGGCTTTTGTGCTGTGATTCCCCGGCCTACGGGCTGATCATCCCCACTCTGGGCCTCGGCGGCCACGGCACGGCCAACGTCACCGGCAACGTCGCCCCCAAAGAGATGGCCGCCCTGTCCAGGCCCTGGCGCGCCTGGGATGACGTGGTCGAGTGCCGCCAGCGCTACTTCGAGCTTCTGCCCTTGATGGAGGCGGCCTATGCGGCCCCCAATCCGGTGGCCATCAAGGCCATGGTCCGCCTCCTGGGTCTGCCGGCCGGCCACTGCCGGCCGCCGCTGCCGGATGTGCCCCCGGCCACCCTCAGAGCCATGGAGGCCCTCATCGACCAGTTCGAGCTGAAGAAAAAGTACGCCCTGGGCTGATATCGCCTCCCTCAAGTGGTTTTAGGAGAACGAGTCGAAGCTTGGGATTTAAGGGAGTCTTTGATGCCGCTTTTTAAATTCCACTGCCAAGGCTGCGGCCGCGACTTCGTCCTTTTTCGACGTCTCAGCGAGGTGGACGACCGGCCGGTCTGCCCCGAGTGCGGCGGCCGGGACCTGGACGGACCCTCGGCCGAAGAAGGCCAGGCCCCGCCGGCCGCGGCCCCGGCCTGCGGCCCGGTCAAGCAAAGCTGACTCAAGGCTTGAGGCGGCGGTCCGCCGCCCAGGCGAGGCCTCTGAGCCTCAAGAAACTCATCCCGGACCTCCATCGAGGCCGGCCAACCCCTTTGGCCGCCGTCGAACGTCCTCTGAATCCTTTTTCCTTGACAAGACGACCGCAGCCAAGTTTTTCTTCCTCAAGACGAAGCGCCTCCATTGGCCGGGGGGTTTTGAGGGGAGAGCAGATGACTCAAGACTTGGAGCTGTTGATGGTCACCGTCTCGGGCCAGGATCGTCCGGGCATCACGGCCGTCTTCTCGCGGGTCCTGGTCCAGCACAATATCGAACTGGTGGATATCGAGCAGGCCTCGCTGCAAGACCTCTTGGGCCTGACCTTTCTGCTGGATCTGAGCCAGGCCACCGGCTCCAAGGACAGCGTCATCAAGGACCTTCTTTTCGAGGCCAGCCGCCTCAACCTGACTCTCAATTTCCGCCTCTTCTCCGAGCGGGAGGTGCGGGCGGTGAGCAAGCGCAACCTCTACGTCCTGACCTACTTCGGGGGCACCAAGGCCCTGGCCGAGCTTTCGGCCATCCTGGGCGAGGAGAGCGTCAACATCGAGACCATCGCCAACCTGACCCACCACGGGCCCAAGTGCGTGGAGATGGTCCTCAACGTCCACCACACCCGAAGCTTGAGCCGCCTCAAGGAGCGCGTTCTGGCCAAAAGCCACGAACTGGACATCGACCTGGCCCTCCAGAAAATGGAGGCCTACCGCAAGAACAAGCGTCTGGTCTTCTTTGACATGGACTCCACCCTGGTGGACGTGGAGGTCATCGACCAGATGGCCGAGAGGGCCGGCGTGGGCCGCGAGGTGGCCCGCATCACCGCCAAGGCCATGCGGGGCGATTTCGACTTCGAGGAGGCCCTCAGGCAGCGGGTCGCCCTGCTCAAGGGGCTCAGGGTCGAGGAGCTGACCCAAATCAGGGAAGATCTGCGCCTCTCCGAGGGGGTCGAGGAGGTGGTAGCCACGCTGAAGAGGCTGGGCTACAAGCTGGGCGTGGTCACCGGCGGCTTCGACTTCTTCTCGGATCACCTCAAGGAAAGACTGGGCCTGGACTTCGCCTTTGCCAACCGCCTCGAAATCAAAAACGAGGCCCTCACTGGTCGGGTGACGGGGCCGATCGTCGACGCCGCCCAGAAGGCCCGCCTGGTCAACCAAATCTCCAACCAAGAGGGCATCCTGCTCGACCAGACGGTCGTTGTCGGCGACGGGGCCAACGACGCCCTCATGCTCGGCCAGGCCGGCCTGGGCATCGCCTACAACGCCAAGAAGGGCCTCGACAGGGTCGCCGCCGGCTCCCTGGGCCGGGCCCGACTGATGAACATCCTCTATCTTTTGGGCATCACCGAGCCGGACATGGCCGAGGCCCTGGGCCGTCGCCCCCTCGGCGCCGACACCTGACCGCCCGCCTCTCCTTCAGGGCTTCGTCTCCACCGGGCCGCCGGGCGGCAGGAGGGTCACCCGGGGCCGGCCCCGGGCCGGCTCCTGGTCAACGGCCGTCAGAACCCGGTAGGCCCGGGCCAGAATCTCGGCGGTGATGACCTCCTCAGGCTGTCCCTGGGCCAGAGGCCGGCCCCGGTCCAAGAGCAGAAGCCGGTGGCAAAAAAGGGCCGCCAGGTTCAGATCGTGGCTCACCAGACCCACGGCCAGTTTGTCCCGGGCGCAGGCCTCCTCCAGAAGGGACATGATTCTGAGCTGGTGATCCAAGTCCAGGGCGCTGGTCGGCTCGTCGAGGAGCAGTATCTCAGGCTCCGCGGCCAGGGCCCGGGCCAAAGCGACCCGCTGGCGCTCCCCGCCGGAGAGCTCGCCGGCCCGGCGCCCGGCCAGATCCAAGAGGCCGGTCTGCCTCAAGGCCCGCTCGGCCGCGGCCAGGTCCTCTGAATTCTCGAAAAGGCGGCGGCCCATGAGGGCGAACCGCCCGGCCAGGACGGTGTCGAGGACGCTGAAGCCCGAAACCACCTCCGAGACCTGGGGCACCAGGCCGACGATCCGGGCGACCTCCTGGCGCCGGTGGGCGCTCAAGGGGCGGCCCTTGAGGATCACCCGGCCGCGGCGGGGCTGAAGCAGGCCGCACAGCAAGCCCAGCAAGGTGGACTTGCCGCTGCCATTGGGACCGATGACGCCCAGCATCTCCCCTGGCGCCAAGGTCAAATCCACCCCGGAGACGGCCTCGAGGGGGCCGTAGGCAAAGAAGAGTCCCTGGGCCTTTAGGAGGGGCTTTTCGCCTACCACCACTGGCTGCCCCTTCTGGCCAGGAGGAGGAGGAAGAAAGGCGCGCCCAGGGCGGCGGTGACGACCCCGACCGGCAGTTGGGCCGGCGAGATCACGGTCCGGGCCACGGTGTCGGCCAGAACCATAAAACTGGCGCCGAAGAGCCCGGCCGCGGGCAGAATGAGACGGTGGTCCGAGCCCAAGACCATGCGCCCCAGGTGGGGGACCATCAGGCCGACGAAGCCGATGAGCCCGCTCAAGCTGACCGTCACCCCGCACAGGAGACTGACCAAAACGAAGAGGATCAGCTTGGTCCGCTCCACGTTGACGCCCAGGGCGGCGGCGGTCTGGTCGCCGGCGCTCAAGAGGTTGAGCTGACGGGAGAAGCCGAAGATCAGGGCCCCGCCGAGGACGACCACCGGGGCCAGGAGCCGGACGTGGTCCAGGGCGGCCGCGCTCAAGTCCCCGTAAAGCCAGAACATGATGGCGTGCAGCTTCTGGTCGGTGGTGGTGGAGATGATGAACATGATCACCGCCGTGAAGAAGGCGTTGACCATCACCCCGGCCAGGATGAGGGTGGCCGTCTCCATCCGCCCCCGGCGGCGGGCCACCCCCAGGACGATCAAGGCGGTGGTCAGGGCGCCGCCAAAGGCCATCAGGGCCGTGGTCCAGGTGCCGCCGAGGCGCATCAAGAGCGAAAAGACCGCCCCGGCGGCCGCTCCGCCCGAGACGCCCAAGGTGAACGGTTCGGCCAGGGGGTTGCGCAAGACCCCCTGGAAGACGGCTCCGCACAGGCTCAAGGAGCCGCCGACCAGGGCGGCCAGGAGGAGCCGGGGCAGGCGAAACCGGCTCAGGATGACGGCCGCGGATTCATCCACGGACCCGCCCTTGAGCCAGACCCAGACCTGAGAGAAGGAGATGCTCAC
>CAYXRH010000062.1:0-14842 GCA_964466355.1 uncultured Thermodesulfobacteriota bacterium
GTTGAACTGGGCCAGGGCTTGAGGGTCGGGATCGCGCCTGATGTCGTGGATGATGGCCACGCCGTGGGGCGCGAGGAGGCGGTAAATCTCCTCGAAGGCCGCCACCGGCTCGGCCCAATGATGAATCGTCGACCGGCTGATGATCACCTCAGCGCAGCCGTCGGGATGGGGCAGGTGGTGAACGTCGCCCTGAATCAGGCGAATGCGCCCGGCCAGCCCGGCCCGGCTGATGGTCTGTTTGGCCTGGGCGATCATGTCTTGATAGTAATCCAACCCCACGAACCTCAGCGATTCGAGAGCCTTCTCGACGGCCAGCTTGACCAACACCCGTCCGGTGCCCGCCCCCAGATCAAAAAGAAACCCGCCGGCGCCGCGGGATTGATGTTCGTCCAGGACTCGACGAATAATTATGTTATCATAGATGGTTATAAAATCCTTGGTGAAGTGATCGTAGCGGCTGGCGCTGTATTCGACGGGTCGATTCTCTGTCATGCCGCTCCAGCCTCCAGTTTTTCAAGATGAGGCTGATTATAGTCCGCCGACCGCCGGTTGGCCAGCCCCATGGGACGCTCCGGGCGGCGAGGGGGGCGAAGGCGGGAATTATTTAAGTTGACGCCGCCGCGGCGCGATTATAAAGTTTTCGTTGAACGTCCTGGCTGATTATATGACTGATCAAGATCTGCCATATCTCATCATCAGCGACACCACGCTGCGCGACGGCGAGCAGATGCCCGCCGCCTCCCTGAGGCCAGAGGAGAAGCTGCGCCTGGCCGAAGCCCTGTTTCGGGCCGGGGTGGTGAGCCTTGAAGTCGGCTTCCCGGCCTCGTCGGCCAGCGAGGCCAAGGCCGCCCGTCTCATCGCCGGACAGGTCAAAGGACCGGTCCTGCTGGCTCTGGCCCGCTGTCTCGACAGCGACGTCGACGACGCCGCCGAGGCCCTGGCCGAGGCGGCGGCGGATAAGCGGGGCGTGAGCCTCTTCGTGGCCACCTCGCCGATCCACCGCCAACACAAACTCAAGAAATCCCGGCCCCAGCTCTTGAAGATGATCACCCGCGCCGTGGACTACGCCCGGCGGCGCTTCGACATCGTCGCCTTCGCCGCCGAAGACGCCTCTCGGACCGAGCCGGACTTTCTGGCCCAAGTCTACGCCGAGGCCATCGCCGCCGGGGCGACGGCCATCGGTTTTCCCGACACCCTGGGCCTGATGACCCCCGAGATGGTCCGCGACGAGGTTCGCCGCCTCCAGGACGAGGTCTCAGGCCTCGACAAGGCCCTCCTGGCCGTCCATTTCCACAACGACCTGGGCCTGGCCACGGCCAACAGCCTGGCTGCGGCGGCCGAGGGCGTCCAGGTGGTCCAGTGCACCATCAACGGCATCGGCGAGCGGGCCGGCAACGCCGCCCTGGAGGAGGTGGTCCTGGCCCTCGTCCTCCACCAGGATCTCTACAAGCGGCGGGTGAGCGTGGACCCGGCCCGACTGACCGGCTTGAGCCGGCTGGCGGTCGAGCTGACCGGCGTCCCGGTGGGGTCCAACAAGGCCGTGGTCGGAGGCAACATCTTCGCCACCGAAGCCGGCCTCCATCAGGACGGCCTGCTCAAACATCTTGACACCTACCTGCCGTTTCGACCGGAGATGGTCGGCGCGGAAGGGATCCAACTCATCCTCGGCAAGCACAGCGGCCGGGCCGCTTTTGAAAAACGCCTGGCCGAGCTGGACATCCACTTGAGCCCGGACCAGCTCGAAAAGCTCGTCACCCGCGTCAAAGAGGCCGACAAGAGAGCCTGGCTCGATGATGAGTCTCTTTTGCGGGACGCGGCCCGAGAGCTTTTTCCCCTCGGGGAGACGAGTCCGTGACGACCCCAGAAGCCAAAGGGGCGGGCCGGGGGCGGTGCGGGGGCTTTTGGCGGCGTTGGGCCGCCAAGCATGCTTTGAAGTCGTTTATTGAAGAGAAGCGCAACTATTAACAGAAAAGGAGGCGATTATGAAGTTCCTGATCATCAATAAGCCCACCGGACAAGGCCACGGGATGGAAGCCAGCCCGGCCAACATCCGCAAGCACGCCGCCGGCATAAAGGAGATGCTGGACAACGGCACCATCGAGGCGGCCTACGCTCTCCTCGCCGGCGGACACTGCTACGTCGTCGAGGCCGACGGCCCTGAGGATCTGTCTCTCAAGGTGCGCTACAACCCCCTCTGGCAAGGCAGCCACACGGAGATCCTGCCCATCGAGGACGCCGTGGCCTACCTGGAGGGCTACGCCGCGCACCTGGAGCAGCACGCCAAGTAAGGGCTCAGGTGCCAGCGGCGGGAATTGAGTCATTAAAAAATAAGACTCAGGCTCCGCCCCGGCGGCGGAGGAATGTCTTTCATCCCCTCCGGCCGGGGCGAGGGTCTGAGCCCGAGAAGTGGATTCCGGAATCGTTGAATTGATACTCCAGCATGTGAGCCTGGGGGAGGCCCGTTCGAGGCGGCGCTCGGTCATTGAAGTGACCCAAAGCCGCCCCCCGAGGGTGAAGCATGGACAAGGATAAAGCCTCGTCTATTGAAAAGCGGACCTCGCGCGCCATTCTGGAGCATCACCTCCCCTCCGGGCAGATTGAGCACGAATTCGTCGAGGCCCACCACTGGGCCGATTTCCACCGCCTCTCCGAAGTGGAAGCCAAGATCGTCAACCATCTGGCCCAAAAGAAAGAACAGTCCCTCGCGGAATTGATCAAGATCGCCGACCAGGAGGAGTCAAAAGCGATTCAGGTGATCGAAGACCTGGTGGACAAGGGCTGGCTTCGAAAGACCGGCCTTGGGGAGGCGGTGAAGGTCCGCCTGAGCCGGATTCACGCCCAGAGGCACCAGGCGGCGGAGCAGCCCAGCTTGGATTTCGCCAAGCTGAGAACCCACCTCATCAAGAACGTGGCCATATACTGCCGCTTCCGCATCCTGGCCGTCATCGCCGGGTACTTGATCCAGGTGCTCTTGGCCCGGTACATGGGGGCTGAGGACTTCGGCTTTTACTCCATTGTTTTGTCCACGGCCACCCTCCTGGCCTATCTGGCCGGCCTGGGCTTTCCGACCTCCCTGGAGAGGTTCCTGCCCGAGTACATCTCCGAGAACGAATGGGGCAAGGCCAAGGGTCTGATCAACCGGGCCCAGCAGCTCACCCTGGTGGTGGGCGGGGCGGTGGTGCTCATCTCGTGGGTGATCATATTTCTTTTCAGCCCCTTGGACATACACCACCGCATTCTCTTCGCCGCGGGCATGCTTCTGACGCCCCTGGCCGCTCTGACCAACGTCACCACCGGGGCCATGGAGGCAGAGAAGAAATTCAAGGTCAGCTTTTTCATTGATCTTTTCCTGCCGCCCCTGTTGATGCTGGTCTTCTTCGGGTCGATGATCTTCATCTTCCACGATCTCAGCGCCGATCACGGCGTGGCCACCGTGCTCATGGTCCACGGCGTCATCCTGGCCTTTCTCTTGTACAAGTTCCGCTCCTCCCTGCCCGACGGATACCGGGCCGCCGAGGCGGTCTACCGCACCGTCAAGTGGCTCAAGGCCTCGCTGCCGATTCTTCTGATGACCGGCTTCGTCATCATCGTCTACCGGGCCGACCTGTTCATCGTCGGCGCCTTCATGGGCTCCAAAAAGGCCGGTATCTACGCCGCCGTCCTGGCCGCTTCGGACATGCTGGCCATGTTCCTCAAGGCCTCCGATTCCGTGGCCAATCCCGAGATCGCGCCCATGTTTAAGAAGGGCGACCTGAATAACCTTCAGAGGCTGATGGGTCTGGTGGCCGGTCTGTCCTTCTGGCCGACGCTGGTCGCCGGAGCCGGCATGGCCGTCTTCGGCCAGGCGGTCCTGGGCATGTTCGGCGCCGGCTTCGAGATCGGACACGGCGCCTTGATCCTGCTCATTCTCTGCCGGCTGATCAAGGCCTGGTCCGGAGCGCCGGGCTTTCTGTTAATCATGACCGGCAACCAGATGAAGCTGGTCCTGAATTACTCCATGGCCGTGCTGGTCGATGTCGGCCTTTTGGTGATCCTGACGTGGAAGTTCGGCCTCACCGGCGCCGCCGCGGCGAGTATGCTGGCCATGCTCTTTTCCCGGCTGTGGCTGATCCACGTCGCCCAGAAGGAGGTCAAGGTCAACACTTCCCTCTTCGCCCAGTGGACGCATCAGTCCAAGTAGCGGGAAGCTCATGTCTTGGGGACCGACCGAGAGAAGAAGGAGAAGAGGCTGGAGCCTGGGCCTCCTGACGGTCTGGGGCTTGGCCGGGCTGTTGTGTCTGAACGGTTGCCTGACCACCCCGGCCTGGCGGGAATCGTTTTCCGAGCGGGCCTCGCAGCCGGGCGAGGTCTGGACGCCGCCTCCAGCCACCGGCCAGCCGAGCGGTCCGGGCGTGGAAAAACCGTTCCTCATGGTTCCGCCGCCCGACCAGGAGCTGTCTTTGGCCCGTCTGGTCGATCTGGCCCTGCACAACAACCCGACCACGCGTCAGGCCTGGGAAGAGGCGCGCATTTCGGCGGCGGAGATGGGCGTGGCCCGGGCGGTCTGGTACCCGAGCCTGTCCCTGACCTATGACGTCAACTATCAGGCCAAGGGAAAGCAGCTCGGGGCCGAGGAGTACGAGGAGACCAACTGGGGGCCGAGCCTGCAGCTGACTTACCTCCTCTGGGAGATGGGCGGTCGGGAGGCGGCCGTGGAAGAGGCCCGGCAGACCCTCATCGCCGCCAATTACTCTTACAACCAGGCCATTCAGGATCTGATCCTGGCCGTGGAGGAAGACTACTACCTCTACCTGGCCGCCCGGGGGCAGACCACCACGGTCCAAGACCAGCTCGAGGCGACCCGAGTGGCCCTGAAGGTGGCCGAGGAAAAACACACCCTGGGGTTGGTGGCCAAGACCGACGTTCTCCAGGCCAAGGCCAGCGAGGCCCAGGCCGTTTACGATCTGGAGCAGGCCCAGGGCAACCAACGCCTGGCTGCGGTGAGCCTGGCCGTGACCGTCGGTCTGTCGGCCGACCACGAGCTCAAGGTGGCCGCGCCCGTGAAGCTGCCGCCGCGAGAGCTGGACGAGCAGGCCGACAAGATGGTCACCAAGGCCTTCGAGGCTCGGCCCGACCTCTTGGCCCTGCGGGCTTCAATCTCAGGCTCTCGAGCCGCCGTCAAGTCCGCCGAGGCGGCCCTGTGGCCGACCTTGGGCACCAAAGCCCAGATCGATCGCAACGACTTCAACGACAAGTCCGGTTCGTGGGATTTGGGGGCCTTCGTCATTTTGAACTTCGACATCTTCGAGGGCTTCTCCCAGCTCTACCAGAAGCGAGTCGCCGAAGCGACGCTGCGCTCCGCCGAGGCCGAGCTGGCCGCGGCCGAATTCGACGCCCAGACAGAGATCTGGTCCTACTACATCGCCTACAAGACGGCCTGGCGCCAGATCGAGTCCGCCCAAGCCCTGACCACGGCGGCCAGTGAATCGTACGAAGCCCAACTGGCCAGCTACAAGCTCGGCTTGGCCGACCTCTTGGACGCCCTCAACGCCCAGAACCAGCTCACCGAGGCCAAAGCCAAGCTGATCTCGGCCAAAACGAGCCTCTTTCTGGCCCTGACCCGCCTGACCCACGCCTGCGGTTCCTTGGTCAGACCCTCTCTGGGGGAGTGAGGATGCCCCGGCTCGGATCGGTCCTCTTTTTATCCGCGCTCAAGGCCGCCGGCCTCGGCGCCGTTTTTTGCCTCGCCGCCACCCCGGCCCTGGCCGAGGCGCCCCCCCGTCCGGTGATGGTGGCCGCAGCGACCGAGCGCGACGTGTCCCTCTATGTGGAGGCCAACGGCAGCCTCAAGGCCGCGGCCGTGGTCTCCATAATGCCCCAGGTCTCCGGGACCCTCTTGAGCGTCCATTTTGAGGAAGGCGACGACGTAAAGCGCGACGACCTCCTCTTCTCCATCGACCCGCGGGTCTACAAGGCCCGGCTGGAAAAGACCAAAGCGGCGGTCATCGTCGCCCAGACGCAGCTCCAGGAGACCGAGAGAAAGATCAAGCGGCTGGCCGCTTTGGCCAAGAGCGATTTCGTCTCCCGCCAGAACCTGGAGGACGTCAAGTCCCAGGCCGCAGTCCAGGCGGCCGAGCTCAAGGAAGCCCGGGCCGACGTCAAGCTGGCCCAGATCGACCTCGAAAACTGCGACATGCGGGCCCCCATCAGCGGCCGGGCCGGCCTGATCCAGATCAAGCCCGGCAACCTCGTCGCCGCCGGTCAGGGGACGGCCCTGGTCGTTCTTCAAGACCTCGACCCCCTCTACGTCGATTTCAGCCTCGCCGAGAAGAACCTGCCCACCGTGCTCAACAGCCTCGTCGCCGGCGAGCTGGAAATCCAGGTCCGCATCGCTGGTCAAAATGATCAGCCCCGCCGCGGCCGGCTGGCTTTCTTGAGCAACCGCGTCGATCCCAGCACCGGCACTTTTCTGGCCCGGGGGGTCCTGACCAACACCGATCGCTCGCTCTGGCCGGGCCAGTTCGTCCGGGTCCGCCTCATCACCGGCCAGCTCAGGGGGGCGGTCCTGATCCCCTCCCTGGCCCTCCAGATCGGGGAGAAGGAGCACTACGTCTTTGTGGTCAACAAGGCCGGCGAGGCCGAGTACCGGACGGTGGTCCCCGGCGAACGCTACGGCTCCGAGACGGTGATCACTCGAGGCCTCAAACCCGGCGAAAGGGTCGTCACCGTCGGCCAACTGGGCTTGAAACCCGACGGCAAGGTGAAGATCATCACCAAGGCCGCCGCGGGGAAAAAGGGGCCCTGAAAAGAACATAGTGCGCATCTCCGAAACCTTCATCAAAAAACCAGTCATGACCGTCCTGGTCATGATCGCCCTGGCCGCCTTCGGCGTCGCCTCCTACCAGTCCCTGCCGGTGAGCTCCCTGCCCAATGTGACCTACCCGTCCATCAGCGTCGAGGTCTCCTATCCCGGCGCCAGCGCCCTGACCATGGCCTCCACCGTGGCCACACCCCTGGAAAATCAATTCATGGAGATCCCGGAGCTGGAGCAGGTCTACTCAAAATCCCTCGCCGGCTACACCGTGATCGTCCTGACCTTCAAACTGTCCCGCGACGTGGACAGCGCCGCCCAGGACGTCCAGGCGGCCATCAACCAGGCCGCCTCGGATCTGCCGGACGACCTGCCCTCGCCGCCGACCTATTCCAAGATAAACCCCTCGGACCGGCCGATTCTCTACCTGAGCGTCTCCTCCGCGTCCCTGACCCTGGGGCAGCTCTACCGCTTCGGGGCCGACAGCGTGGCCAAGCGCCTCTCGACCATCCCCGGCGTGGCCCGGGTGGAGAAGTGGGGTTCCAAACCGGCCCTGCGCGTCCGTCTCAACCCCGACCTTCTGGCCGCCCGGGGTCTGTCCCTGACCGACGTGGCCGCGGCGGTCAAACAGGGCAGCGCGACCATCCCGGCCGGCGAGATCGAGGGGCGGGACCTGAGCCTTTATCTGGACCCCAAGGGCCAGCTGAGCACGGCCGAGGAGTTCAACGCCCTGGTGGTGGCCGAAAGAAACGGCGCGCCGATCTATCTCAAGGACCTCGGCCGGGCGGTGGAGAGCCTGGAAACGGCCAACATCGACGTCCGCTCCTGGAAGCGCGGCGGAGAGGTGAAGACCAAAGTCATCATCCTGCCCGTGTATCGCGAACCGGCCGAGAACACCGTGGCCGTGGCCAAGGCCGTCAAGGAGGCCCTGCCCCAAATCCGCCGCGAGATGCCCGGCGCCGTGGAGCTTGAAATACTCTACGACCAGTCCAAACCGATCATCGCCGCGGTGGACGACGTCAAATCGACCCTTCTCATCGCCTTCGGGCTGGTGGTGGCGGTCATCTTTCTCTTTTTGGGCCGGCTGCGGGACACGATCATCCCCGGCGTGGCCCTGCCCATGTCGCTGCTGACGACCTTCGTCGTCATGCGCCTCCTCAACTTCAATCTGGACCTCCTCTCCCTGATGAGCCTCACCTTGGCCGTCGGTTTTTTGGTCGACGACGCCATCGTCGTCCTGGAGAACACGGTCCGCCACATGGAGCAAGGAAAACCGCCCCACCAGGCCGCCTTGATCGGGGCCAGGGAGATCAGCGGCACCATCACCTCCATGACCCTCTCCCTGGCGGCGGTCTTCATCCCCCTCGTCCTCATGCCCGGCATCATCGGCCGCGTCTTTCGGGAGTTCGCCCTGACCATCGTCGCCGCCATCATCTGCTCCGGCCTCGTGTCCATCACCCTGACGCCGATGATGTGCGGCCGGATGCTCAAGATACGCCGCCAAAAAGGCCCCGGCCCCATGGAGCGCCTGTCCAACGCCGTCGTCGGCTTGTTTCAAAGAATCTATCTGGCCATCTTGAAGCGTATCCTCCGCTTCGGCTTCATCGCCTTGCTCATCTGGGGCTTCTGCCTGGTCGGAACCCTACACCTGTTCAAGGTGCTGCCCCTGACCTTTCTGCCCAAGGGCGACTCCGGGGCCATCATGGGCGAGATAAACGCCGCCGACGGCACCGGCCCCGAGCTGATGCAGGCCTACCAGACCGAGATCCAGAAGCTCCTCATGGAAAACAAGTACGTGGAGCGGGTCATCACCGTCACCGGCACCGGCGGCAAATTGAGCGGCAACAAGGGCGCCCTGTTCGTGGTCCTGGTGCCCCACAAAATCCGGCGGCACTCGACCCAGCACGTGGTCCACATGCTCCAGCCCCGTCTCCTGGAGATTCCGGGCGTGTTGACCTACCTCGGGGTGGTGCCGGTCCTGGACATTAGCTTCGGCGGCGTCGGCGGTGGTGGCGGCGGCGGCGATTACTCCTTCACCCTCCGGGCCAGCGACCCCGAGTTGCTCTACGAACGCGCGGCCGACTTCACCGAAAAGATGAAGGAGCTGCCGGGTTTGATCAACATTCAGACCAGCCTCAGCCTCAATAACCCCCAGCTCGGAATCGAAATCCTCCACCACCGCGCCGCCGCCCTGGGCGTGTCCACGGCCGACATCGAGCAGGCCCTCTTTCTGGCCTTCGCCGGCTACAAGGTGACGACCATCAAGGCCCCCACCGACCAGTTCAAGGTGATCATGGAGCTTCAAAAGGAGTTCCGCCGCCATCCGGAGAACCTGTCCCGACTCTACCTCCGCTCCAGCAAGACCGGCGACCTCATCCCCCTCGAGGCCGTGGTCAAATGGCGGCAGACGGTCGGCCCCATGGAGGCCCGCCACCTCGATCAGCTCAACGTGGTCACCCTCTCCTTTGACCTGGCCGAGGGCAAGTCCATCGGCGAGGCGACCAAGGAGCTCGAAAATCTGGCCGCCGAGAACCTGCCGCCCGAGATCAGCACCTCCTTTCAGGGCGAGGCCGAGGTCTTTGAGCAGACCATCAAGGCCCTGCCGGCCCTGATAATCCTGGCCGTGCTGGTCATGTACCTGGTCCTGGGCGCCCTCTACGAGTCATACATCCACCCCCTCACCGTCCTGGCGGCCCTGCCGGTGGCCAGCTTCGGCGGGCTTCTGGCCCTTCTGGTTTTCAAGTCCGAGCTGTCGCTTTACGCCTTCGTGGGCGTCTTTTTGTTGATGGGCATCGTCAAGAAGAACGGCATCATGATGGTCGACTTCGCCAACCAGCGCCTGGCCGAGGGGGGGGTCAGCCGCCGCGAGGCCATCTTTGAGGCCTGCCGCGACCGCTTCCGGCCCATCGTCATGACCGGTTTGTGCGCCATCATGGGCGCCCTGCCCATCGCCCTGGGCTACGGCGCCGGCGGCTCCTCCCGGCAGCCCCTGGGCTTGACCGTGGTCGGCGGGTTGATCTTCTCCCAGCTCATCACTCTCTTCGTCACCCCGGTGATCTACCTCTATCTGGAGGCCTTCCAGGAAAAGGTGCTCTACCGCTTCGCCTTTTTCCGCCCACCGGAGAAGGACGAGACCGCGGCCGGGTGAGAGGCTCGAACCTCGCCGCGCTTCTCAAGTCGATCGCATGATTCTAGTTGCCTGTCTTTCATGGCTTGAAGTTAAATCAATACAAAGGGATCGGCGCCATGACCCTCGCCGCCAACAAGCCCGGACAGCGGCTCCTCCTCTCCGGCAACGAGGCCTTGGCCAGGGGGGCTTTGGAGGCCGGCGTCGGGTTCGCCGCCTCCTATCCCGGCTCGCCCACGGTGGAGATATTGTCCACCCTGGCCGAGCTCAGCGACCGCTTCGACCTCTACGCCGAGTGGTCCGTCAATGAGATCGTCGCCCTGGAGGCGGCCGCCGGGGCCTCCTACGCCGGGCTGAGGGCCGTGGCGGCCATGAAGCCGGACGGCTTCAACGTCGCCCTGGACTTCGCCACCTCCCTGGCCTACGCCGGCATCAGGGCCGGGCTGGTCATCATCGTCGGCGACGACCCCGGGGCCCACTCCAGCCTCAAGGAGCAGGACTGCCGCCCCCTTTTGAAGGCGGCCGGGCTGCCCATTCTGGAGCCGGCCTCGGTGGGCGAGGCCAAGGACATGGTCCGGGCCGCCTTCGAGCTTTCCGAGAAGGTCAACCTTCCGGTGGCCGTCCGGGCCACGACCCGCATCTGCCACGCCAGCGGGGACGTGGTCCTGGGCGAGGCGACAAAGGCGACCAAAAGAGCGGCCGTGGACCCGGCCGACCGCTTTTTCACCCACGCCGCCTTCCACCCCCGGCTCAAGAAGTGGCTGGCCAAGGCCGCGCTTGAAGCCGAAAAATCGCCCTTCAACACCTACACGGGACCGGCAAAAGCCAGGCGGCTGGTCATCGCCTCCGGGGTGAGCGCCCTCTACGCCGCCGAGGCCCTGGAGATGTTGGACCTGAGCCCAGAGGTCGGCCTCCTCAAGCTGGGGGCGACCCACCCCCTGCCCCAAAAATTGATCCTGAGCCGCCTCGCCGAGGCCGAGGAGGTGGTCTTCGGCGAGGAGAACGAGCCCTTCGTCGAGGAGGGGGTCATGGTCCTGGCCGCCCAGCACGGCCCCGAGCTCAAGCCCATCGCCTTTCACGGCCAGACCTCGGGCCGAGTGGCCGGGCCGCTGGGCCCGGGAGTGGGCGACCTCAGCCCCGAAATCCTGGTCAAAAGCCTGGCCGAGATCTTCGGCCGGCCGGCGCCAAAGCCGGCCTTCCCCGACCGGGGGGAGGCCCTGGCCGAGCTGGGCGGGGAGATGCCCAAGCGGGAGCACACCTTCTGCCCCGGCTGCCCCCACCGGGCCTCATTCTGGGCCCTCAGAAAGGCCATCCACCGCGCCGGCCGGGGGGCGGTGGTCCTGGGGGACATCGGCTGCTACACCTTGGCCTTGGGCCGGACCGGCTACTATGTTTTGCAATCCACGCACTGCATGGGCGGCGGCGCGGGCCTGGCCTGCGGCCTGGGCCAACTGAGGCGCTTCGGCCTGGAGGCGCCGGTCATCAGCGTCTTGGGGGACTCCACCTTTTTTCACGCCGCCGTGGGGGCCCTGATCAACGCCAGACACCACTCTGCCGACATTTTGTGCGTCATCCTGGACAACCAGACCACGGCCATGACCGGCCACCAACCCCATCCGGGCCGCCCCCTGAGCGCCGCCGGCGGCAAGGCCGAAGCGGTGGACATGGAGCGTCTCCTCAAAGGCCTCGACCTGCCGGTGACGATCCAGGACCCCTTTGACCTCTCTCAGACCATCGCCGTCATCCAAGATCTCTTGAATCAATCAGGCCCCCGGGTCCTCATCCTGCGCCGGCCGTGCGCCCTGAAGGTGGCCAAGGGGGCGGCCCGGCCCCAGGTCTTCATCGACCAGGCCCTCTGCGACGGCTGCGGGCTCTGCCGCCAGAAGTTCTCCTGCCCGGCCATCGCCTGGGACGAGGCGGCCGGGCGGGCCGTCATCGACGAGACTCTCTGCCTCGGCTGCGGCGTCTGCGCCCAGCTCTGCCCCCAGGAGGCCATCGTCGTCCAGGGGGAGGCTTGAATGATGGACATTGAGCGCCCCGTGAACCTGATCATCACCGGCGTCGGCGGTCAAGGCACGATCACGGCGGCCAAGGTCGCGGCCACGGCGGCGGTGGCGGCCGGCCGCCGGGTCAGCCTCGGCGAGACCCTGGGCGCCGCCCAGCGCGGCGGCTCGGTGTTGAGCCACGTGCGACTCCACGGCCGCCGGGCCCTGGGGCCTCTGATTCCGAGGGGTCGGGCCGACATAATTCTCGGCCTCGAGCCGCTGGAGACGCTGCGCGTTCTTCTGGACTACGGTCACGCCGAAACGAAGGTGATCATGAACGACCGGCCCCTAAACCCCATAAGCTGCCTCTCCGGCGAGGAGCGCTATCCTGACCCGGCCCGCCTCGAAGCGGCCGTGGCCAAGCTGACCCCTGACCTCAAGATCGTCCCGGCCGCGGATGTGGCCTTGAATCTGGGCCATCCCGCCGCGGCCAACATGGTCATGCTCGGCGCCCTGGCCGCGGCCGAGGTTCTGCCCTTCGGCCCGGATCGCTTCTTGGAGGGACTTAGAAGCGTCTTCGATTCCAAGCTCCTCCGCCTCAACGAAGAGGCCTTCCGCGCCGGCTTGACGGCCGCGGATTCGAGGCGCGGCTGAGTGGGCTTCAGCCGCCCTTCAGCGCTTGACGTTTAGGACATGAACCGCCCCCCTAAAAAGATCGTCTTCTACTGCCAATACGTCCTCGGCGTGGGCCACCTCTTCCGCAGCCTGGAGATAGCCAAGAGCCTCTCTCCGTTAAAGGTGGTTCTGATCACCGGCGGGCCGCCGGCGCCGGCCCCTTGGCCGGAGAACGTCACCGAGGCCCGGCAGCCGGCCCTGCGCATGGACGACAAGTTCCGGCGGCTCATCCCCGAGGCCAAGGGCCAGTGGGTCGCCCAGGTCATGGCCCGCCGGGCCGAGCGGTTGATGGCCCTCTTGGAGGAGCACCGCCCCGATTTGTTCCTGGTGGAGTACTTCCCCTTTGGCCGGCGTCTGTTCAAGTCCGAGCTTCAGCCCGCCCTCAAGGCCCTCCGGGCCGGCCGCTTCGGCCGCGCCCTCGTCGTCTGCAGCCTGCGGGACATCCTGGTGGAGCGGTTCGATGAGGAGGCCTACGAGAAAAAAGCCGTCGCCCGGGCCAACCGCTTCTTCGACGGCCTCCTCATCCACGCCGACGAAAACGTGTCCACCCTGGACGAGACCTTCAAGCGGGCGGCCGAGATAAAAATTCCGACGCACTACACCGGCTACGTCGGTCCGGCCCCGGAACCGGGCCTCAGAGAAAAGCAGCGGGCCAGACTGGGCCTGGCGGAGCGAGACCGGCTCGTCGTCGCCAGCGCCGGCGGCGGCGGCGTGGGGGCCGACTTGCTGGCCAGAGTCATCGAGGCCTTTCGGAATCTGGCCGGGTCGGGCTTCAGGCTCCATGTCTTCAGCGGACCGCTGACGCCCGAAGACCAATACCACCGGCTCGAGGCCGCGGCCCAGGGCCAGGACTCAGTTCACCTCCAGCGGTTCAGCCAGAATTTTTTGGGCTTTTTGTGCGCGGCCGACCTGTCCTTAAGCCTGGCCGGCTACAACACCGTGGTCAACCTGCTCGCGGCCAAAACTCCGGCCCTGATCTGGCCCTTCGGCCAGAACCAGGAGCAGCGCCTTCGGGCCGGGAAACTGGCCCGGCTGGACCTGGCGCGGGTCCTCGAAGACGACGACCTCGAGCCGGCGCGGCTGGCGGAGCTGATGGACCGCCTGCTGCGCGAGCCGGTGAAGATCCCGCCAAGGGCGATCGACCTCAACGGCGCCGCCCGCACGGCCGAGCTGCTCAGGGATTGGCTTAACGAGGGGCGGGCGAGGTGAGAGCGGCGGAGGAAGCATCCCGGGAGGTGGAGTGGCTCATCACCACGGCCTGCAACTACCGTTGCTCCTACTGCCTCTGCGCTCGCGGCCGCCACGCCTCGGCGGCGGCGGTCGCCCAGGTCCTCGACTTCACGGCCAATCGCCTCCAGGCCCGGCGTTTGAACCTCTGCGGCGGCGAGCCGACCCTGCACCCTCAGCTTTTGGAGGTGGCCCGTTTCTGCCGGGGCAAAGGCGTTCTTCTCTCCTTGGATTCCAATTTGTCCCCGTCCAGCGAGCGCCTTCTGGCCGTCTACGAGGCCGGCCGGCCCTGCTTCGATCATCTCCACGCCACCTTTCACCCCGAATTCGCCGAGTTCGACGCTTTTGGCCGGCGGGTCAAGACCCTGCGCCGGGCGGGCCTGGTTGTGGAGGTGCGGCTCATCGCTCGGCACGACCAATTCGACCAGACCAGGGCCATCTTCGAGCGGATGCAGGCCGCCGGACTGGACTGCAAGCTCAAGCTGGAGAAATGGAGGCGGCGGGCCGACCCATCGATGGCTTGGCCGGCCATTCTGGCGCCCTATGCCGCGCCTTACCTGGATTGGCTGGCCGAGGTCTTCGGTCTGTCGGTCAAAAGGATTCTCGGAATCTACGGCTACCATCGCCATCGGGGCGAGCGCTGCCTGGCCGGGAAGGAATACGTCTACATCGACCATCGGGGCGCCGTTCACCGCTGCGGCGCGGCCGAGAGCCGGGGTCAGGCCCTCGGTTCCACGGCTGACCGTGGGCTCAAGACGCTCAGTGAACCGAAGCCGTGCCCTTTTGACGTCTGCAAGTGCCGGGAGGCCGACAGGCTGGGCCTCATCGTCGGCCAGGCCGGGGCGAAGCCTTGACCGGCCGGATCACTTACCGAAGGGAGAAGAATCTATGGAGTGCCGCCAGGAAGAGAACCTGACCAGATGCAACTGCACCTACGACGTCTGTTCGCGCAAGGGGTTGTGCTGCGAGTGCCTTGAGTACCATCTCAAGAGCCGGGAGCTGCCCGGCTGCTGCTTTCCGCCCCAGGCGGAGCGGACC
>CAYXRH010000063.1:0-14758 GCA_964466355.1 uncultured Thermodesulfobacteriota bacterium
CTTCGGGATACATGAAGCCCACCGCCACCAGGGGCACCCCCAGATCGCTGCACTCCTTGAGGTGGTCCCCGGCCAGGAAGCCGAGGCCGCCGGCGTAAAAGGGCAGGGAGTGGTGCAGGCCGTACTCGGCTGAGAAATAGGCGATGGGCCGGTCGTCGCGGCTTCGAACCTGCTCCTCAAACCAGCCCCCCCTGGAATTGACGTAGCGGCTGAAGCGGGAGAGCACGGCGTCGTAATGGCGCAGGTAGTCGGGGTCCTCGGCTGCGGCTTCCAAGATTTCCCGAGGGAGCTGTCCGAGCATTTTGACCGGGTTGTGGACGCTGAGCTTCCAGACCGGCCGGTCGAGCCTCTTGAAGAGCATCCTTGCCTCCGGATGCCAGCTCCACCACAGGTTGTAAGCCAGATCCCCCAGCCCGGCCAGCCGTTGGGGGAGATCAAACAGCCTCGGCGGACGGATCTGGTTCATCCCTTCCTTTCGACCACGGCTGAGATGCCCTGGCCGCCGCCGCCGCAGATTGTCTCCAGGCCGAACCTGGCCTGGCGCCGCTTCATTTCATGAATCAGCGTCACCAGGCGCATGGCCCCGGTGGCGGCGATGGGGTGGCCGAGGGAGATGCCGGAGCCGTTGACGTTGACCTTGTCGGCCAGGTCCTTGTCTCCGAGGCCCATCAGCTTAGCGTCGGCCAGAACCTGGACGGCGAAGGCCTCCTGGATCTCGATGAGGTCGATGTGGTCCATTCTGAGCCCGGCTTTGGCCAAGGCCTTTTCCACCGAGGCCGGCACGGCCGGATAGGTCAGGGTCGGATCAGCCGCGGCGAGGCCGCAGGCCCGGAAATGGACCAGGGGCTCGAGGCCGAGGGTCGCGGCCTTCTTCTGGCTCATCAACACCACCGCCGCCGCGCCGTCGTTTTCGGTGGAGGAGTTGCCGGCCGTGCACATCCCGTCCGAATAGACCGGACGCAGCTTGGCCAGCTTTTCCAGGGTCGTGTCCCGGCGGGGGGTCTCGTCAGTGTCGATCACTTTGGGCTCCCCTTTGCGCTGGGGAATGCTGATGGGGACGATCTCCTGGGCGAACTTGCCCGAGTCGATGGCGGCGAGGGCCTTTTGATGACTGCCCAGGGCCCAGCGGTCGGCCTCCTCCCGGGAGACGCCCTCTGCCCTGGCCGCCGTCTCGGCCCAGGTCATCATCGAGTTCAGCTCGCCGAAGCGCTCCACGGGCTGGGACATGACCCGGGCCCGCTGGATGCGGTCGTACAAGGGCAGGCCCCACATGGACAAAGCGCCGTGCCCCCGGGGCATGAAGCCCCACTTCTCGTCCTTTTTGCCGCCGAGGCCCCACTTGATCTCGCCCGGAATGTAAAGCTCGGCCTGGCTCATGGAGTCCATGCCCCCGGCCACGACCACCTCGGCGTTGCCGGTCTGGATCTTCATCACGCCGAAAAAGACGGCGTCCAAACCGGAGCAGCAGCGCCGATCCAAGGTCACCGCCGGGACCTCCACCGGCCAGCCGGCGTCCAACAAGGCCATCCGCGCCCCGTTGGCGCACTCGCCGTTCTGGTACGACTGGCCCATGATGACGTCGTCCACCGCGGCCGCCTCGATTTGGGCTTGCTTGATGGCCTCATTTAAAACCAAGCTGGCCAGCCTGTAGACCGGGACGTCCTTGAGCGCGCCGCCGTAGGCCCCGATGGGGGTCCGAAGGCCGCTGATGATGACCACCTCTTCCATGAACGCCTCCTAAAAAAGTGATGTCCGCCCTTATTTGTTGACCACTCCTTGGGGGTCCAGCTCTTCGCGGATGAGCCTCAGCTCCTCGGGCGTGGGCGGCTCGGCCTCCTTGAGATCAGGGGCTATTTTGAGGGGCCAGCTGACCTCGCTCTGGACCTCCTCGACGCTCACCCCGGGCCGGGTGGCCGCAAGGGTCATCTCGCCCGAATCCTCGTCAAAGCCAAAGATGGCCATGTCGGTGATGACCTGTTTGGGGCCCTGACCGGGAATGCCCAGGGCGGCCCGCTCGCCTTTTCGGCCGCTCAGGTGTCCGGCGCTGGTGCAAAAGTCCAGCCGCTGGACGAAGGCCCGCTTTTTGAGGCGCATGATCATGAATATCTTCTGGGCGTGAATGGCGATCTCGCAGGCCCCACCGCTGCCAGGCAGGCGCACCTTGGGCTTGTGGTAATCGCCGATGACAGTGGAGTTGAGGTTGCCGAAGCGGTCAATCTGGGCCGCGCCGAGGAAGGCCGACTCCACCCGCCCGGCCTGGAGGTAGTTCATGAACAGGTCGGCCATGGGGCACAGCGAGGTCGCTCCAGGGACGAGGGTCGGATCGCCGATGGACAGCGGCAGACGGGAGGGGCGGGCCCCGAAGACGCCGGATTCGTAAACCAGCTCCAAATCCGGGGCCACGGTCCGGCGGGCCAGATTGCAGGCGATGTTGGGCAGGCCCACGCCGACGAAGACGATCCTTTCTCCGGCCAGGGCCCGGGCCGAGGAGACGATCATGAACTCAGTCGGGGTGTAATCGCTCATGATGACCACTCCTTATGCGTATACGCCGTAGTTGACCGGCGTGGAGAGTTTCTCGCCCGGGGCCAGGCGGGTCGAGAAGTCGGGGTCTTTTTCTCTCCACTTGGCCAGGTAGCCCTCCCAGTCCTCGACGCCGTAAACCCACTCCTCCAGCCAGGCCCTGGTGGCCGCCTCGTCCCGGGAGAGGCGGTCCCACTCCAGATAGAAGAGGTTGTCCCGGTCGTAATACCCCTGCACGTAGGACGGATGGGCCCCAAAGGGCTGACAGACCACGGCGTCGACCACCAGGTTGGGGATGACGGTCCGGTTGGGGTCGCGGCGGATGACGTCTTCGTCCACGATCTCCTCGACGACGACGATGACCTTCCGGGCGGCAAAGGCGGCCTCCTTCTGGACCCCCAGAAGCCCCCACAGCTGGGTGTTGCCGCTGGCGTCGGCCCGCTGGGCGTGAATGATGGCCACGTCCGGGTTCAGCGGCGGCACCACGGCTATTTTGCCGTCGCCGTAAGGGCTTTCGACGAACTTGATGCGTTCGTTGGCCTGGGGCAGGTCGCTGCCCAGGTAGGAGCGCAAGGGGAAGAAGGGCAGGCGGGAGGCGCCGGCGGTGTAACGGCAGATCATGCCGAAGTGGGAGTACTCCTCGAGCTCGATGGGTCGCGGGGCGCCCTTTTCGACCGCCCGGCGGATGCAAAAAAGCGGCCCCACGCCGGGGTTGCCCAGATAGCTGAAGACCAGCTTTTTGGCGCAGCCGGCGGCGATCATCTGATCGTAAATCACGTCGGGCGTCATGCGGCACAAAGTCAGATCCCGTCGGCCCTGGCGGAGTATCTCGTGGGCCGCCGAGAAGCAGATGAAGGCAGTGAAGCCTTCAATGGCCACGGCGTCGCCGTCGCGGACGTGCTCGGCGACGGCGTCATGCATGCTCAGGATTTTCACGATCTTCTCCTTTGATCAAAAACTCAGGCCGCCTTCGGCCAGGCGAGTGGAGGAGGCTAGTACCCTTTCTGTCTCTGGCCGCGAAGACAATTGAAAAACGCGGGCTCAGCTCGCCAAACCCCTGCCCGCCTCGGACCTTCAGGCCCTTCGGGCTGCGTCATCTGGCTATTGATAGCAGATTCCGTCCTCCGCGCCACGTTGAGTGATTTTATATCCATTCATCAGGTTAGTAAATCGCTATTCGGGAAATGGCAGGCCACCCAGTGGCCTGCCTCCTTTTCTTCAAGGACGGGCCTTTGTTGCCGGCAGATGGCCGCTTGATGGCGGCACCGGGTGTGAAAGCTGCAGCCAGGGGGCGGGTGAATGGGGCTCGGCACATCCCCCCCTAAAATGAAGTCGGTCTTCTTTCTCAACGGATCAGGGATGGGCAGGGCCAAGACGAGGGCCTGGGTGTAGGGATGCAGCGGCCGCGCGAAGAGATCGACGCTGTCCGCCTGCTCCACGATCCGGCCGAGGTACATCACCGCCACCCGGTTGCACAAGTGACGGACCACGCTCAGATCATGGGAAATAAAAAGGTAAGTCAGGTTGAACTCCGCCTGCAAATCGACCAGCAGGTTAAGAATCTGAGCTTGAATCGAAACGTCCAAGGCCGAAACCGGCTCGTCGGCGATGACCAGCTTGGGCCTCAGGGCCAGGACCCGGGCGACGCAGACTCGCTGTCGTTGACCGCCACTGAATTCGTGGGGAAATCGATCCATCTGTTCCGGCGAAAGCCCCACCGTGGACATGATGCTTTCCACTTCGGCCGAACGCTGGGATTTGGAAAGAAGGCCGTGAATTTCGAAGGCCTCGGCGATGATCTGGCCGACCTTCATGCGAGGGTTCAAGGACGAGTAAGGATCCTGAAAGATGATCTGAAGGTCCCTCCGCAGCCGGCGCAACCTTTTGCGATCAAAGTTCATGATGTTTTGATTTTCAAAAAAAACCAGGCCCGCGGTCGGCTCCTCAATCCTGAGGATGCAGCGCCCCAGGGTGGTCTTGCCGCACCCGGACTCACCGACGAGACCCAACGTTTCCCCCGACGCGACCACCAGATCAACGCCGTCCACCGCCTTCACGGAGGTGGCCGGATGATGCCAGGACCGCTTCCGCAAGGGGAAGTACTTCTTCAGGTTTTCAACTCTCAAAAGATCACGTGACGGCATAAAGCCAGCACCTCACGACGTGACCGGCTTCTAATTCGATCAGCGACGGCGATTCGCGGCGGCACGGTTCGAAGGCCCGCTCGCAGCGGTCTTGAAAGCTGCATCCGGCCGGAAGTCCCAACAGGCTGGGAACCACCCCCGGAATGGTCTTAAGCTTTCGGTTTATAGGGATAGGTTTATTCATCTTTGGGATTGAGTCCATCAGGCCGATGGTGTACGGATGGCGCGGCGTTTTGAAAAGCGGGATTACGTCAGCGTATTCGACGATCTTTCCGGCGTACATCACCGCCACCGATTGGGCCATGTCAGCGATGACCCCGAGGTCGTGGGTGATGAGAAGTATCGAAGCATTAAAATCTTCTTTCAATTCGTTCATTAAGCGCATTATCTGAGCCTGAATCGTCACGTCAAGGGCGGTCGTCGGTTCGTCGGCGATCATCAAGGCCGGATTGCACGACAGGGCCATGGCGATCATGACGCGCTGGCGCATGCCCCCGCTCATTTGATGGGGGTACTCCCTGGCCCGCTGTTTGGGCTCGGGGATGCCGACCTTGGTCAGCATGGCCACGGACATCTTCATGGCCTCTCGACGGGAGATGTCTTGATGAAGCTTGATGGCTTCGCAAATCTGGTCCCCCACGCGAAAGACCGGATTGAGCGAGGTCATCGGTTCCTGAAAGATCATGGAGATGCGATTGCCTCTGATTCGTCTCATCTCCTGAGGGGTCAGAGCCACCAGGTTGTCCCGCCCGAAATGAATCTGGCCGCTGACGATCCGGCCCGGCGGTTGAACCAGGCGCATGATCGATAAAGCGGTCACGCTCTTGCCGCAGCCCGATTCGCCCACCAGGCCCAGGGTCTGTCCCTGGCCGATGCTCAAATCAATCCCGTCGACCGCCTTAATCAATCCGGCCTCGGTGAAAAAATGCGTCCGCAGGTTTCTGACTTTGAGCACGGCGCTTAATCCGTCAACTTTTTCTTCCGGCCATTTTGTGGCCTCAGAATCAACTACTCGGGAAACCTCAGGGTGTTCTCTTCATAGGAGGCATTATCATCCAAGGGGAACATGGGCCGGCGAAGGTTTACGAAGTTCAGGCGGCTCAGATCCGAGCCGGTGATGCCCGGCCCCTCGGCGATGATGATTTTGCGGGAGATGGGCTCAAGGGAGGCCCGGAAATGTCCTTTGCCCTTGAGGCCGATGATCGATTTCCGCGTCGGCTCAATGCCCACGAATCTGAACATTTCGAGGTCGATGGGCGAAATCCTTTGTTCGGTGACGATGATCTCAACCCCGCCCGCGACCAAGACCACCGTCCGGCCCACGTTCACGGCCACGTTGGTGGCCATGGGCCCTCGGTTCACGAATCTTCCGTCAGCGATGATCTTCACGTAGGCGTCTTTGAGGAAAAAGGGCTCGCCGTGCAACCCGTCCGTCTTTCCGCCAAGATGAACTGAAATGCGGCTTCCGACGCCTGATTCGACCGCGGCCTGAACCACCTCTGGGTCGGCGATGGAGGCAAAGGCGCAATTCCGGGCCTTTTTCTCAACGAGAAGCCGCACCAGCTCCGGTCCGTCCCCGGGACCACCAGTGGCCGGATTATCGGCGATGTCCACCACCGTCACCAGGCCGTCGTGGCTCTGCATCGCCTCGGCGACCGCCTCGGCCAGGCTCACGGGGCCGCCCAGGAAACCCTCCTTCAGAGCCCAGGCCTTTTGGGCGATTTTTTCGGCGATTTCCGCGGCCAGTGTGGGGTCGTCATCGGTGGTGGCCACCACGGAAAAGCCGGCCCCCCACACGTCGGCCGGCGGAAAGCCGCCGGACACGGTCACGTTCAAGACGCGAGGATCTTTTTCGGCCTCCTGGGCCAGTGAAAGCAGGGACTTCATGGGCTCCCGGCCGGTGACCATGTTTTGGGAGGTCGGAAGCATCGGCGGCTTGACCAAAGCGGCCGTGGGTCTGACCTCGCCGCGGGCCAGACGGGTCATCAGCTTGCCGGCCTCGTACCCCCGCTCAGCCATGTCAACATGGGGGTACGTCTTGTAGCCGATGAGCGCGCTGGCTGATTTGACCATGAGGGGGGATATGTTGGCGTGTAGATCTATCACCGCCGCGATGGGCGCGTCCGGCCCGAGCAGGCGGCGGACGGCGTCGAGGATTTGGCCGTCAGGGTCGTCGTAATTCTCGGAGACCATGGCCCCGTGGAGGTCCAAGAGGACTCCGTCGCCAAGGCCCTCCTTCTTCAGGCCCTCCAGAAGCAAGTCCAAAAGAGCGTCAAAGGCCTCGGCCGTGACCTTGCCCGAAGGATAGGCCGAAGCATGAAAGAGGGGCGCGAGCTGAAGGCCGTCTTCTGCGGCCGCTTTCAAAAAACCGCCGCAGACGGTGTTGGTCCCCTCGAACCGCCGGACGACCTCCTGGCCTTTGAACAAACCACGCTGCTGGAACTGATTCAAGTCGGTGGCGATGTTGGAAAAGGTGTTTGATTCATGGGATATGGTGGCGGCGAGTATTTTCAAGGTCTTTCTCCTATTAGTGAATGTTTTTATATTTTTGTGTTTCTCTTTTTTCCAACCGCTCAGCCCTTTTATATAAACCACTCCGGGGACGCGAGACTAGCCAATGTTTCCGACTCCGCGCAGCTTGGGATCAAAATAGTCCCTCAGAAAATCCCCGAAAAGATTCACGCTGACCACGACCATGACGATGATCAACCCCGGGAAGGTTGAAAACCACCAGGCGTTGAGAAGATATTTCCGGGAATCGCTGAGCATGCCCCCCCAGGAGGGCACTGATTCCGGAACGCCCAGCCCCAGGAAGCTGAGGGAGGATTCGATCAAGATGATTCGCCCGATTTCGAGGCTGGCGACGACGATTATTGAACTCAGGATTTGAGGCAGAATGTGGCGCATGATGATTCTGGCGTCGGTGCCGCCGAGGGCCCGGATGGCCGTCACGTAATCCAGCTCTCGGAGAAGCAGCAATTCGCCGCGCACGATCCGGGCGAACGGCGCCCACGCGGAAAGCATCAACACAAGAACCAAGTTGGCCACGCTGGGCCCGAGGATGGCGATGACCGAAACCGCCACCAGGATGAAGGGAAAGGACATCTGGGCGTCGGTCAGTCGCATTATGCAATGCTCCAGCGGCCCCCTGAAAAACCCGGCGATCAGGCCGAGGCTGACACCGATGAGCATGCCCAAGGTGGTGGCCGTGAAGCTGACGAATAACGAGACCCGGCCGCCGAAAATGATGCGGCTGAGCACGTCTCGGCCCATCTGATCCGTGCCCAGCAGATAAGCCTTGCCGTCGCGTCCCCAATGCAAAGGCGGCTTGAGGCGATCGCGCAGGCTTTGCTCTTGCGGGTCGCGCAGAGGCAAAAGAGGCGCCAGAACGGCCGAGGCAAAGATGGCCACCAACAGGCCCAGAGCGATTAGAGTGGACAGGCTGCGGAGGATGGATCGACCGAAATTACTTCTCAGCATACCTCAGATTTTTCATTTCAGTGTCTTATTCTGGGGTCAATGGCGGAGTAAAGGATGTCCACGGTGAGATTCACCAGGATGAACATCGAGGCGACGATGAAAACCCCGGCCTGGACGAGGGGGTAGTCCCGGTTGTAGACGGCTTGGACTATCAGGCGCCCCACACCCGGCCAAGAGAAGACTGTTTCCGTCAGCACCGCGCCGCCGAGAAGGGCGGCTAATTGGATCCCGGTCATGGTCACCACCGGAATCAAGGCGTTGCGGAAGGCGTGCTTGACGACCACCAGGAATTCCCAAACGCCCTTTGCCCGAGCGGTGATGATGTATTGCTGATTGAGAACCTCCAACATGCTCGTCCTGGTCAAACGGGCGATGCGAGCCGAGGAGTAAAAGCCCAGTGAGACGGCGGGTAAAATCAAATGCTTGAAGGATCCGAAACCCGAGGGCGGAAGCAGCCTCAACTGAACCGCGAAGATCATCATCAACATGATGCCGAGCCAAAAAACGGGCATCGACTGTCCGAAAAGGAGGACGCCCGTGGCCAGGCGATCCCAGCCGGTCCCGCGCTTCACCGCCGAAAAGATACCCACCGGGATCGCCAAAGCCACGGCAAAAGTCATAGCCGCCACTCCGAGGAGCGCCGTGGCCGGAAAACGCTCCAAGGCTATCGGCAAGGCCGGGGCGTTGTATTTAAGAGATGTTCCGAAGTCCCCGCGGCTGAGCCCCGCCAAAAAACTCAAGTACTGCTCATGGAGAGGTCGATCCAGCTTCCAGGCCCGCCGCAAGGCGGCGATATCCTCGGGCGTGGCGTCCGAGGGCAGCATCAGCGTGATCGGATCGCCGCTCAGTTTCAGGAGCAGGAACAGCCCCAGGGACAAAAGCAGCAAAATTACGGCCGCCTGGCCCAACCTCATCGACAGGTATCTGAGCCAGAACATGCCGCCGCTTATTCCTTGTAGGCGTCAAACAGCCGAATCCTTTCGTCTGGCCGTGACCTGAAGCCTTTCACGGATTTTTGCATGGCCAGAACATCATCCAGCACCACCAGCGGTATCCAGGGCAGGTCTTCGTGGAGGATCTCCTGGGCCTTGAAATACGCTTTTTTCCGTGTCGCCTCATCCACGGTCGATCGCCCGGCGTCCAGAAGCCGGTCCACTTCCGGGTTGGAGTATCTGATCCGGTTTTTTGAGGAGGAATGGAAGTTGCGGTAAAAGACCGAATCCACGTCAGGAATGTTGGCCCCCCAGGCGAAAAGGAAAACGGACGGCTCTGTGTTGACGTATTTCAGAAAAGTGCCGTACTCGCTGGCACGCAGTTCGGCGTCGAGGCCGACCTTCTTCATGTCGCTGACGATGGCGCTGGCAATCTCACGATCAGCCAGGTACTTACCGCTCGGCGAATCAAAGTAGGTCTTGAAATCACTCGGCAGGCCGCCCTCGGCCAAAAGCTTCTTGGCCTTCTCGGGGTCATAGGGGTAAGGACGGATGTTGTCGTTCGCCCCAAAACAAGCCGGAGCGGCGGGATTGGCGGCCACCGAGGCGAATCCTTCCAAGAGATACTTGGCGATGCTCTCTTTGTCGATGGCGTAGGCGATGGCCTGCCGGACCTTCTTGTCGTCAAACGGCTTGCGATCGCAGCGGAAGCCGACATACATGACTCGCAAGCTACGGCAGCGGCTGACCTTGATTTGGGGATCTTTTTCCAAGGTTTTGATCTCGCTGGGCGGGAGATTCTTGATTATATCGACTGCGCCGGCCTTGAGTTCGGCCACCCGGGTGGAGACCTCGGGAATTATGCGGAAGATGACCCGCTTAACCTTGGGCTTGACAACGTGGTGTCCCGAAACGGCTTCGAGTTCGATCCGGTCGTCGCGCACCCAGCGGACGAATTTGAACGGCCCTGAGCCGATGGGCTCAGACGACACCTTGTCGCCCATCTCCTCGACCACCCGCCGGGACATGATCTCTACAGTTCTCAACTCCCCAAGGAGCGTCGGGAACGGCTTGTGGGTGATGATTTGGACGGTGGTCGGGTTGATGACCCGAATTTCTTTAATCGGTCGTATCTTGTATGCTTGGGGAGATTTCTGGGCAGGATTCAGAACCCTCTCCAGGCTGAATTTCACGTCGTCGGCCGTCAAGTCATAACCATTGTGGAACTTGACGTTCTCTTGGAGATAGAACGTCCAAGTCACCTGATCAGGCTCGCATTTCCACGACTTGGCCAGCCAGGGAACGATGTTGGCGTCATCGTCTATTTCGGTCAGGTGGTCGAAAATGTGCGAAAGGATGTTGAATTCAGGGGTATTGACGTGCATGTGCGGGTCAAGGGTGGTCACGTCCGCTTCCAGGGCGACGATCATGGTGTCCTTGTCCCCGAAAGCGGTCAAGGGAATCAGGAAAAGGATTAAACAAACCGACAGGAGCACGGATAGGTACTTGCCCATAGCTGCCTCCCAACATCAGCCAAACGTTTTAATGTCTCTACATCCCTTGGAACACCAATTATTCCCAAATGTTGACACTAACCCATTTTGTGTTCAGCATGCTGTTCACGAATATATGAATCTATCCTTATAACTGTTATTCTTCAATGTGGTGTCTACAGTTTATAGAAATAAAACCATTCCACAATATCGAAATCTATTCATAAGCTATGGTGGCTTTCCCTCGGTCGGCTGTCAAGATTATTTTTCAGCCCGCCGCGGCCTTATGGGGTCCCCGCTCGAGTGCTCCTCCCGGTGTTGAAATCCGCCCCGCTCCAAGAAATATGTAGGTTCAAGCATCCCCTTTTGTTACATTGCCAGGCCAGGGCAGGCTGACTTTCATTCGCCGGCCGAGGGGGGTCTTGTTTGACTTGAAAGGCTCGATGATGCCGTCCGTGGTGAGAGTGATCTTGAGCCGCCGTATGCTCGTCGCCGGGGTGATGGGCTTCAGCTGCGGTCTGCCCCTTCTCTTGACCATCACCCTTCTCCAGGCCTGGATGAAGGAGGAGGGGGTCGATCTGACCGTCATCGGGCTGATGGCCTTGGTCGGTCTGCCCTACACCCTCAAGTTCCTCTGGTCACCCCTCATGGACCGCTTCACGCCGCCCTTTCTCGGCCGGCGGCGGGGCTGGCTGCTCGCGGCCCAGGTCTGCCTCGCCGCGGCCATCGTCTTTTTGGGCCTGACCAACCCCAGCCGAAGCCCCTATCTGGTCGCCCTGGCCGCCTTCCTGGTCACCTTTTTCAGCGCCAGCCAGGACATCGTCGTCGACGCCTACCGCCGCGAAGACCTGGCCGACGAGGAGCTGGGCCTCGGCTCCTCCCTTTACGTCAACGGCTACCGGGTGGGCATGCTTCTGGCCTCGGGCGGCGGTCTGATCATGGCTGACCACGTCTCCTTCCGGGCCGTCTATCTCATCATGGCCGCCTGCATGTCCGTGGGCGTCTTGACCACCCTCCTCACCCCGGAGCCGGAGGCGCCCCAGGGCGCGCCGCGAAGCCTCAAGGAAGCGGTCATCGATCCCTTCATCGATTACTTCACCCGCACCGGGGCCTTGTGGATGCTGGCTTTCATCCTCATGTACAAGATCGGCGACCAGATGGCCAGCGCCATGACGACGCCGTTTTATCTGGATCTCGGCTTCACCAAGACCGAGATCGGGGCGGTGGTGAAGCTCTTCGGCTTCTGGGCGACCATCCTCGGCGGCCTGGCCGGCGGCCTGCTGATGCTCAAGCTGGGCATAAATCGCTCCCTGTGGGTCTTCGGCGTCCTCCAGGCCGTCTCCACGGCCGGCTTCGCCGCCCTGGCCCACATCGGCCCCAGCGTCACCGCCCTGGTGGCGGTGATCGCCTTCGAGAACCTGAGCGCCGGCATGGGCACCAGCGCCTACGTGGCCTTCATGGCCTCGCTGACCAACAAGCGCTTCACGGCCACCCAGTACGCCCTGCTCTCCAGCCTCATGGGCGTGCCCCGGGTCATGGCCGCGGCCCCGACCGGGCTTCTGGTCAAGAACGTGGGCTGGCCGGCTTTCTTCATCTTCTGCACCTTCATCGCCTTGCCCGGACTTCTCATTCTCTTAAAGTTCGCGCCGTGGAGGGGAAAATCAGGGAAAGCGGCCGGCTGATGGCCTGACGATGAGCTCGGCCGAGAGGTGGGCAGCTCACCAGACCATGGGCGTCCAGCCCTCCTTGATCAGATCAGAGATGATTTTCCCGACGTAGACCACCTCCACGCCGAGGTCCTCGATCCGCCCGGACGTGCCCGACTCGTCGGAGATGGCCTTGCAGGCCAGCGGCTTCTCGGCCTGGCCGATGTGTTTGACCATCTCTTGGATGTCCGGGTTTTCGACGAGAACCCTCTCCCCCGGCCCGAAGAAGACGACCTTCACCCTCTCCAGCCAGCCCTCCTGAAGGGTCCGCATGGCGTAGCGGCAGCCCGTCTTGGCTTTTTCGTGATCCCCGGTGCCGATGATGATCAAGACTTTGTCGCTCATCTTCTTCCTCCTCCTGATGGTCTCTTGAGCGGACCCCCCGGTCTGCTGTATTTTGAGACTACCTCATCAAGACCCGTTTGTCAGGCTGGGGTGGGAAGGATCAAGGCCGCGGCGGGTGATGCTCAGCCGACAAAGGTCAGCCGATGGCGGTGGTTTTTTAACTCCCCTTTGTAGACCCGGTCCATGGCCGCCATGACCGAGGCGGTCACCGGTCCGGGGCAGACCTGGCCCAGGACGCGGCCGTCGATGGACCGGATGGGGGCGACTTTGATGAGGCTGCCGGTGCAAAAGGCCTCCTCAAAGGCAGCCAGCTCCTCGATCTTGACGTCCACCTCCTCGACGTCGTGACCGGCCTCCCGGGCGACCTCGATGACCACCCGCCGGGTGGTCCCTTCCAGGACGCGGCTCAAGGGCGGGGTCTTGATGAGGCCGTCTTTGACGAAGAAGTTGTTGTGGGTCCCGCCCTCGCAGACGAAGCCGGAGGTGTCGACGAAGATGGGGTCGTCGATGCCCCGGCCGGCCAGCTCCACGGCCGAGAGGTAGGCGTTGACGTAAAACCCGGTCACCTTGGCCTTGAGGGGCACGGTCTCGGGGTGGAGCTTTTTGTAAGGGGCCACGCCGGCGCTCAGCGGGCGGGAGGCGCTTTGGGGGTCAAGGCCGAAGTAGTCGTTGTCAACGCAAAAGATGGCCACGCTCACCCTTTTGTCCTTGGGCACCGGGGCGAACTCCACGGCGGGATAGTAGCCGAAGAACTTGCAGAAGCCGGCCTTGACCTCGTTTTGTCTGGCCGTGGCCAGAACGGCCTCGAAAAGCTCCGTCCTGGAGAGGGCGAGCTCCATTTTCATCAGGGCCGCGGAGTTGAAAAACCGGTCCAGGTGCTCCTCGAGGCAAAAGAAGGCCGGGCCGTCCGCGGTGGCGAGGATGTTTATGACCTCAAAGATGGCCACCCCCCGCCCCCAACCGTGGGACAGCAGGGAGACGTTGGCTTGGCGCCAATCCACGAACCGGCCGTCGATCCAGGTCTGCACCACCATCCCTCCCTTGCGCCTCAGGGCGCTTTTTTAGGCGGCATTCTCGATCAACTCGCGCCCGTCGTCAAGGAAATGAAGCCACGCTCTGGAGTAATACCATTTTCTCATTGAAATGAAACAAACACACCTTAGACCCAGCCCTGGGCGCGAAAGCGTCTTCGATCAATCGTGGCGCCATTCGTTACATCATAAAGGAAAAATGGTATAATATCATATGCTTCCTGTAAAATCTTTGAGGTGCCTTCACAAAGGAGGAGGGAGGGGTTGTTGGAGATTGGTGTAAGAGATAAGTAAGCTGTGCCTGGGATTAAATATCATAAATTGAGTTCCATAAGCCGTGCTGCCAGGATCACATCCCTGACACCAAAAAATTTTCTCAGGGAATTACGTTAAACCAATCTTTTTACGACGACTTTTCCTTTCCATCATCCATTCTAAAATATGGTTGTGGATCATATTGGCGATCTCTACCGCCTCTTCTCGTTTTTGACGGGCGATTCGCTCTATATCTACTTTTGTATCGCCAGTGCCACGGTGGGCCGTAGCCAAACTCAGGTAATCGTTGATATCAGGCCATTGACTCGTAACTGAATAATCTGGAATGAGATACAGTTGTAGCGGTTCCTTTTGGGTGGTCGCTATGGAGCCCACCTGCACGTCATCCCAAAGGATGTTATCAAAAGTCTGTCCCGCCGAAACGAGCCTAAAACGAAGGTAATTATTCCATTTCGATCTGCGAAAGGCCGTGATCCCTTGCTCAATTATGTCTGTCCATCTATTCGTTTTGTCATTTGCATGAGCTCTTTCCTTGAACTCATCCCAGCGGCGATCAATATCCTCCAGGGGAGCGCTGGTGAGATTGGCCTCGCGCATCAATTCCCATATCGGCTGAAACTCCTCGCTGGAGATATCCCCACTGTTATCGGCATCGATCAGGTGGATGAGTTCCTCAAAATAGCCGCCAATCCTACTCTTCAGATCTTCTGCGTTATATGTCCGCCTGAACATGGGACGAAGTTGAGGCAATGACTCCACGAAAGTCCAGTCCTCTAGCCTGGATATTGCATAAAAAGTTACCGTTAATTCCTATAATGCGTTATAATT
>CAYXRH010000064.1:0-6951 GCA_964466355.1 uncultured Thermodesulfobacteriota bacterium
GTTCTGGAGATGCCTATGCTCGCGATCTGATGGGCCTTCAAACCAGTGATGAGGTTTTCCTTGAAGCGGACCTTCCCGGCCGTGGGCGGGAAGATGCCGGTGATGACGTTGAAAAGGGTCGTCTTGCCCGCGCCGTTGGGTCCGATGACGGCCTTGATCATGCCCCTCTCCATTTTAAAACTGAGGTTGGACAGGGCCATCAGTCCGCCGAAGGCCATGGTGACGTCGTTGATTTCGAGGATCCTTTGGCTCATGAGGCCTTCTGCCGGATGCTCTTCCCAAAAGCGGCTCGCATCTTCTCCGGGACGCTGGCCAGGCCGTCGGGCAGGAACATGACCATCAACAGCAAGATGCCGCCGTAGACCAACACCTCAAACTCCTCAAAGGCGTGGAGCCATTCGTTGCTCAAAAAGGTGATGAGCACCGCCCCGAGGATGGCCCCCCAGATGCTGTGCATGCCGCCCATGACGATCATGATCAACAGCTTTATGGAGAAGAAGAGGTCAAAGGTGCTCGGGTTGACGAAATTGAGATAGTGAGCGTAAAGGCTGCCGGCGATGGAGGCCAGAAGAGCCGAGAAGACGAAGGCCTGGATTTTATAAGCCGAGACGTTGACGCCCATGGCGTTGGCCGCCACCTCGCTGCCGTGGATGGAGCGAAAGGCCCGGCCGATCCTGGATTCGATGAAGTTAACGCAGAACCAAAACGCCAGGAGGACTATTATCCAAACCAGGTAATAATACCTTAGCATCGAGTTGAATTTGAAACCCCACAGCGAGATGCCGGGGATGCCGCCCATGCCGTCCGGTCCGCCGGTCAGCTCCACCTCCTCGTTGAAGATGATGAAAATGATGATGCCAAAGGCCAAGGTGGCCATGGCCAGATAGTGGCCGCGCAGCTTCAGCGAAGGCGCCCCGACCACCACCGCCACCGCCGAGGCCAGCAGGGCGCCGATGAGGAGGCAGAGCCACGGGTTTAAGCCGTAGGTGGCCGTGCCCACGGCCGAACAGTAGGCCCCGATGCCGAAGAAGGCGGCGTTGCCCAGCGATATCTGACCGGCGTAACCCGTGAGCACGGTCAGCCCCAGGGTGATCAGAGAGTAGATGCCGGCGAAGACCATCACGTCCGGGTAATAGCTCGCTCCGGGAATGAAATCGGCGACTAGAGGGAAAATGAGCACCGCCGCCGCAAAGACGACCATGGCCGTTTTTGAGGTTCGTTCCATGCTCAGAACTTCTTGATCTTGGTCACCTCAATGCTTCCCAGGATGCCGCTTGGCTTCACGAACAACACCGCCAGCAGGAGCACGAGGGCAAAAGCGTCCTTGTAGGCCGAGGAGATGAGACCCGCCCCAAAGGATTCGATCAGTCCCAAAATCAAGCCGCCCAGCACCGCGCCGGGAAAGCTCCCCAACCCGCCCAGGACCACGGCCCCGAAGCCTTTGACGGCCAGCATGGCCCCCCGGTCGTATTCCATGAGGGATATGGGCGTGATGACGATGCCGGCCACGGCCCCGATGGCCGCGCTCAAGGCGAAGGAGAGCAGGACCATGCGTCTCACTTTTATGCCCACCAGACGGGCGGCGGTGGGGTTGTCGGCGCAGGCGCTCATGGCCTTTCCCCAGATCGTTCTCTCAAAAAAGAGGGTCAGGGCGATGACCACCAGAATCAAAAAGCCCATGACCCAAAGGCTTTGAGGCTGAATGGCCGCCCCGAAGAGGTGAACCGGCTCGCGGCCGGAGAAGGCCGGCAGGTCGTAAGGGTTCTTGCCCCAGGCGAACATGGCCACGCCTTTGATGACGATGGAGGCGGCGATGGTGGCCATGATGAGGGTCAAGACCGACGGCTTCTTCATGGGGCGAATGGCCCCGCTGTCGAGGAGCACGCCGACCACTGTCACCAAGGCCACGGTCAGCGGAAAGGCCAGGAAGAAGGGCAGACCCAGGGCGGTGCCGATGCTGACCATTATCAACCCGCCGAGCATGACGAACTCCCCCTGGGCGAAGTTGATGATCTCGGTGACGTTGTAAATGATGTTGAACCCGAGGGCGACCATGGCGTAGATGCTGCCGATTGTGATTCCAGTGATGAGATACTGCAGGAGCTGTCCGGCGAGGGAGATGCTCTCCATAAAAAACCCAACCCTAAAACAGAGCATCCAGGCCAGCCCGAGGCCGGCCCGGATGCTGGCTCAATCAATCGGCCAGAGCCCAGTCGCCGTTTTTGACCACGACCATGCGGAAGGCCTGCTTGGTCAGGCCGTTGTGGTCCATGTCAGAGAAATTGAAGATGCCGTGCTGGCCGACGAAGTTTTTGGTGTTCTCCAGGTGATCCCTGATCTTGGCCTTGTCCGGCCCCACGGCCTTCAAGGCGTCCGCCACCAGATAGAGGGCGTCCCAGGCGTGCCCGCCAAATGAGGAAAGCGGCTCGTTGTACTTGGCCTTGTACATCTCCAGGTATTCCATGGTCACTTTCTTCTGGGGGTCGTTGGCCGGCAGAAGCTCGGCGATGTTGCAGGCGCCCAGGGGGCAATAGACCCCCTCGGCCGCGCCGGCGGCCAGCTCGATGTTCTTGCGGCTGCCGAAGCCGTGGCTCTGATAAAATTTGATGTCCCTCATGCCCAAATCATTCCAGTTCCTGACCACGACCACCTGGGTCGGACCGATGGACCAGTTGACTATCGCTTGAGGATTGAGGCCTTTGATTTTGGTCAGTTGGGCCGTCATGTCGGTGTCTTTGGGCCCGTATTTTTCGTCGGCGACGATGGTTATGTCGTAGTCCTGGACGTCTTTGAGCCGGAGCAATTCCTCCCGACCGCTCTGTCCGAAGCCGGTGGTTCCGGTAATGATGGCCACTTTGTTGATGCCGTGCTGGTTCATGTGGCTGTAAATGGCCTCCGCGGCCAAGGAGTCGCTCTGGGGGGTCTTGAAGACCCACTTGTAGGGCCGAGAGTCCTTGGGGTCCCAGACGATCTTGTAACTGGCCGCGCACGAAATCAAGGGCGTCTCATAGTTTTCGGCCAAAGGCACCACGGCGATGGAGAGACCGCTCAAGGAGGGGCCGATGACGGCCACGACCTTGTCTTGGGTTATCAGCCGTTTGACCGCCAGATTGCACTTGGTGGCGTCTCCCTCGTCGTCGTAGATGATGAGCTTCAAGGGGTGGCCGTCGATGCCGCCGCCGGCGTTTATCTTCTCCTCGATCATTAAGGCTGTTTTCTTTTCGGGGTCGCCCAAGAAAGAGGCCCGTCCCGTGACTGAAAAAACGGCCCCAACCTTATATGGCTCTGCGGCCCAAATTGAGGGGGCGAGCCCCCAGACCGCCATCAAAACGCCGCAAAGCGCCACAGCAAACCATAGCCTGCCACATCTGCGATTCATGGGTCCTCCTTCCAGATGGTTGTTCATCCTCGGAGGAAGCAACAAGCCGAAGAGGAATGCACGTCCACCCTCGGCCTGTCACAGGCAGAATGGACGCCAGTGAGACAGAGCATCAGGCTAACGGATAACGTACACTAGTCCAGAGCGATGGCCCTTCCTCCGGATCAGGGGATAAATCTTCCGACTTTCAGCCTTACCTCCTTTCTTAAGAAATATCATCGCCCCCATGGGGTGCAGGCGACCCGAGCAGTGCGGAGAATGAAACCACCTGAAGTCGAGCCCGAAACGCCGTCGGCGCTCGCTGATCGAACACGCAAAGAAATTGTTCTCCGCCGGGATTTAGCGCCGGAACTTATCTTTTCACAACCAAGGTTTTTATGTCAACGGACTTTTTGCTAATTTTCGATTGTGAGTCGTCGAGTGAAGCTATCGGGTCTGTAGACCTAAAATCTTCATCCATCGCCTCACCGCCCGATGCCTGTGGGCGGCGATGCCCTTTTTGTCCAATCGGTTAAGCCACAACAGCCCCATCCCCTCCACCCAGGCCGTCAGATCCTCAGCCGTCAGCCCGGGCCTCAGATCCGGGCGGATGGTTCCTTGGGCCATGGCTTGTTTGAGAAAGCTCCGGGCCATCTCAATCCGCTCCACGTAATGCTCCTGGACCCGGGCGGCCACCCAGGGGTCGGTCCGGCCTAGGGTGACGAAGGTCAGCCAGGCGGTCAAGAGTTCGGAGTGTTCCAAGAGGAGCTTCTCTTGACAAACAAAGAAGGAGGCCAATTTGTCCTGGTCCGTCTCGGCCGTCTGCCAGACTTCCATTTGAATCTGGCTGATCCGCTCCAGGATCCAATCCAGGGTGGCTCGAAACAGCTCGGATCTGGTCTTGTAGTGATAGTTCACCAGACCTAAGGACACCTGGGCCCTCGCGGCCACCTCCCGAAGCGTCACCCCATTGGGCCCCTGGCTGGCCACGAGGTCGATGACCGCTTGCAGAATCAGCTCGCGGCGATCGGGCTGTTTGTCCGGCATGTGCCCTCCTTAATGAATCTGGGGCCTCAGTGTCAAGGCTTTTGAGGAGGCGTCGCCGAGGACCGGCATTGACCGGTGTGAGTCGGCGTGATACTTTCTATCGGGCTGAAAAGTCCGAGCGCGGCGGACACCGGGGTATGCCAGCCTCGATGAAAACAAAACCCTCCCCCTTGGCCCACCATCGAAGCGTCCAGCAGAGCCGGGCGGTGGTCTATAATTTCGCCCTGATCATCGGTCTGGCCGCCTGGGCCTTGGGCGGGCCGCCGAGCGTCAGGCCCCTGGAACTGATTCTCATCGGGGTGGCGGCCAATTTCAGCGCCCTCATATTCTACTACATCCACAAAGCGGCCGCGGCTAGAGGCTTGGAAATAGACCTGAGTGTTTATTGGATGGGCCTGGACGTCGTCCTGGCCACCTGGGTCATCAAGGCCACCGGCGGCGTCGGTAGCTACTGGTTCATCTGGTACTTCGCCAACGCGGCCGCGGCGGCCATGATCAAGGGCCGAAGGGCCACCCTGGCCGTGATAGGGGCCACCAGCGGCGCCTATTTGTCCTTGATGGCCTACTACGCCCACCAGGGCGAGGCGTTCTCCTGGGTCGAGATCGTCACCCGCCTTTTCGTGCTCCACGGGGCTTCGTTTTACGCCCTCATGGCCGTGGGCGGCATCCAGAAAAGACGGCGGGAGATAAGGGAATTGAGGCACCAGGAACAAGAGCGCCTCGAAGAGCAGACGGTCTTGAGCCGAAAGTTGGAGCTCAAGACGGCTCAGCTCAAGACCGTGACCTCCTTAGCCCCCGTGGGCTTGGCTCAGGTCAGGGAGGGGCGCATCGAATGGGCCAACGACGAGATGGGTCGCTTGCTCAACAAATCGCCCCAAGCCCTCGTCGGGGCCGCCTGGTCCGAAGCGGTCCCCGGAATCGACCTGGATCGGGCTTCCAGGGAGAGCGCCTGCCAGATCCGCGCGGCCGACGATGTCCTCGAGTGCATTCTGAGGGTCACGGAGATAGGTCAGGATCACGAACCCGAGAACGCGGTCCTGGTGGCCGTCATCGACCTGACCAGCCGCCGTCAGATCGAGAAGGCCCTCAAGCGCTCGCAGGAGCTTTACCGGGCCATCTTCGAGGGTTCGGCCGAAGGCTATCTGGTCATGGGCGACAAGATCGTGGAGTGCAACCCCAAGGCGGCCGAAATCTGGAACACCGATCCCCAGGAGATCATCGGTTGCCCTCTGGCCTTTTTCGCCCCGGCCCGCCAGCCGGACGGGCGCTCCTCCGAGGAAGTCGCGGCCGAGATGCTGGCCCGGGCCCGAAAGGGCGAAGTGACCTATTCCTACTGGCAGGGCCAGCGGCCCGACGGCAGCCTGGTCGACACCGAGATGTGGCTCCACAGCCTGCCCCTCAACGGCGAGGAGCAGCTCGTGCTGGCGGTCATGCGCGACGTGACCAAATCACTGCGCCTCTCGGCCGAGCTGGCTCGATCCCAGGCCGAATACCGCAAGCTTTACCAGACGGCCCGCCGGGACGAGAAGCTCATCAAATCCCTGCTCAGCGTGTCCGGAGACCCCATCCTCATTTACGACAACAACAAGAGCTGCCTTTTCTTCAACGACGCCTTCACCGCCGTCTTCGGCTGGGATTCACCTCAAGATCTGGACCAGCACGCCGACTTCGTGCCCCAAGAGGAGCTGGAGACCGACCGCCGCCTCTGGGAAGACCTCACCGCCGGGCGGCCGGTGGTCGGCCTGGAGACGACGCGTCTGACCCACAGCGGACGGGCGGTGCCGGTGGCCCTCTCCGCGGCCTCGGTCTTTGACGACCGGGGTCGGCTGGCGGAGACCCTTTTTATCCTGCGCGACGTCACGGCCCAGAAAGAAGCGGCCGAGGCCCTGCGCCACGCCTACGAGATGCAAAAGGACCTGGCCACCCGCGACTCCTTGACCGGCCTCTTGAACCACCGACGTCTCCAGGAGGAGCTCGAAAAAGAGCTTGACCGCGCCCGGCGGACCGGAAGGATGGTCTCTTTGGTCATGCTCGATCTGGACGACTTTAAAAACCTCAATGACACCCACGGCCACCAAGTCGGCGACGAAGCCTTGTGCCTCGTGGCCGCGGTGCTCAACCGCAGCACCCGCACGGCGGACATGGTCGGCCGCTACGGCGGCGACGAGTTTCTGGTCATTCTGCCCGACACGGACGGCGCCGGGGCCGTTCTTTTGGCCCAACGCGTCGGTGACGACATGGCCCACCACAGCCTCCCCGTCCCCGAGGCGGGCGAGGTGAGGGTCAAGACCTCCATCGGCCTGGCCACTTTTCCTTTTGACGCCGGGGGTCTGACCAGCCTCATCAATGTCGCCGACAAGGCCATGTATCGCTCCAAGGCGGCCTCAGGGGACTACGTCACCACCGCGGCCAGCGCCCACGACTTGAGCCTTAATGCTCCGGCCTCCTTTGACGTGATTCTGAGCATGCTCGAGGCCTTGCAGCGACGCGACCACTACTCCCGCCGCCACGCCGAAAAGGTGGCCCAACACTCCCTCGCCCTCGGC
>CAYXRH010000064.1:6961-14734 GCA_964466355.1 uncultured Thermodesulfobacteriota bacterium
GCCTTGAGCCACGACGTGGGCAATCTTTACGTCCCCGAAGAGATTCTGCTCAAACCCGGGCCCCTGACCCTGGAGGAGCGGGACATCCTCCGCCAGCACCCCTTCTACTCCCTGAACCTGGTCAAGCGCGTCCCGGGCATGAGAAACAAGGTCCTGGAGGCCATCCTCCACCACCACGAACGCTGGGACGGCTTGGGCTATCCTCACCGCCTCAAGGGGCAGCAGATCTCCCAGTTGGCCCGTATCCTGGCCGTGGCCGACACCGTCTCGGCCATGACCTTAAGACGCCCGTACCGCGCCGAGATATTGGATTTGGACCTCATCCGTCAGGAGCTCAAAGCCCAGGCCGGCATCAGCCTGGACCCGGCCCTGGTGGAGGTCTTCCTGAGTGTATTCAAGGCCCTTTGAGACGAGGAGAGAGCATGGACCCGTATGCCAAATTGGCCCAGAAAATGGACAGTTTCCCCTTGGGGGCGCCCGCCGCGGAGAGCCTCGAAGCCATCTTGAAGGAGCTTTTTTCGCCCCAGGAGGCGGCCCTGGCGGCGCATCTGCCCCCCAAGCCGACCTCTTTAAGCCAGCTCGCCCAAGGCTTGAGCCAGGAGCCCCGGCATCTGCGAGCCATCCTGGAAGGCATGGCCGCCAAGGGTTTGGTCTACGCCCGAACCACCCCCAGCGACGGTTACTACGCCCTGCTGCCCATCTTTCCGGGCATATTCGAGCTGCAGTTCATGTCCGGCCAGGGGGGCGTGGTCAAAACCCGTCTGGCCCGACTCTTCGAGGAGTATTACCTCAAGGGCCTGGGGCGGGCTTTAACCCGGACCGAGACCGGGTACGCCCGGGTTCTGCCCGTGGAAAAGGAGATCCCGGTGAAGATGGAGATCTATCCCTTTGAACGAGTCTCCAGCTTCATCAAGGAGGAGGACGAGTTCGCCCTGGGCGTGTGCTACTGCCGCCACGAAAAGGACCTCCTCGGCCAGGCCTGCGGCGCGCCCAAGGACGTCTGCATGCTCTTCGGGCCCTTCGCCAGCTTCGCCGTCAAGCGCGGCTTCGCCCGCCGGGCCGACGCGGCCCGCATGCTCTCGGCCCTCGAGGAGGCCGAAGAGGCCGGCCTGGTCCACGTCTCGGACAACGTCGCCGAGCGCATCAACTTTCTGTGCAATTGCTGCGGCTGCTGCTGCGGTTTCTTGAGAACCATCACCGAGCTGGGCAAGGCCAACGTGGTCGCCACCTCCCGTTTCATCGCCGCCCACGACCAAGACGAATGCACCGCCTGCCAGACCTGCGTCGACATCTGTCAGGTCAAGGCCATCACCTTTGAGGATGAAAGGATCGTTCTCCATCAGGAGCGCTGCATCGGCTGTGGCGCCTGCGTCCATCACTGCCCTTCCCAAGCGCTCAAGCTCTTGAGCCGCCCCAAATACGCCCCGCCCTTGAACAGCCTCACGCAGCTCCAGGCCAGGCTGCTCAAGGAAAGGGGCCTTCTAAGTTCAAGCCGGCCGTGATCATCGACGCCCACGTCCACGTCTTTCCGCCCGAGGCGGCCGCCGACCGGGCCGCCTTCGCCGCCGGCGAGCCGGCCTTTGGCTGGCTCTATGAAGATCCCCAGGCCGCTCTGGCCTCGGCGGAGGATCTCATTGCGGCCATGGACGAAGACGGCCTCGAAAAGGCGGTCGTCTGCGGCTTTCCCTGGCGCGACACGAAAAAAGCCCGGCGTCACAACGACTACATCCTCGAGGCGGCGGCGGCCTGGCCGAGGCGGATCATTCCCCTCGCCGCCGTGGATCCTCGGACCCCGGAGGCGGTGAGGGAGGCCGAACGCGCCCTCGGCCGCGGCGCGGCCGGCCTGGGCGAGATCGGGGTTTACGACGCCGATCTGGCCGCGCCTGAGGTCCGCCCTGGTTTGATCGCCCTGGCCCGGCTCTGCGCCGAGGCGGACAAGCCGCTCCTCCTCCACGCCAACGAACCCGTCGGCCAGGCCTATCCCGGCAAAAGCCCCATGACCTTGAAGGGTCTTTATGATCTCCTCAAGGACTGCCCCTCGACCCGCTTCCAGTTGGCCCATCTCGGCGGCGGCGTCTTCTTTTTCGAGCTGCTGAAAAAAGAGGTCAAAGAGGTTTTGGCCAACTGCGTCTTCGACACCGCGGCCGCCCCCTTCCTCTATCGGCCGCGGCTCTATCCGCTCTTCGTCAGCGTCGCCGGAGAGGACCGGCTTCTCTTTGGCAGCGATTTCCCGCTGCTCGGATTCAGGCGCTGTTTCGAGGAGATGGAGAGCGTCGGGCTGGCGGCGGCCCTCAAAAGAAAAATTCTCGGCCTCAACGCCAAATCATTCTGGAGATGTGATTGACCACGGAGGTTCACATGGCTTTTGAGACTTTGCTCATCGACATCAACGGCGACGGCGTGGGGGTGATCACCCTCAACCGTCCGGAGCAGCTCAACACCTTCAACACCGCCTTGGCCCAGGAGCTGAATCAGGCCTTGGAGCAGATGGAGGCCTCCCAGGAAGTCCGGGTGGTGGTCATCAAGGGGGCGGGGCGGTCCTTTTGCGCCGGCATCGACGTGGGCGAGTTCTTTGGCCAGACGGCCTCGGAGTACCGGGTCTGGATCGGGCGCATGGAGGCCAGCCTCCAGACCATCATGAGCCTGGCCAAGCCGGTCATCGCCCAGGTGCACGGCGTGGCCGCGGCCAACGGGGCCGGGCTGGTCTCGGCCGCTGACCTGGCCGTGGCCGCCGAGGACGCCCGCATCGGATTTACGGCCATCAACGTCGGCCTCTCCTGCCTGGGCCCCATCGTGCCGGCCAGCCTGAGCGTGGGCCGCAAGAGGGCCCTGGAGCTGCTCTACTTCGGCGAGCTGATTCCCGCGCCCAGGGCCCTGGATCTGGGGCTCATCAACGCCGTGACCCCGCCCGGGGAGCTGGAGTCCTGGACGCGGGGATACGCCCAAAAGCTGGCCGCCAAGAGCCCGGTGGCCCTGCAGCTCAGCAAGAAGGCCTTCCAGGCCGCGGGCGACATGGCGGTCCACCAGGCCTTTGAGTACATGAACGAAGCCTTCGCCCGCCTGTGCACCACCGAGGACGCCGCCGAAGGGGTGCGGGCCTTTTTGGAGAAGCGCCAGCCGGTTTGGAAGGGGCGCTGAAGTCGCCTCCGACCCGAGGAGCGAGGGCCGCGCCCCTGACACCTCGCCGCAGTCTTGTCGAATCAAGTATTCTAACCCGCGGCGAAGTCAGGGAAGTTCTGATAAAAAACCGCCCTGACCTCCTGGGGCACCCGGTTCAACGGGCAGGAGAGCATGAAGCACCGCGAGCACTGGGTCCGCTGGACTGTCCAGACCCAGGCCAGAAAGGCCCAGGTGGTGATGACCAGCAGGAGCCACTGGCCGCCTTGGATGAAAAAGGGGAGGTGATACAAAAAGAGGACGACGACGTAGATGAGCCAGACGACCTGCTCGAACCTGTTCATGGGCCGGGGGCTGAGGCGGGGCAGCTTGGGCAAGCCCCAGTTGGCGTGGCAGCGAAGCGTCGCCCCCTTCTCGGCGTAGGCCGGACAGTGGCGGCAGAGGAGCCAGGCCTCGACGCAGCCGAAGAAGACCGCGGCCAGGCCGAGCCAGACGAGCAAGCCGAGCCAGTGCCGGCCGCTGATCATGCCGGCCAAAAAGGGAATGAGCCAGCCGATGGACGGCGCGGCGAAATCCAAGACGTCCCCTGGCGAGGCCAGGCAGATCAGTCTGCCTTGAATGCGGCAGCCCTCACAGTTTGAGCGCGCGCAGGCCGCGGCCGGGCCAGTCATGGCTACATCTTACCTCCGCCCAGAAATGGTAAACCTTTTCATCCCCCGAGCCAAGGGTTTAAGGTTGATTGGCTTTAATTAAAATTCAAAACGCCGCCGAGCGCTTTGGAACGGATGGCCCCCACTTGACGTCGCGGGGCGGGGACTGTTAAGTGAAGAGAGGAGGCCTTGATGAAGCGAGTGGGGCTCATCGCCGGGACGGTTTTTTACGGTCTAGATCTCTTCGCCGAGGCCGAGGCGATGGAGGTGAAGACTCCCTTTGGTCCGGCCAAGGTGGTGTTGACCGAGCGCGTGGTCTACGTCCCCCGACACGGCCTCGACCCTGAAAATTACATCCTGCCTCATCGAATCAACCAGGCGGCCAACCTGTGGGCCATAAAGAGCTTCGGCGTCGAGGAGGTCGTGGGCGTCAATTCCTCCGGGAGCCTCAGAAAATCGCTGACGCCGGGCTCCATCCTCGTGCCGCACGACTTCATCTCTTTCGGAGACACGGCCACCGCCGTGACCAACAGACCGGTTCACATCACGCCGCACATCTCCCCGGAAGTGAGACGGCGTCTCCTCGAGGCCGCCGCCAGGGCCGGGGTGAAAGTGGTCGACGGCGGAGTCTACTGGCAGACCCGAGGGCCGAGGCTGGAGACCCGGGCCGAGATTGAGTTGATCAGAAATTTCGCCGACGTGGTCGGCATGACCCTCGGCGGCGAGGTCACGGTGGCCGAGGAGCTGAGCCTAAAATACGGCGCCCTGTGCTCCGTGGACAACTACGGCCACGGCCTGGCCAAACCGGTTCTGACCGACGAGGAGATCAGAACCGGGGCCCGAGCCAACTCTGAACGCATGCTGGCCATCTTCGAGCGACTGCTCGAGGATTCGTTCGGCTCTTAGGGAGTGGACATGGACAAAGTCCGATCAGCGACCGCCTTTTTGGAGGCGGTCGGCCAAGGAGAAGGCAACCTTTTACTGAACATGATGCGGGATCAGATGGGTTCGGAGCTGATCCAGTTCATCAACGATTACGCCAAGGCGTTCAGCGGCAAAGTACAGGATTCGGAGAACCTGGCCGGCAGCCTCATGATTCTCGGCTACCTCTTGCGGGTTTACGAAGACTCGGCCGGGGAGATGCCCCGGGGGGTTCTCTCCTGAAATGAGCCTCCGCGCTCTGGCCGAGGCGCTGTATGAGGCCATGAAACGGGTCGATGATCTCAACCGCCGCCTGGCCCAAGCCCCGCTCGAGGAGCGGGACCACCTCCTGCTCAGGCTGAAGAAGGCCCAAACCGAAGCGAACCAGCTCAAAAACCGCCTCGAAGCGAAGAAGAGTCAGGGCTGAGGCTCAATCGCGGGCCGTCGGCAGCTCTGCAGCCTCCAAAACAGCGCCGATCTCGATGCCGTGCCGCGCCGCCCAGCCGGCCCCGACCTCCAAGACCATGTCCACCGGCTGGGGCGAGGCGACCACCACCGGGCTCTGGCCCGGAAGGGGCGGCGGCAGGTTTGGTTCGAGGCCGATGACGACGCCGTCCCTGATCCAGATCACGTCCAGGGCCATCTTGGTGCCGGCCATCCAGAATCGGCGCATCTTCTTTTGGGGATAGACGAAGAGCATGCCTTGGTCAGGGCCGAGGAAGCCCACGCCCGAGAGGCCTCGGGTTCGGGCGAGGACATCCACGGCCAAGTTCACGATTAGGCGGTGGCTGTCGAGTTTTATCTCGGCTTTATCTTGAGCCCACGGCCAGTCAAGCGGCAGGAAGATCAATATGAAGCCTAAGATGAGGGCCGGCTTGGTCACGTGGTGTACTCAGCGTTTATCCTGACGTAGTCATAGGTCAAGTCCGAGGTGACGAACGTCCTCCTCTCGCCGCCGTTTTTGAGGTCGATCTTAACGCTGAAGCGGGGGCGGCGCATCACCTCGGCGGCCGCGGCCGCGGCTTCGTCGCTCACGGCCTGGCCCCGGCGGCAGACCTGAACGCCGTCAAAGAAGACGTCCACCTCGTTCGGGTCGAACTTGGCCCCGGAGTGCCCCACCGCGGCGACGATGCGGCCCCAGTTGGGGTCGGCCCCAAAAAAGGCCGTCTTGCAAAGAGGCGACAGGGCGACGGACAAGACGGCCATGTCCGCCTCCATGGCCGAGGCGGCCCCCTCGACCTGGACGGTGACCACCTTGGTGCCGCCTTCGGCGTCGGCGACGATCTTTAAAGCCAGGTCCCGGCAGACTTCGGCCACGGCGGCGAAAAAGGTCCGACCAGCCTCGGTGAAGAGGCCGTGGATCTCGGGTCCGCCGCCGGCGCCGTTGGCCAGGATGATCAAGGAGTCGTTGGTGGAGGTGTCGCCGTCGATGGTGATGGCGTGAAAGGACTCGGGCAGGGCCTCATTTAGGGCCGCCTTGAGAGCGTGGGACTTGACGTTGGCGTCAGTCATCAAAAAGACGAGCAGGGTGGCCATGTGGGGATGAATCATCCCCGCCCCCTTGGCCACGCCCACCAGGCTGGCCTTATGCCCTTCCAGGTTCAAGGTCGCTTCGGCTTTTTTGGGCACGGTGTCGGTGGTCATGATCGCCCGGGCGACGTCGTCGAGTCCATCCGGGGACAAGCCTTTGGCCAGGGCCGGGGCCACGGCCTCGATCCTCTCCACCGGCAGGGGCCGGCCGATGACCCCGGTGGAGCAGACGCCGATGAGCTTCGGATCCAAGCCGAGCGACTCGGCCACGACCTCGGCCGTCCGCGCCGCGGCTTCGAGGCCCTGGGGGCCGTTGCAGGCGTTGGCGTTGCCCGAGTTGACCACCACCGCCTGGAGGACGCCCTTGTCCACTCTGGGTTTGGTCACCTGCACCGGCGCCGCCTGGACCAAGTTGGTCGTGAACACCCCGGCCGCCTGGGCCGGGGTTTCGGAAAAAATGAGGCCCACGTCCAGCCGCCCCGGCTGCTTTATGGCCGCCTCCACGGCCGAGAACTTGAAGCCCTTGAGCATAAAGAATCCCTTTTCAGGCCGCGCTGCGGCCGCAGCACTTCTTGTACTTCTTGCCCGAGCCGCAGGGGCACGGCGCGTTGCGTCCGATCTTTTTCTTGTCCCGCTTCACCGTCCGATCAGGGGCCTCCTCGGCGTGGGAGTAAACCACCGGCCCCCGATCCCGGGCGGCCAGCTCCTCGATCTCCTCGGGGCGAGCCAGTCTGACCCGCAGCAGTTCGGCCACCGTCTCCCGGCGGATGCGTTCGATCATGCCCTCGAACATCTCGAAGCCTTCCCGCTGGTACTCCTTGAGCGGCTCCCGCTGGCCGTAGCCCCTCAGGCCGATGCCCTCCTTGAGGTGGTCCATGCCGTAGAGGTGGTCCTTCCAGTGGTTGTCCACGTGCTTGAGCATGACCCATCTCTGCAAATCGGCCCACATCTCGGGCCCAAAGGTCTCCTCCTGGGCCTTGAAAAGCGCTTCCAGGTCGGCCTGGATCTGATTTTCGAGCTGATCATGACCGGCCGCCTCCGCCACATCGAACCGCTCGACCAGGCCGAACTGGGCGAAGAGGGCCTCGGCCAGGCCCTTCAAGTCCCACTCCTCCGCCGGCGCCCTGCGATCGGCGTGGGCGGAGATGATCTCCGCGGCCAGGTCGTGGATCATCTCCCGGACCGTGCCGCTCAGATCCTGGCCCTCCAGGATCATGCGCCGCTGGGCGTAGATGACCTGACGCTGCTTGTTCATGACGTCGTCGTATTCCAAAAGCTGCTTGCGGATGTCGAAGTTGTGGCCCTCCACCCGCCGCTGGGCGTTCTCGATGCCTTTGGTGATCAAGGAGTGCTCGATGGGTACTCCCTCCTCCATGCCCAGCTTGCCCATGATGCCCTGGATGCGCTCCGAGCCAAAGATGCGCAGCAGGTCATCCTCCAGCGACAGATAAAACCGCGACGATCCGGGATCTCCCTGCCGCCCGGAGCGCCCGCGGAGCTGGTTGTCGATGCGCCGCGACTCGTGGCGCTCCGTGGCCAGGATGTGCAGCCCGCC
>CAYXRH010000065.1:0-2342 GCA_964466355.1 uncultured Thermodesulfobacteriota bacterium
AAGGCGCTCATCCTGGCGGCCGGCATGGACGGCTACGTGGCCAAACCCATCCAATGGTATCAATTCTTCGCCGTCATCGTGGGTCTGGCCGGCCTGGCCGGCCACGTCGAGCCCGAACCCCCGGATGATTGGCCTGGGCCGGTGATGGATAAGGCGGCCCTCCTCTCCCTCGTGGAAGGAGACGCCGCACTTTTAAAGGAGCTGGCCGGGCTGTTTCTTGAGGATCTGCCCGGACGCCTGGCCGAGATACGACAAAGCATCGCCGACGGCGACGCCGAGAGACTCAAGCACGCCGCCCACTCTTTAAAAGGCGTCAGCCACAACCTCACCGCTCGGGCCGTGGTCGAGGCCGCCTTCAGCCTGGAGAAGCTCGGCCAAGCCCGCGACCTGAATGAGGCCCCAAAAGCGCTGGGCGTTCTTGAAAAAGAGATCCTTCGTCTCGAACCGGTCCTGAAGCAAATGATCGGTGATCACTCTGCGGGGGGCTAAACCTGGACCTGAATAAACGGCCAAACCACATTGGCCTGCGGCGGCGTCAGTCCTCGATGCCGGCCAGTCTTCGGGCCGCCTTCTTTTTGGCCTCCAGATCTGACTCGCGGAAGATGGTGATGCGGTGGGCCTCGGGCGAGCCGCCGCCGTGGACGTCGGAGATGGTGTCCGCGCTCTCCATGGCCATCTTCTCGATGAGGCGGTACATCTTGACCCTGTTCTCGGCCGGCGCCTCCACCGCGCCCTTGAGATACTTGTAGAGCAGCCCCCCGATCTCGGGGTTTTGGAAGTCCTTGTCCGAGGGCAGGTCGGCCACGAACCCGCCGGCGATGTCGACCATGAGGCGGGTGGCCTCGGCCATCTCCTTGCCCTCGTGGATCTTGGAGGCGTTGGCCAGGACTGGGTCGATGAAAAAGGTCCCCGAGGGCTCCTCGTGGCCTTCGTAAGAGGCGGCCAGGGAGCAGCCGTAAAGGGTCTCGGCCTTGTGGATCATGTCGATGACCTTCTGTTTGAGGTGCCCGGCCTTGGCCGTGCCGTTGTAGTCCATCATCATCAAGGCCGCCCCGATCATGCAGTCGATCTTGCCCGCCTTGCACCCGCCGTGGCTCTGGCGGTGGAAGGCCGAGAAGCGCATGACGTATTCCTGGGCAAAGTCCACCTCGCCGCACATGAAGACCCTCTCCCAGGGCACAAACACGTCGTTGAAGATGACCGTGGGGCAGTATTTGGAGTAGCGGACGTTGCCGCAGTCGCATCCGTCCAGCTCCCGGGTGTCCAGGGAGGAGCGGCCGACGACGTGGATCAGGTTCGGGGCGTCCGTGGGCGCGGCAAAAGCCAGGGCGAACTCCTCCTCGCCCTTTCTCAACGCCCGGGTGGGCAAGACGATGATCTCGTGGGCGCTCAAGGAGCCGGTCTGGTGAGCCTTGGCCCCCCTGACGACGATGCCCTCTGCGCCTTGATCGACCACGTGGACGTAGACGTCTCGGTCGGACTGCTGGCCGGGGCTCAAGGAGCGGTCGCCCTTGACGTCGGTCACGCCGGCGTTGGCGGTGAGGTCGTTTCGCTGGACGTACTTCAAGAACTCAAGAAAGCGCCGGTGATATTCAGTCCCGTGCTTCTGGTCGATGTCAAAGCTGACGATGGCCAGGGCGCAGAGGCAGTCCAGGCCGGTGCAGCGCTGGTGGCAGGTGCCGACCATGTTGCCCAACAGGCGGTTGATCTTGACCCGGGCGACCAGATCCTCGATGGAGGAGGGCGGCAGGGTGAAGCGGTTGACCGGCTCGTGGATGAGGGGGCTGGGGGTGACGATCAAGCTCCGCTGCTCTTCCATCTCGGCCAGTTCGTAGGTCGCGCCGGTGGCCTCGATGCCGGCCCGAAGCCGGGGATGGCCGACCACGTCAGTGATCTTTTGCCCGAACATGTATGCCGTCGGCTTCATCCGACGCAAAGAGTCGATGTATTCTTCCTTGGTCTTGAGACCCATGGTCGATGTCCTCCTCAGGAGCCGAATGAGGCGGGCTGGTTCTCGGCGGCCCGGACGCCCTTCTCAAAGGCGCGAAGGTTCAAGTCTATCTTGCTCTGGGGCACCGCCTCGGCGATGGCCCTTTCCAGGGCCGGGCGGGAGACCACCGCCGCGGCCCGCCACAAGGCCCCGAGCATGATCATGTTGGCCGTCACCGGCGCCTTCAGGTCCTGACGGGAGATGGCGGTGGCCGGGATCTTGATCACTCGCTCGATCCCCTCCGGGACCTCGGGAATCATGTCGCTGTCCATGATCAAGAGCCCGCCAGGTTTCAAGACCTTGGCGAAGCGGTCGATCGAGTCTTGGGCCTGGGCGACCAGAACGTCGGGCG
>CAYXRH010000065.1:2352-14718 GCA_964466355.1 uncultured Thermodesulfobacteriota bacterium
CCACTCTCGCAAAACCCATTGCTTCGGCGGAGACTATGACCCCGGCGGCGGCCACCCCGCCCCGCAGCTCAGAGGAATAGGCCTGGGTCTGCACGGCGTGCTTTTTGTCAAAGGCCACGGCGGCGGTGCCCAGAATCACTCCGGCCAGGATGGAGCCCTGACCGCCCAGGCCGGCGATGGTTATGTCTGTCCGGGCCATGATCTATTCCGCCTTGATCCGCTCTCTCAGGCGAGCCAACTCGCCGACCAGCTCGGGCTTTTCCTGGTCCACGAACTCGCCGACGACCAGCTTGCCCGCCAGCTCCTCGGGCGTCATCCCGGCCGCCTTGTCCACCCTGAGGCTGACGGCCTTGAAATGCTTCAAGATGTCCACGGCCTGGCCCAGCTTGCTCGCCCGGCCGAACTGGACCGGACACTGGCTGACGGCCTCGATGAAGGCGAAGCCTTTTTTTAAAATGGCCTTCTTTATAGAGCGGGTCATCTGGCGGGGATGATAAGTCGTCCACCGGGCCACGAAAGAGGCCCCGGCCGCGGCGACCAATTTGGAGACGTCAAAGGCGTATTCGACGTTGCCGTAAGGGCTGGTGATGGTTCGAAGCCCCCGCGGCGAGGTCGGGGCCGTCTGCCCGCCGGTCATGCCGTAGATGCCGTTGTTGACCAGGACGACACTCAGGTCGATGTTCCGCCGGGCGGCGTGGATGAGATGATTGCCCCCGATGGCGCTCAAGTCCCCGTCCCCGCTGGCGACGAAGACTTTCTTCTCCGGCAGGCCCATCTTCACCCCGGTGGCGTAAGCGATGGGCCGGCCGTGGGTGGTGTGGAGCGTGTCGGCGGCGAAGAGGGGGCTGGGGATCCAGGCCGCACAGCCGATCCCGGCCACGAAGACGAAGTCGTCCAGGTCAAGCCCCAGCTCGTCGATGGCCCTCAGGATGGCCTGGACGATGATGCCGTTGCCGCAGCCGGGGCAGTTGGTCGTGCGGGCTATCTGGGGCCGGGTGTACTTCTCCTTCAACGGATGAATCGCCGCTCTCATGGCCTCATCTCCTTTATCTTGGCCAGGATGAGGCCGGGGTCGTGAATCTGCCCCAAGAGCTTCGGAGCCAAGAAGGCCACCTCGCAGGCGTGGGCCGCCTCGGCCTTGATGTAAGGGTAAAGCTGGCCGGTGTTGTTCTCCAGGACCAACATGCAATCAGCCGCTTCGGCCGCCCTTCTGATTTCCTCCTCCGGGAAGGGCCAGATGGTCTTGAGCCTGAGGGTGCCGACCTTCAATCCCTCCGCCCGGGCCAGGTGGGCCGCCGTGCGGGCCGAGCGGGCCACGACGCCGTAAGAGACCAGGATCATCCCGGCCCCCTCGTAATCCGCCTCCACCTCCACGATCTCGTCCCGGTGGCTCAAGATCTTCTCGATGGGCTTGGTGATGTAGCGGTGCATGACCTCGGGGTCGCTCAAGTTGCGCCGGCCTTGCTCGTCGTGGCAGGAGCTGGTCACGTGGGCCTTGAAGCCGCGGCCGAAAAGGGGCATCGGGGCCACTTCGGGGTCCAGAAAATCGCGCCTCTCCAGGGGCTCACCGCCGGAGGTGATCTTGCGCGCCGCCAGCTCGATCTCCTCCTCGGGGGGGATGACCACCCGCTCGCGCATGTGGCCGATGAATCCGTCGGCCAAGACGAAGACCACCGCCCGGAACCTCTCGGCCAGGTTGAAGGCCCGCACGGTCAGGTCAAACATCTCCTGGGGGCTTTGAGGGCACAGCCCGATGATCTGATAATCGCCGTGGGAGCCCCGGGCGACCTGGACCACGTCTCCGGCCAGCCCGACCGAAGGCGCGCCCGTGGACGGCCCCAGGCGCTGCACGTCCACGATGACCAGCGGCGTCTCGGTGGCCGCGCCGAAGCCGATGTTCTCCTGCATGAGGCTTATCCCCGGCCCGGAGGTGACGGTCATGGCCTTGAGCCCCGTCCAGGAGGCGCCGATGGCCGCGCACACGGCGCTGATCTCGTCCTCCATCTGGAGCATCGTCGCCCCCACCTCGGGCAGCCTGGCGGCCAAGGCGTTGAAGACCTCGCTGGCCGGAGTGATGGGGTAGCCGGCGGCGAAGCCGCAGCCGGCGGCCAAGGCTCCTTCGGCGCAGGCCAGGTTGCCCATCATGAAATGAGTGCCTGCTCTGACCCGGCCCCCCTCAGCCATCTTGAGGCTCCTCCCCAGGCTCCTCGTGGACGACGATGGCCAGATCAGGGCAGTAAATCATGCAGTTTCCGCAACCGATGCACTCCGTCTCGTCGCTCAACTCCGGGGGCAGGTAGCCCCACTCGTTCATCCTCCCCGAGGAGCGGAAGAGCTTCTTGGGGCAGACGAAGACGCAGATCCCGCAGTCCTCGACCCCCTTGCAGGCCTGGGTCAGCACCGTCACCACGGCCACGCCAACCTCCTCGCCTGAGGCTTTTGGGCGCCGCCTCACTTGAGGAACTTCAAGCTCAGCCCCAAGCGCTGGCCGAGCTTGGTCAAATCGCCGACCGTACGCTTGACCAGGGGGATGCCCTTTTCGAGGCGCTCGGCCTGAGTCCTCAGCTCCGGCTCGCCGGGCACCAGGATTTCGGCCACGTTCTTGGCCGGCCGGCTGTCCTTGATGCCTTTGATGTAGCGGCCCATGTTCTTTTTGAACTCCTGGCGGCCGATGAAACACTCGGGATCGATGACCATGAAGGAGTGGCAGGTGCCCTGGATGCCGCTCTCGTCCTCTTCGTAAAGGCTCTTGATGTGCCGGGTCAACTTGCCTTGGGTCAGCACGGCCGTGAGCATCTCGTGAGCCAGGGCCAGGCCGTAGCCCTTGTGGCCGCCCATGGGGGCCAGCGACCCCCCGCCCTCGTAGCCGGCGAAGGGATCCTCGGTGGGCAGGCCGTCCTTGTCCACGGCCCAGCCGAGGGGGATCTTCTCGCCCTTCTTGCGCATCAAAATCAGCTTGCCCGAAGAGACCACCGAGCAGGAGAAGTCGACCACCACCGGCGGATGCTCTTTGGCCGGAAAGGCGTAGGACAGAGGGTTGTTGCCGATGATCCGCTCCCGACCGCCGAAAGGAGCCATCATCGGCGCCGAGTTGGAGCAGATGTAGCCGATCAGATCCCTCTCGGCGGCCATCAGCGGAAAGAGGCCCGTCACCCCGAAGTGGCCACTGTCCTTGACCGCGACCCAGCTCAGGCCGAAGTCCGAGGCTCTCTTGATGGCCATTTCCATGGCCTTGTGGCTGACCACGTGGCCCATGGAGCCGTGGGCCTTAAGAAAAAGCGTCGGTCCCTTTTCCTTGATGACGCTGAGCCGGCACTCGGCCCGGACGTAATTCTTCTCCAGGCGCTGGATGTAGATCGGCAGCCGGGTCACCCCGTGGCTCTCGACGCCCCTCAGATCGGCCTTCGCCAGCAGGTCGGCGACGATGAAGGCCTCCTCCTCCGAGACGCCCGCTTTCTCATAAGCGGCCTGGCAGAATGACCTCAAATCCTCAAAACGGATGCGGCGTACAGCATTGTCCGTCACGGGGCGGTCCTTTCTAAGTCAAAAATTTTTCTTTCGGGCGGCCGGGGCTTGAAGATCATCTCGCGCCCCGTGGCCGGCTGAGGCGGTGTCACCCCTCAGCTTAAGTCCCCTCCCAGGGCCGGGCCGAGCTCCTTCAAGCCACATTCCCCGGCCAGGGAGGCGATGGCCTCGTCGTTGAACCCGGCCGCCCGAAGCGGCGCCACCACGTCCCTGGCCAGGTCCGGGGTCGAGCTCTCCAGGAGAATCAGCCGCTCCTGGGGCATGATCTCGAATCGGCCCAGGCCGGCCGGAATCAAGACCGTCTCGCCCGGCCCGATCTTTGTCTCGACTCCGTTGCCCAGAACTAGGCCCCGGCCGCTGAGGCCGGTCAATAAAATAAAGCGGCGGCCCTCGGTGTGGCCTGAAAAACCCGCCTCCAGCTCCAGGCGGCAGAGAAGGAAAAAGCGACCAGCCGCCAAAAAGAGCCGTCGGCCGCCTCGGATGGGCGCGGCCAGCGGCTCGATGGCCCGGCCGGGGTCGAATTCAAGCCGGACTGTTTCCAAGGCCTCGCTCAAATGCAGCTTCCGGGGCCGTCCGTGGCGGTCCGTTCTGTCCCAGTCGTAAAAGCGATAGGTCACGTCGTTGTTCTGCTGGATCTCAAACAGGAGCAGGCCCGGACCCAGGGCGTGGACGGCGCCGGGGGGCACGAAATAGTTTTCGCCCGCGGCGATTGGACAAAAATTCAGAATGTCCGGCAAGCGGCCGGATTCGGCCGCCGTCTTCAAATCCCGCAAGCCCAAATTGGGCTTGAGGCCCAGGACGATCTCGGCCCCGGGGTCGGCCTGGAGGATGTGCCAGGCCTCGTACTTTGTTTTGTCCGGCCCCGCCTCGGGGTGGACCTGAACCGAGAGCCATTGATCTGGCTTGAGGAATTTGAGCAGAAGGGGGAATCGTCTTTCGGCGGCCCAGAGGGGGCCCAAAACCTCGCCAGGGGCCGCGGCGATGAGTTCATCCAGGCCCAGTCCGGCCGATTGGCCGGCCAGAACCCTTGAGCCGCCCGGCCGATCGTCGTTGAGCCACAGCTCGCCCGCGCCGCGAAGCTCGGGCGCCGGGCGGCCGGTCAAGGCGGTCCAGTCCTCGCCGCCCCAGAGCGGATAAACCGCCCGCCACGACAAAGGAAATGGATAAAGCTCGACGGCCATGACCCTCTGCCCGCTCCCGTCGTTTTTCAGGCCTCCATCCTACACACCCCTCCGCAGCGGCGCAAGGGAGGGGGGCGATGGCGCCCCGGCCCAAGGGAACTCTCTGCTGTCTATTTCTTGTCCCAGATCCGAACGATCTCCTCAGAGGTGGTGACGATGCCGAAGAAGCGGTCCAGGATGTGGAGAGTTGTTTTGTGGGTCTCTAAGTTGACGCCGGCGATGCAGTCCTGGGGCATGACGACGTAGTAGTCGTGCATCAAGGCGTCCATGGCCGTGGTGCCGAGGCAGAGGCTGGTCTCGCCGCCGGCGGCGGCGACGCATTTTCGTTTGAGGCTCCTGAGCACCAGATCGAGGTCAGTGTTGACAAAGGCGCTGTAACGGTGCTTGGTCACCACGAAGTCTTCCTCCCTCGGGCTGAGGCCTTCATACCACTGCGCCCCCCAGGTGCCCATGACCACGTAGGGCAAAGCCGGCTTGTCCTCGGACCAGCCCGTCTTGGCGACCCTGATGCGCTGCACCCAGGCGTCGGAGTTGGTCCAGCGGCTGTGGATCATCTGGATGAATATGACCGGCACCCCGACCCGCCTCGCCCGCGCGGCCAGGTCGATCACCCGGGGGGCGATGGCCTGGAACATGGACACGTCGACGCCCATTTTGGCGAAGGCGCCCTCGGGATGGACGAAGTCGTTTTGGAGGTCCACGATCAGCAAGGCGGTGTGCTCAGGGTTTACTCTCTCTTCCAAAGTGGTCAACATTCTAGGCCCCCTGTCTCGAGGCGCCTCAACGAGGCGTTTCGGCTAAAGCTTCAAAAGCCGGGCGGCGTTGCCGCCCATGATAAGCTCCATCTCGCCCTTCTCCAGGTTCAAGCCGTCCAATATCTTGAAGGTCTCGGTCTCGAAAGGGGAGGATTCGTAAGGCTGGCCCGAATCGGTGCTCCAGATTATTCTCTTTGGGCCGAGGGTCTCGACGAACCTGGCCATCACCTCGCTCAGGGAGAAGTTTCTCAGGCTCAGGAAATAGTTGGCCAGGCCGTGGACATTGGCCAGGTCAAAAAAAATCGGCCCCTCAAACCACTCCTGGAACCACCTGGCCAGGGCCAGAAGCTGCTCGCCCTGCTCCATGCCCAGATGAGAGATGACGTGGGAAATCTTGGGGAAGTATCGAACGACGTTGAGAAGTTCGGCCGGCTGGCTGAACCTCAGATCGGCGAAGGGGAAGAAGCCGATGCCAAAGTGCCACAGGATCGGCGCCCCCAGCTCCTGAACCGCCTCGTAAAAGGGGAAAAGGCGCTCGTCGTCCACGTGGTACTTTTCCCAGGTCGGGCTGAGCTCGCCGACGCCGCTCAGCTTGCCCGGGCCGACGAGGTTTTTCAGCGCGGAGACCGAGGCCGGCTCGGCCGGATCGCCGTAGAACAGGCCCGAGAAGCGCTCGGGAGAGGCGGCGACGAATTCAAGCACCTCCTCGTTGAGGGCGTCGGTGGCGTTGAGCACGACCCTGTCCACCCCGTATTCGTCCATGGCCTCGACCCAGCTTTGGGGAGAGGTCCGGGCGTCCCTGTCGGCGGCCAGCTTCATGTATCTGGCGCGGTGGGCCTGGGAGAGGGGATCCTGGCCGTCGTCCCTGAATATCCTCTCCATGCCCTCGGTGGTGGTCAAGTGCACGTGAAAGTCAATTATCATTTTTAAATCTCCTCACCTGCCAAGGTAAAGACGGATCACGTTCTCGTCGTCGATCAAATCTTCAGCCTTGCCCGAGAGGGTTATCTCGCCGGTTTCCAAAATGTAGCCGTGGTCGGCCACCTGGAGGGCCAGGTGGGCGTTTTGCTCCACCAAGAGAATGGTCATGCCTTCGTTGTTGAGGTCCTTGATGATCTCAAACAGCTTCCGGACGTAAATCGGCGACAGGCCCAGGGAGGGCTCGTCGAGGAGCATCATCTTGGGGCGGCTCATCAGACCCCGGGCGATGGCCAGCATCTGCTGCTCCCCGCCGCTCAAGGTCCGGGCCAACTGGCTCCGCCGCTCCTTGAGCACCGGAAAAAAGGCCATGGTCTTTTCCAAGTCCGATTTTATGGCCGCCCGGTCCGAACGGCCGTAGGCCCCCATCTCCAGATTCTCGTAAACGCTCATGTATTGAAACAGCATCCGCCCTTCGGGCACGAGGCAGACGCCGAGCCTGACGACGTCGTAAGGAGCCATGTTCTCCATGTGGCGCCCCTGGAAGACGACGCTGCCGCGGCGCGGGTTGACGATGCCGGTGATGGACCTCAGGGTGGTGGTCTTGCCGGCGCCGTTGGAGCCCAACACGGCCACGATCTGGCCCTCGGAAACGTTCAGGGAAACCTTTTTGAGAACCTGAACTTCGCCGTAATAGGTTTCAATTTCCTTTAGTTGCAGCATAATCCTCGGTTCCGAGATAGGCCTCTATGACCGCCGGGTCGTGGCTGATCTGCTCCGGAGAGCCCTCGGCGATCTTCTGGCCTTGATTCAAGACCGAGACCTTGTCCGAAATCTCCATGACCACCCGCATGTTGTGCTCCACCAGGAAGACGGTGACGCCGCGGCGGTCCCTGAGATTTAGAATCAGGGCCGTCAAGTCCTCGGTCTCTTTGTCGTTGAGCCCCGAGGCCGGCTCGTCCAAAAGAAGCAGCTCCGGCTCCACGGCGATGGCCCGGACCAGCTCCAGAAGGCGCTTCTGGCCCAAGGACAGCGACTTGGCCGGCTCGGCCCAGTGCTGATCCAGCCCGACGAGCTTGAGCAGCTCGTGGGATTTGACCTGGATTTGCCTCTCCGCCTTCCTGAAGCCCCTGAGACGCAGGGCGGCCGAGATGGGGCCGGCCTTGAGGGAGGTGTGGCAGCCGACGAGGATGTTCTCTAAAAGAGTCATGTCGTTGAAAAGCTCGACCGACTGAAAGGTGCGGCCGATGCCCAGTTTAGCGATCTTGGACGGGGCCACGGCGAGCAGGTCCTGATCCTTGAAGATGATCCGTCCCGCGTCCGGCTTGAGGGTCCGGCTGATCAAATTGAACAGGGTGCTCTTGCCGGCGCCGTTGGGCCCGATGAGCGAATGAATGTGCCCTCGACTCACCTTCAGGGCGGCCTCGTTTAGGGCGACCAGGCCGCCGAACTTCTTGGTGAGGTTTATGATGTCAAGCAGAGCCATCTTTTCCGCGCTCACTTCGCCCCCGCCCCGTCGGAGTGGACCCCAAGGGCGCCCCGGAGCGGCTTTTGGCCAAAAGGCTCCGCCAGGCCATCCGGCCGAGACCGAAGACGCCCGCGGGCATGAACAGAATGACGAGGAGCAAGACCACGGACAGGATCAGATCCTGGTATTCCTGGAACCCTCGCAGCACCTCCGGAAGCAGGGACAAGATCGAGGCGCCCAGAATGGAGCCGACGATGGAGCCCATGCCGCCGACGACGATCATGGTCAGGTAGAGGATGGACTCGGTCAGCCCGAAGGGGTCGGGGGAGAGGTACCCCAGAAGCTGACTGTAAAGCCCTCCGGCCACGCCGGCGTAAAAAGCGCTCAGGGCAAAGGACATGGTCTTGTAAGTCGGCAGGTCCACGCCCGAGGCCTGGGCGGCGACCTCGCTGTGGGAGATGGCCCGGAAGGCGCGGCCGATCTTGGAATCGATGAGATTGCGGGCGATGACGATCAAAATCGCCGCCGCGACGAGAAAGAGATAGAAAAGGCTGAGGTCGCTCTCGATGACCAATGGTCCGATCCTGGCCGGCGGCACCTCCAGGCCCAGGGGGCCGCCGGTGAGGCTCTGCCAGTGGTGCAGGGTGAGGTAGACTATCTCGCCGAAGCCAAGGGTGACCATGGCCAAATAAAGGCCCCGCACCCTCAAGGCCGGTACGCCGACCACCAGGCCGGCCAGGGCGGCGACGAGCCCGCCCAGGAGCACGGTCAGGAGATAGGGCAGGTGGAAGTGGATCATCAAGAGAGGGCAGGCGTAGGCGCCGATGCCCAAAAAGCCGGCGTGGCAGAGGGATATCTGGCCGGTGTAGCCCGTGACCAGGTTGAGGCCGGTGGCCAGGATGATGTTGAGGCACACGATGGTCAGGACGTAAAGAAAGTACACGTCCAGACTCGGGGCGGCCGCCAGCAGGGCGGCGACGACGACTAGGACCGCGGCGTGCCACAGCATCTTGGAGCGGACGCTTCGGGCGGTGGTCATTCCCGCACCCCGAAGAGGCCGGCCGGCCTTATGACCAAAACAGCCACCAGAACCAGGAAGGCGATGGCGTCCTTGAAGGCGGTGGAGATGTAAAGTCCAGCCAGGTTTTCGGCCACGCCCAGCAGAAACCCGCCCAGGATAGCTCCGGGGATGCTTTCAAAGCCGCCCATCACTCCGGCGGCGAAGCCCTTGATGGCGATGTTGCCCATGTCCGGCGACACGGCCGTGATGGGGGCGATGAGCAGGCCCGTCACCGCGGACAGGAGCCCGGCCATGCCCCAGGTGAGAGTGAACATCCACGGCACCCTGACCCCCATCAGGGCGGCCGCGGTGGGATTTTCAGAGGTGGCCCGCATGCCCTTGCCGGTTTTGGTGAAACGGAAAAAGGCGAAGGCGATGAGCATGCACAGGACCGAGATGAGGGTCGTGTAAAGGGTGTTGCCGCTGACCGATATGGCGGCGAGCTTGATGGGGTTGATGCTGAAGATGGGCAGGGGATAGTAGCCCGGCCCCCAGATCACCCGCACCAGGGCCTTCAAGATGCCCATCATGGCCACCGTGGCGATGACCACGGTCATGGGCGAGGCGTTCAAGAGGGGCCGGCAGATGATCTTTTCGAGGCCGACGCCGACCAGGGCCCCCGAGGCCAGACAGAGCAAGAAGACCAGCCACAGGGGCAGGTTCAGGGAGGCGTAGAACACCAGGGCGAAGTAGGCCCCCAGCATGACCATCTCGCCGTAGGCGAAGTTGAGGACCTCGGTGGCCTTGTAGATGATCACCAGGCCCAAGGCCACGAGAGCGTAAAGGCTGCCCGCCTGAATGCCGCCGATGAGGTTGTGGATCAGCATCTTTCCGTCGCTTCAAAGCAGGGAGGGGGCTCCCTCCCCGCTTTGAAGCCAATGGCTCTAGTGCGTCTTGTAGTATTCCAGCTCCACCTTCTTCACGTCCTCCGCGCTCTGACCCGGTTTGGCCGAGCCGCTGAACGGCTCGGACCAGGTGTAGAGCTGGTCCATGAACTGGCGCTGACCGTTGTCGTCAATGTAGGACCAATAGGTGCTCTTCATGGCGTCGTGGTCGGTGGGGGTGATGGATATGGGCGGGAATATGCCGGAGTCGAATTTGTTCATGCTCTCCAAGGCGTCGACGAACTTCTCCCTGGTCAGATCCTGGCCGGCCTTCTCCAGCCCGGCGACGATGAGCTTGCCCGACAGCCAGGACAGGGAGTCCCTCTCGTTGGGATAGTCCGGCCGGGCGAAGTCCTTGGGAAACTTTCGGGCGTACTCATCGCAAAAGGACTTGAGCTGCGGGCCGTCGATGAGGCCGTCGTTGAGGTTGATGCAGTAATACCGCCCCGACACCGCCGCCTTGGTGGCCAGGTCGATGACGCCCGGAATGTTGGCCGTGGTGGACAAAACGAACTTGGTCCGCAGCCCCATCTCCCAGGCCTGACGGACGATCATGGCCCCTTCCTTGGTGTAGCTGAAGACGACGACCACGTCGGGCTTGCCTTCCTGGAGCTTGAGTATCTGGGAGCTGTAGTCGGTGTCGCCGATCTTGTGAACGGCCACGGCCACCGGCTCCAGGTCGTATTTTATCAACCTGGTCAAAAGCCCGTCGCCGCCGCCCTGGCCGTAAGTGCCGGTCTGATAGATTACGCCGATGCGCTTGGCCCCGAACTCTTTGACCGCGAAATCAACCATCAGCCGGGACTGGGTCCAGGTGGTCATGCCCAGGATGAAGCTGTAACGGTGGTAGGTTTTGACTATCTCCTCGGCCGAGCTGACCATGACAAAGGGCACCTTCTCCTTTTCGACCAAGCTGCTGACCGCGGTCACCGAGTGGGCGCAGGGCCCGCCGAAGAGCATGAAGACCTTGTCCCGCACCAAGAGCTTCTTGGCCGCGGCCACGGCCTTGGTGGCGTTGCAGGCGTCGTCTTCGTGAGTGACGACTATCTTGCGTCCGTGAATGCCTCCGGCGGCGTTGACCTCGTCAACGACCATCTGCAGCCCGTTTTTCAGCGACGGTCCGAAATAGCTGGCGAAGCCGGTCATCGGCGCCCAGAAGCCGATCTTGATCTCCTCGTCGCTGACCCCTGTCTCGGCCAGTCCGAAGGCGGGTAAAAGAGTTAAACTTAGCGCGCAAATTAACACGATCAGTCTTTTCATCATGCTTCCTCCCATGGCCAAAGCGGTGAGCATTTGTGGTTTCATAAACGCCACGCCAATCAATGGGTTAAACCTCGCTTCCCCGCCGGGCGGGGAAGATTGAGCTCTGGGGGCGGATCATCCCGGACCGTCTATGATCAGGCCCTTTTGGGGTCAGGAGAGGTTTAATATGAACGCCGGGTTGTCCTTGACCATTTTCTCTAAATGGCTATAAGGGATGCCTTTTTCCAAAAGCACCCGCAGAAACATCCTCAGCCCCTCGGCCGGCGGCGGATTGTGGACCTGGCCCAGGTCGGTGGCCAGGATGGTCCGCTCCGGGCCGACGGCCTTGATCATCTCCACGATGCCGTCCAGGCCGGCTTTGGTCGGCCACATGGGGAACATGAAGATGGCCAGGTGCTCGATGAAAGCCCCCATGTCGGCCAGCTCCTTCTGCTCCTCGATGGTGCCGTTGATGATGTACTCTGGGTGGTTGACGTAAAGCCTCTTGACGCCCCGCTTCTTGGCCGCCTTGATGACCGCCCGGGCCTCGGGGATCGACAGGTGGCCCGTGGCCAGGGTGATGTCAGCCTCGGCGATGAGGTCAATGACCTCATAAACCTCTGGCCGCAGCTTGCCTTTCTGGTCAAAAACGGTGATCGGCTTCTCCTTGAGCCTGGGGGCGCCGGACTGCTGCATGGATTTGCCGAACTCAGGGGCGCCCATCTGGTCGAGGTGGTTCTGGGCCGACAACGTCGGAAACCAGACCATCTTGGCCCCCAGCTTCACGGCCGCGTCCACGGCAAAGGGATTGATGCCGCCCACGGCGTTGTTGAGGACCACCCCCCCGTACACCTCTATGCCGCCGACCAGTTTGCGCACGAAGTACATCCGATCAGCGGTGTAGCCGTGATGCTCCTTGAGGACCACGGCCCGCATATTGAATCTCCGCGCCCCCTCGGCGACCTCGACATGATCGACCAGTCGCGGAAAGAGGCTCGGGGAGGAATGGATGTGCAGATCAACGGCCCCTTGCATCAGTTCCAAGTCTTCCCTCATCTTCCATCTCCTTGGTTCAGCCCGCATCCAATCAATTTCCCTGACCAGTTTTTGGGTTTTTCCACGCGATCATCCCTTGGCCGGCGGCTCCAAGCTCATGAACCGCGGCTGTTTTTCCGTCTCCTCGATGACGTTTAATACCAAGTTGCTTTCAAAGGTGTAATTTTGGTTGGTTGTTCTCACTTCAGGTCGAGGGTTCGGACAGGACTAAGGCTCGCTATAGGGCGGCCCCGAGTCGAATTCTTCTCCAGCGGGGCCGCTTTTCCTTCCGCTCGCC
>CAYXRH010000066.1:0-10788 GCA_964466355.1 uncultured Thermodesulfobacteriota bacterium
GCACCAGGAAGGGTATGGCCATTTGGATGTCCACGATTCTCATGATCAGGTTGTCCGCCTGGCCGCCCAAGAAGCCGGAGATGACTCCAAAGAGGGTGCCCATCATGCCGGCGCCGAGCACAGAGGCCAGGCTGACGATCAGAGACACCCGGGAGCCGTAGATGATGCGGCTTAATATGTCCCGGCCCAGAGCGTCGGTGCCCAAGAGATGAGTGCTTTTAGGATCCAGGAAGGAGGGCGGCTTGAGCCTGAGGGAGATGTCGAGCTTGTAAGGATCGTGGGGTGTTAGAACCGGCGCGAAGATGGCCATGATGGCCACGGCGATAATGACGGCCGATCCGATGAGGGCCTTTGGGTTGCGAGCTATTTTAGTGGGCAACCTAGTCATAGGATATTCTCGGGTCCAGGAAATAGTAGAGGATGTCCACGATCAAATTGATGATCACGATCAAGGCGCAGACAACGACCACGAAGGCCTGGACAATGGGAAAGTCGCGGTTCAGCACGGCCTGCACGGCCAGCCTGGCCATGCCCGGATAGGCGAAGACCTGCTCGGTGATGATGGCCCCGCCCATCATCGGCCCGACCTGCAAGCCGATGATGGTCACTATCGGAATGGAGGCGTTTCTGAGGGAGTGCTTGAGGATGACGACGAATTCGCTCAGCCCCTTGGCCCGGGCCGTGGTGACGTACTGGGCGCTGAGAACCTCCAGGAGGGAGGAACGGGTCATGCGGGTCACCAGGCTGGCCGAGTAAGCGCCCAGGGTGACGCCGGGCAGAATCAGGTGCTCGAGGCCGCCGTGCCCCGAGGTCGGGAAGAGCTGGCACTTGACCGAAAAGAGGATGATCAAAACGATGCCCAGCCAAAAAGAGGGCACTGACTGGCCGAAAAGAGCCGTGGCCGAAGAGAACAAATCCACGGCCGAGTTCTTCCTGATGGCGGCCAAAATGCCCAGCGGCAGGGCGAAGATGACCATGAAGGCAAAGGCCGTGGCCGTCAGCTCCAAGGTGGCCGGCAGCCTTTCCAGGACGATGTCCATGGCCGGCTGCTCGTAGCGGATGGACATGCCGAAATCGCCGCGCAAGGCCTTTTTTATGAAGTCGATGTACTGGATGTACGTCGGCCGGTCAAAGCCAAGTTCATGCCTGACCTGGTTGATCTCCTCCTGGGTGGCGCCAACGGGGACCATGTGGTAGGTCGGGTCGCCGGTGAGACGGACCAGAAAAAAAACTATCGTCAAGACGCTGAAGATGACGATGACGGCGTGAGCCAACCTTTTGGCGATGTAATGCATCCCCGGTTCCTAATGCTGTAATATATTAACAATTTTTAATTGATAGTCGGATATTCGGCCTTAATGCGCCCCAGTTTTTGACCGCGGTTTTTAATTTATATCTTGCCAGACCCGCCGCCGCGGCCGCCTCAGGAAACACTCCCCCCAATTCTAGTTAATCGTTCCGCCCCGCGGAGATCGACGGCCAAGCCTGACGAACAAGCCTGGCCCGGGCCGCGCCGCCGGCGGCCCGGGTCAGGCGATGGTGTCTGAAGGTTATTTGACGTACATGTGGTAAAAGTCGATCCGGTCCGAGGCCTGGGGCACCCAGCCGCCGACCCTGTCGTTCACGCCGTAAATGTTCATCTGCTGATAGAGATAGATGAGCGGCGGGTCATCGTGAAGAAGCTGATTCAACTCGTCCCACCGCTTCTGGGCCTCCACCGGGTCGAGGCAGCCGGCCGCTTTCTTGAACAGGGGCATGAACTTGGGGTTGTTGTTGACCGAATAAGGCGCCCCGGGCACGAGCATGCCGTTGTACCAGACCGCGGCGTTGGCCGCCGTGGCCGCGCCCCAGAAGCTCATGGGGAACAATTTCTTGGAAAGAAGCAAGTCGAGCCACTTGCCCCACTCCAGAATCCGGGCCTTGGTCTTGATGCCGGCCGCGGTGAGCTGGGCGGCCACGACCTCGGTCACCTCCTTGCCGCGGACGTAGCGGCCGGTGGGGCCGATGATCTCGAATTGATAATTATCGTATCCAGCCTCCTTGATCAGCTTCCGGGCTTTTTCGGGATCATGGGTGTAGGGCTTCAGGTTGGGGCTGTGCCCTATGTACTCCGGAGAGAGGGGCTGCCCCTTTAAGGGAATGGCGTAGCCTTGCATGATGTTCTTGACGATGGACTCCACGTCCACGGCGTGGTTCATGGCCAGGCGGACCCTGACGTCCGCCACCGGCGAATTCTCTTTCTCCAGATCGAACTGGATGAACATCATCCTCAGGGACGGGACCTTGGACACCTTGAGACCCTTGGTCTTTTCGATGGACGGGATATCCTCGATGAGCACGTTGCTCACCAGGTCGGCCTCGCCGTTTTTGAGGGCGGCCATGCGGGTGTTGATCTCTGGAATGGACTTGTAGATGACCCTGTCCAGCTTGGAGCGGCTGCCCCAATAGTCATCCTTGGCCTTGAGCTCGACGTATTCGTCCTTGACCCATTTGGACAGCACAAAGGGGCCGGTTCCGATCGGGTTCTTGCTGAACTCCACCACGCCCTTCTCCTCGACGTATTTGGGCGGAACGATGGACATGTTTTGCATGTTCAAGGGCATGGCCGGCACCGGACCGTCGGTGATGAGGTGAATGGTGTGGGAGTCGATGATTTTGACCTCTTTAATCTCCCGGGCGGCGAGGCGGGCCGGGGATTTGGTGGCCGGGTCGTTTATGCGGTCAATGGAATACTTGGCCGCGGCGGCGTCAAAATCATCTCCATTGGCGAACTTGACGCCTTTTCTGAGCTTAATCTCCCAGACCGTGTCTTCGATCAGCTTCCAGGACTCGGCCAGGCAAGGTATGACCTTGGGCGCGCCGGTGGAGTAATCGACGTAGGTCAGGGGCTCGCAGATGGAGAAAGCGATATTGTTGACCGCTTGAACCGTGCTCTTTTGAGGGTCCAGGGTCTGGGGGCCGACCCCCTCGGCGATGGTGATGACCTTGTCGGCCAAGCTCGGCGATGGGGCGAGGCCGAAGGCCAAAACAATCAAGACGGCCAAAAGAAGCAACCACAGGCTTTTCTTTTTGGGAACGGTTTTCATCATCGACCCTCCTATTTCAGTATATCGAAAAGACGGCATGCCGTTTTATAACTTGCCATTTTTGTGCGGGCAAGCATTTTCTTTAAATTTACTTTGGAGTTGTCCGCCGACATCATTTGCTGCCTCCAGACCTCTCCCTTTAAACAGCCTCAATTTTAATTATTCATCACTCGGGATTGAGTCAATCAATGGCTTTGTGTTCGAGGCAGCCTCCTTTCATCACCGCGACGATGTTTTTGATGTCGCTGATGTTTTTCGTCGGATCGCCCTTGAGGGCGATCAGATCGGCCAGCTTGCCCACTTCCACGGATCCGACATCGTTGGCCAGGCCGCACAGCTCGGCCGCTTCGATGGTGCCCGCCTTGAGGGCCTCCTCAAAGGAGAAACCGGCCCTGATGAGAGCCTTCAACTCGGCGCAGGGATCAGCGGGGTAGGTGTCTCCGCCAAAGGCGACCTTGACGCCCAATTCCTTGGCCAGGCTTATGGTGGCCAGCTATTGCTCCAGGGCCTCGGCGCACTTTTTCTTCATGTACGCCGGCGTTTCGGGGATATCAATGGCCGCGCCCATGACGCCGTAGGTCACCACCAGAAAGGTCCCTTTTTGGGCCATGAGCTTCAGCTCTTCCGCGGAGAGGTAGACCCCGTGTTCGATGGAGTCCAGGCCGGCTCGGACAGCGCTGATGATTGCCGGACCGCCGTGGGCGTGGGCGGCGATCTTGCGCTGGCAGCGGTGGGCCTCCTCGATGGCGGCGACGATCTCCGCCTCAGAATACTCCGCCGCCCTGGGGTCGGAATTGGGTGAGGAGATTCCGCCGGTCATCATGAGCTTGATGTAGTCCGCTCCGGCCTTGACCTGGGTGCGCACGGCCGCCCGGATGGCGTCCACCCCGTCCGCCTCCAGGCCCAAACCGGCGCCGTGGCCGCCGGTCTTGGTGATCACCTGGCAGCAGTTGATCAGCCTGGGACCGACGATCCACCCGGCCTCGATGGCCTTTTTCCAGTGGATGTCCATGAAGTTTTTTTCGCCGAGGCTTCGCAAAGTGGTGATGCCTGCTTCGAGCAGGGCCCTGGCGTTTTTGACCCCCCGCAAGGCGGTCTTAAAATCAGGCTCCCGGACCTGCTCCTCTTCGGTGCCGCACTCCAGCCCCAGGTGATCGTGGCAGTCGATCAGACCGGGCATGACCGTGTATTCACGCCAGTCAAAGACCTGGTCGTCCTCGCCCGGGCTGAATCCGCTCTGCGCTGAAATCTGGCTTATCCTCTCGCCTTTGAGACGCACGGCCATCTTTTCCCGGACAAAACCATCAACTAGGCCGACCAGTTGGCCGGCCAAAACCACCTTGTTCATTTGCAGACCTCCTTGAAGAGCGATTCCATCATCTTGCGCCTGACCTTTGTGCGCGGCCTGATCAGAAAAAGGCGAGGCCCATCGTCGAGGCCTCACCCGAGGGGCTGGATGCGGCCTCCTTGCATCACCGCGGCGATGTTTTTGATGTCACTGATGTTTTTCATGGGATCACCGTCAATGGCGATCAGGTCAGCCTGCTTGCCGATCTCCACGGAGCCTATTTCGTCCTCGAGGCCCAGCAACTTAGCCGCGGCGATGGTGCCGGCCTTCAAGGCCTCCTCCCTGGAAAACCCGGCCTCCACCAGGGCCTCCAATTCAGACTTGGGATCAGCGTGATAGGTGTCGCCGCCAAAGGCGACCTTGACCTGGAGCTTCTTGGCCAGCTTCAGCGTGTCCGTGTAGTGGTCGAGGGCCCGGGCGCAGTTGTCCTTCATGAACTGGGGCACGTGGGCGAGCTGGGTGGCGGCGGTCATGACCCCGTAAGTCACGACCAGATAAGTCCCCTTTTGAGCCATCAGCTCGAGGTCGTCCTCTGATAAATACACGCCGTGCTCAATGGAATCAATGCCGTGCTCGATGGCCGTGCGGACGCCCGGACCACCGTGGGCGTGGGCGGCGATCTTGCGCTGGCAGCGGTGGGCCTCCTCGATGGCGGCGATGATCTCTTCGGTGGAATACTCTGGGGCCAGGGGATCAGAGCCGGCCGTGCTGGCGCCGCCGGTGATCATTATCTTGATCAGACTGGCGCCTGACTTCACCTGGCCGCGGATGGCCGAGCGCAGATTATCCGCGCCGTCCACCTCGAGGCCGATGTACCAGGCGTGTCCGCCCGTCTTGGCGATTATCTGGGAGCTGTTGACTATCCGGGGGCCGACCATCCAGCCGGCCTCGATGGCCTTTTGCCAATAGATGTCCATGAAGTTCTTCTCGCCCATGGTCCGGAGGGTGGTGATCCCGGAGCAAAGCAGGGCTTTGGCGTTGTGCACCCCTCTCAAGACGTTGACAAAGTCATTCTCCAGGGCTTGCGCCTCCTCGTCCCCGACGTCAAAGCCCAGGTGGTCGTGGCAGTCGATCAGGCCGGGCATGACCGCGTAGTCGCTCCAATCGACCACACTGACCCCTGGAGGCGGGGTGTAGCCGGTGCGCTCAAAAATGTGGCGGATGACGCCTTTTTCGAGGCACAAAACTTTGTCGTCACTGGCGAAACCATCAGGCAGGCCGATCAGCTTGCCGGCAAAGATGACCTGATCCATTCCTTAAACCTCCTCTAAGGCGATCCCGTCGCCTCGTTGAGCCCGCGAAAGAGCGGCTTGATTGCCTTCAGGATGAAAGGCGTTCAGTTGACTGCTTCGAGTTGACGCGCCACCTTGATCAAGTTTTCGATCGACTCTTCGGCGATGATCCTTCCCTTTTCGACCGTGGCCAGGGTGGCGTAGCCAAAGACGCCGGATTTGGTGCACTCGTCCGTCCTGGGCAGGCCGTAGCTGGCCACGGACTTGGACAAGGCGTCTTCGTGGAAGACGAACAACTCGGACGGTGAAACCGGGATCTCGTCCACGGCCTTATCCATGTCCACTTCACCAGGGTTTAGATAGAGGGAGAAGGAGGTTTCAAACTCGTCGGAGTGCCAGACGATGTCGCCTTCGAGGCATTTGTAGCCCTCCTTGATCAGGGCGGCGATGTAGACCACGCCGATCAAGACGTCGTCCAGCTCCTGCCGCATCTCCTCGGCCGCGGCGTTGGCAGCGGTGATGTTGCCGCCGTGTCCGACGAGGAGGATGATCTTTCTGAGGCCGTGGTGGGCCAGGCTGCGGACGATGTCTTTCAAGACCTTCTTCAAGGTCTCCAGTTTGAGGGTGATGGTGCCCGGAAAATTGATGTGATTGGCCGAGCATCCAAAGGGCATGGCCGGCGTGACCAGGGTGTTGTCCAGCCGCTCGGCCGCTCTCAAGGCGATCTCGTAAGCGTTGTGGGTGTCTGTGTCCACGTTCAAATGGGGTCCGTGCTGCTCCGTGGCGCCGATGGGGACCAGGCAGACCGCGGCCGGGTTGATGGCCTCCTTGATCTCAACCCAGCTCATTTTCTCCATCCGTTTTTTCATGATCCCAAATCCTCCGCCTCAAGTGTTGCGTCCCTTAAATGGCCACACTGACTCATGATCTTTTTAAAGGACGCAAGGCTAGTCTCGTCCGATTTCGTCCTTGTGCCCTTGGCGGTAGACCTCGAATTGGCAGTACTCGTCGCCCTTGCTCAAAAGAAGCGGCAGTTCGCAGATCATGTCCTCCAGGTAGCCTTCAAAGATGGCCTGATGGGCCGTGTCGCAGTAAATGGGCCACAGTTCGGGCTTGTCAGGGCAAATCTGGCGCCACAGTTCCTGATAAGGGCAGACCAGGGTCTGGGAGTGGCGGATGTTCTCCGTCAGTTTGATGGGGTTTCTTCTGAACCGACCGTCCTCGGGCAGGTCATAGTACTCAAAAAGGCTCTTGACGGTGATGGGCAGGCCCAACCCTTGGTGTTTTTGCCGCAGCTCCCGGCCCCGATCGTGGCCGAATTTTATCAAGGCCCGCTTCAGGGCCTCTTCGCCGGCCTGACCAAAGGTCTCCACCATCTCATTGGCCAGGTAAATGTATATTTTGGCGAATAGATCCCCGAAAGCCTCCACCGGATCACGCAGCTCTTCCTTTTTTTCGCTCATCACATCCTCCACGTGGAATATCTTAGCGTTGTCGAATATATCTCCATTTTATTAATAACAACCGTTCCATTATACTCCGCCTTCCGGGCTGATGCACGAGTTTTCGCCGCCCGCGGCTCAGGTCATTTGAGACGTGCCGGGACGACTCGCTCTAATCAACAGCCGCGGCCTGCAGAATCGAGGCGAGGCCAGGGAAGGGGCAGGGTTTGAATCCTAGGCCGCGATCTCCAAGAATGATATTCTTAAGGTTTGGAGTCTCGTTTTTTAGGCCTCTTCACCCTGAGCGCTCAAAGACGATTTGGCCGTCCATGATGGTCAAGTCAACTTGGGCCTGATGAACCTTTGAGGGCTCGAGATGGTAGATGTTTCGGTCCAGGACGATCAGGTCAGCCAGCTTGCCGGGGCTGAGGCTGCCCAGCTCCTCCCCGCGGCCGCAGACCAAGGCCGGACCCATGGTGTAGGCCCAGATGGCTTCATCAAGGCTCAGGCGCTGCTCGGGGTGCCAGCCTCCAGGGGGGCTTCCGTCTGGCCGCGTCCGGGTCACGGCGGCGTGGACGCCCCGCCAGGGATTGGGATCGACCACCGGACAGTCCGAGCCAAAGACGAGGCAGAGGCTGGCGTCGATCATGTCCCGGAAAGGATAAACGTGTTTGGTCAAGGAGCCGACGTAGCGCTCGTGGACAATGATGTCCTCAGTGACGTGGAGCGGCTGGACCGAGACGAACACGCCCAAACGGGCCAGCCGCCTCAGGTCTGAGGGGCGGATCATCTGGGCGTGCTCGAGGCGATGTCCCGCCGTTGGCCGAGGGGAGGACAAAGAGCCCGCGGCTGAGCGGCGGGTTTCGAGCTTCTCGAAAATGGCGATGAGCTCTTGGTTGGCCCTGTCGCCGATGGCGTGCACGGCCACGGCCAACCCGGCCCGGTCAGCCTTTTCAATGGCCGCGGCCAGCTCGGCCACGTCGCAGACCGGCAGCCCGCGACCGCCGTGACGATAAGGTTCGATCACCCAGGCCGTGCCTGAGCCCATGGAGCCGTCGGCGAAGAATTTTAAGTGTCCGAGGCGAAGCCGATCGTGGCCGAACCCGGTTCGAAGCCCCAAGGCCGCGGCCTGGTCGAGGCTTTCGCCGCTGAGACACATCCAGCACCGCACATTCAGGGCCCCGGCCTCGTCGAGGCGCCGCCAGGCCTTAAAGGCCCTCTGACCTTCTTTGGCGCCCCAGACGCGCATGTCGTGAATTCCAGTCAGACCCAAGGCGTGAAGGCGGGGCAGAGCCTCTTTTATCGCCCCGGCCAGCTCGTCCGCGGCTGGCTCGGGGACGATTTTATCGACCAGGTCGATGGCCCTTTCCTTGAGCACGCCCGTGGGCCGGCCCGCTTCGTCCCGCTCCAGGCTCCCGGCCGGCGGGTCAGGGGCGTGGTCGCCCATCCCGGCCAGGGCGAGGGCCCGGGAGTTGGCCACGGCCAGGTGCCCGTCCCGCCGCCGGAGCAGGACCGGGTGGTTGGGGGCGGCTTGGTCCAGATCGCGCCGGGCGGGCAGCCTGCCTTCGGGCCAGCGGGTCTCGTCCAGGCCCATGCCTTGAATCCAGCCGCCTGGGCTGGCCTTTTGAGCCGCTTCGGCCACCCGTCTCAGAACCTCGGTTAGGGAGGAGGCGTCGCTCAGGGGCACGGCCTTGAGGGATGTGGCCCACAGGCTGACGTGGATGTGGCTGTCGGTCAGGCCAGGAAGAACCAGGCGGCCGCCGAGATCGATCACCCGCGCCCCTGGCCGGGCCAGGTTTTTTATCTCCTCGTTCCGCCCCACGGCCGCGAGGCGATTGGCCCTTATGGCCACTGCCTCGGCCCGGGGTCGACGGGAATCCTGGGTTCTGACGTCGCCGTTCAAAAGAATCAAGTCAGACATGGCCGCTCTCCGCTGAATTCAAACTCAGGGTTTTGAGGTTCAACACGCTATCTTCATTAAAAAGGATGGTCAAGGGACAATATTCCGCGTCCCTTTACTCTCCTCACTGGACTGCCAGCGCCGCTCGGTTCGAGGCTTCGACCCGGCCGAGATGATGCTCCCCTTATAAAAGGCCAGAATCCTTGCCATCAGCCTTGGGAGCGGCATAATGAACTAGAGGTGAATGCAAGATTATAGGGAGGGCCAGATGAAGGTCGTCTTTCATGAGGACTTCTATCAAGTCTACGCCTCTGATCCGGCCGCGGCGCCGGGCCGGATGGAGGCCGTCGTGGCCGCCATCAAATCTGAGGTGGATTTCGTTGTGGCTGAGCCGGCCTCGGAATCAGACATCTTGGCCGTTCACACCGCGGCTCACGTGGGCTTTGTCCGCCATCAGGGTCTCTACCCCATCGCCGCCCTGGCCGCTGGCGGGGCTTTTCAGGCCGCGGAGTTGGGCTTGAACGAACCAGCCTTCGGGCTGGTGCGCCCGCCGGGCCACCACGCCTCGGCCGGCTCATGCTGGGGATTTTGTTACTTCAACAACATGGCCATCGCCTTGAAGTCCTTGAAACAAAGGGGCCAAATCCAGACCGCCTGCGTGCTGGACATTGACCTCCACTTTGGCGACGGCACAATGAATCTGCTGGGCGGCCAAGACTACGTCACGGTCCACAACATAGACGCCGGCCAGAGGAAGGCTTATCTGGAAGAGGTGGATCGAGTCCTGGAGGCCCACCGGGTGGACCTGATTGGCCTCTCGGCCGGCTTTGACAACCATCGGGCCGATTGGGGCGGTCTGCTCGAGACAGAGGATTACTTTGAGATCGGGGCCAAGGCTCGCCGGGCCGCGCTAAAGAACGGCGGCGGCTGCTTCGCCGTTCTCGAGGGCGGCTACAACCACGCCGTCCTGGGCCAGAACGTGACCGCCCTGATCGAGGGCCTGGCCAGGGCCTGATTTCTTTGCGGGTGGGATGATGGCTGACAGGCTTGAGATTTCTTTGTAAGGATTAAATAATGAATAAAGGGACTTACTGCCTCATTCTCCTTCTGGCTCAGGACCGCCAGATCGCCATCGGCCAAAGAAAAAGAATCACCTTCCCCCGGGGGTATTATGTCTACGTCGGCTCGGCCCTGAACAACCTCGCGCAGAGAATCAAACGCCATTGCTCCTCCCAAAAGCGCCGTCGCTGGCACATCGACTGGCTTTTGGACGCGGCCGTCATCGTGAATGTCATGGTCATTCCTTCTCCCCAGCGATGGGAGTGCGCCTTGAGTCAAAGGCTGGCCGTCCTTTCCCAGCGCGTGGTCATGAAAGGATTCGGCTCTTCTGACTGCGCCTGCCTGACTCACCTCCACTATTTTGAGGACGATCCCACCCAAGCCCTAAAGGGCATTATGGCCAGGATCAAAGAACAAGAGGCCACGGGCGAAGCCATCAGGGGCTCGATTAGATGATCGTCCCTAAAAGCTCTTCATTTTTTAAGGGGCAGGCTCAGTCGGGAGGCTAAAAAGGCGCCGGCCAGGTCCAACCCGCCCAACAGGATTATGCCCCAGGCAAAGGAGCCGGCGTCCCCGCAGAACCCGATGCCGATGGGCACCACGCCGACGCCGATGACCATGGCCGTGGGGATGCTCAGCGAGACGGCCAGGCCGCTTATTTGGGGCGGGGCGATGCGACTCAGGACGGTGAAGGCCGGCGGAAATAGACTCACCGCAAAGA
>CAYXRH010000066.1:10798-14697 GCA_964466355.1 uncultured Thermodesulfobacteriota bacterium
CGGGGCTGGATGAACATTAACCAGACCACCCCCTGGCCTGGGGCCAGACCGAGGAGCAGAGTGGCGCCGCCAATGGCGGCCAGCGTTCCGATCAAGGTACGCTTCGGGCCGAGGCGATCCGTGGCCCAGCCAGCGATGAACGGCATCGTTAGGGACATCACCCTCGAGAGGGAGAGGAGGATGTTGACCCAGCTTCGGTCCAGACCTCTTTCGGCGTTCAGAAAAAGCGGCAGCATCGAAAAAAGCCCCACGTTGCTGCCCACGCCCAGCCCGAAGAGAAGGGTCATTATCCAAAAGGCCCGGGTCGATAAGAGAAGCCTGATGTCCCTCAGGTTGGGCGCCGCGCCCTTGATCGGATCTCCCAGGTCGCGCCAGCCAAAGGCCAATCCTGCGGCCGCGCAGGCGGCGGCGATGGGCAGCACCGCTGAGCGCCACGAGCCCCACCTTAACAGGGCTTCGGTCAACAGCGGCGCCGTGACCATGGCCATGCTCGGGGCGACTTCGTGAATGGCCAGGGCCCGTCCCCAGAAGCGGCTCGGGATGCGGTGGGTCAGGGTGGTGATGCCCGAGGGCAGATAGAGCCCGCAGGCCAAGCCGAGGCAGACGAGGCCAAAGCTGAGCCACCACAGGCTCACGTAAAGCGAAACCGCGGCCAGGGCCGCGGCCCCGGCCAGAGAGGAGATGACGATGGTCTGCTTGTGGTTGAACCTGGCCGAAGCAAAGCCAGAGAGGAGCAGACCGCCCAAATAGCCCACGGAGATGGTCAGGAACAATGAGCCGGCCTGGGTGTGGGAGAGGTGAAGGTCAACCTCGATGACGGGCAGCATCGGCGCCAGGGCGAAGCGGGCGAGGAAGTTGAGGCAGAAGATGAGGGACAGGAAAACGGGCAGGGCCACATAGCGGCCAAAGGAGTCGTCTTCGGCTGGCGCCGCGGCTTCGGGGCCGCGGGCCAAAGCGGCCTCCTGGTCGGTCTTCATGGGCTCAAGACCAGGGAAGAGGGGCGGCCGGGGCTTGAGGGGGGCTGATGGGCCGGGCGATCAGCTTGCACCTCCCAGAGTTGACACCAGGGGGAGTTTAGAAACACCGGCTTGAAGTGGTTCGTCTCCGGGCGATGGCGCAGGAAGAGCTTGTTGAACACGCTGCCGGCCACGCCGGCGTCCATGAGCACTCCCAGACGGGCCGGTCCAAAGACCTCGAACACGGTGCCGCGTTGGTGGTCGAAACCTTTGGAGCGCCAGCGCTTTTTCTCCCGGATGCTCACCCGTTTGAGGGGCATGAGCTTCCTTCCCTGGCGGAGCAGGCCCGTGGTCAGATCCACTTCCATCCCTTGGTTGTCTGTTATGCGCGTCGCCTCGATGCTTAGACCGACGTAGGGCTGGTACAAAGCGTGAACGCCTCGTTTGGCGGCGAGGTCCCACGTGGCCAGCCAGTGCCACCAAAAGGCCGTCGGCGCCAGATTGACGTCCAGAAAGAGATAAACCGGGCGGGGATTCAAAGGAAAGAAAAAATTGAGCCAGGATCCGGCTTCGGCCGGCGGGTCGAGGCCTTTTAGGCCGGCGGAGGCGAGAATCGCTTCGGCTTTGGCCGGTCCGGCGGAGAGGACTTTTTTGGCCAGCGAGACGCCCACGGCCCGATCGTTGCCGAGGGCCTCGAAGAGCCCCTGCAGGCCCTTCATTCCCCGGGCGACGAAGAACTGCATGAAGTTGGCGGCCAGCTTCTCGTCACTGACGGCCAAAGGCAGCCCGTTGAAGACCGTGCGCAGCCCTGTTTGGACCTGCCCTGAGCCGTCGTTGACGCTTCCCCGCCGGGCAAAGTAGTTGATGGCAAAGCCAGTGTCCCACCAGGCCCAGATGACCGCCTCGGCCGGCGTTTTTTTGGAAGCGGCCTCCAATCCAGCCGCCACCTGGGCCGGCAGGGGCGGCCAGGCGGTGTGAGCGATGTCGCGGCTCAGGGTCGGATAAGCCAGGGCCAGGGCCAGCAGGGGCGCGGCCGCCGCCGCTGGCGCCAGACGCTTTTTCCATGACCACACCTCCGCGATCAAGAAACCGAGGCCGAGGGCGGTGAGAGGAGCGCTGAATATCAAGAAGCGCTTGGCCATCAGGCCCATCCCGGCCAGGCCCAGTAGGGCGAGAAGGACGAGGCACTTTTTGCCGTGGCGGCGCCAACAAAGGGCCAACCCGAGCCAGCTCAAGGCAAAGGTGAGGACATGACCAGTGGCGGCGTGAATGATTTGGCTGAACGTCGGCCTCTGCAATTCGGCCACGCTCAGGCCGACGTTGGGTTCGCTGGCTAGCCGGGCCTTGGAAATGTAAGTCAGTTGTCCTTTCAAGGCGCCGATGAGGCTCACCGGCGAGTGTTCGGCCTGCCAGGTCAGGATCAAGGCCAGGCACAAGCTCAGGCCAGCGGCGAAGATAAGGCCTTCTTTCCAAGGAGGGCGGTAGAAAAAGGCCAGGCTCAGAAAGAGAGGCAGGAGGGCCACGGCGCTCGCGGCCAGCGGCGCTTCGTCCCAGGACCACAAAAGAAGGACGTACGCGGCCACGCCCGCCCCGGCCCACCCATAGCGACGCCGCCTTTTTTCGAGCCCAAGGCGCAGTGAAAAAAAGGCCGTGGCCGAAGCCAGGGTGACGATGAGGCAGTCGTGGTCAAAAAAGCCGAGACCGCTCCGCAGGGCGTAGGCGGGCGAGAGTAGGCCCAGGAGAGCCGCGCCGAGCCCCATGGCCGCGCCGCCGTAGATTCGACCGAGGCCAAAAAGGGGCCCCGCCAGCAGCACGCCCAAAAAGGCGGGCGTCAGGGCCCCGATCCAGTTCAAGGACGCTCCGCTGAGCGAGGACAAGGCCGTGGCCAGGAGGGACAGAAGAGGGGGCGGATAAGGCCGCCGGACGCCGTCGGGCACGCCACGCATGTCATCCACACGGGCGTAGCGACCTCGGCTCATCTCACGGGCCATGGCCAGATAGCGGTAGCCGTCCCGGCTGGTCAGCAGAATCTCGCCAGAGATGAAGGCCCGGCCGGGCGTGCGACGCCAGGACCGCAGATCTTCCAGCCTGACCAGCAGCCCCAGGGCGAGAATAAGAAACATGATCATCAGGATCCACCAGGGCTGATGACGGGCCAGGCTCGACTCCACTCGCCTGAGGAGTTTGAAGTGAGGTTCAGGGGGGGTTGGCGCGAGGGTCATTTTCTTGACCATGAATGACCTTGAGGACGGGTGGTTGGTTTTGCTTCATCACCCAAAGGCCCATCTTGGCCGCCTGCCAGCCAAATCCAAAGGCATTGGCCGCCTGGGAGAGAGCCATCAGCAGCCAAAGACCTAAAGGGCGGCGTCTTTTTCTCTCCAGGAGAGGTCGCTTGCACAGGCGCCAGTAAAATGAAGCCGGCTCCACTCTGATGGCATCTGAGCGGCGGCGGCTTCGAACGAGATGATAGTGGTACGCGCCCCTGCCGTAGGCGAAGTGCTGTTTCCAGAAGGTTCTTAGGGTCAGGGGATGGGCGTGAAGATTGACGGCGCCGGGCGCGTAGACTAGGCGGCGGCCGAGATGGAGCCAGCGGTCGCAGAATTCGCGGTCCTCCCCGGCCTTGAGGCGGAATTCTGGATCAAAGCCGCCCGCGTCCAAAAAGAGGTCGCGCCGCAGGGCCAGGTTGTTGGTGGTCAAGAAATGGGCTCGGTCTGGCCTGGAGTTGTAATGAGCGTACAAGTGGTCGATGACCATTTGGCTGGCGGCGGAGAAGATGTTTTCTGGAAGGGAATTGATCGTCCGTCCGCCCACGGCCGCCTCGGGCGCGGCGAGGAGAGCTTGGGCCAGCACGCGCAGCCAGTTTGGCGCGGGGCGGCAGTCGTCGTCGGTGAAGGCCAAAAATTGCCCTCGAGCCCGAGCCACCCCAGCGTTGCGGGCCGGGCC
>CAYXRH010000067.1:0-14686 GCA_964466355.1 uncultured Thermodesulfobacteriota bacterium
CGCTAGCCCAACTCGAAATCCGGTTCATAATTTTTAAACCAGAGTTCCAGGCTTAGCAAAGACCAGATCTGAGGCGCCTTATATTTACCATCCTTATAACGGCCAATCAGTTTCTCCAACTGTACGGGATCGAAGATGCCCCGTCGGGCCAAAACCTTAGGAGACAGATGCTCAAGAACCAAACCGCGAAATTCTTTTCTCAACCATGCTGGAAGAGGTATCAGGAACGCATGTTTGGGACGATGAACTATTTCCATGGGCAAATAACGTTCAGCGACCTTTTTCAGCAAGTATTTAGTGATTTTACCCTTAACTTTCAAATGAACTGGCAAAGCGGCCACATTTTGCAACAATCGGTGATCCAAATATGGAACTCTAGCCTCAAGAGAGTGGGCCATAGTGGCCAAATCGACCTTGACCAGCAGGTCATTGGGCATCCAAAAGCGGGTGTCGATACAAAGTAAGCGGTCAATGTAATTTGACGAGCTGCATTCTTGATAATAGCGTTCGGCCAAGCCTGCCAATTGACCACGACATACCTCGGATAACGACGGCGCCAGATACCCGGGAAGAATGAGTTCGTGGAAAATGACGGAATCGGTCAGGTAACGCTTGGCGCGAGACCGATTAAGGCCGAAGGGTATGGTGGACTTACGGGTCCTGGGCGGCAATAGTCCGGCCAGAAGGGGAAATGGGCTCCCGGGAAAGGTGAGGAGAGATATCATGCGATCATCTCGCAGTCTTTTCCAGTAATGATTGTAACCGCCGAAAACCTCGTCGGCGCCCTCCCCCGTCAGAGCGACCTTGACCTTTTCCCGGGCAAAACGAGCAAGCAGGTAAGTCGGCAGCGCCGCCTGATCAGAGAAAGGTTCATCAAAGAAATCGAAAAAACGCCTGATTTGCGCATATACATCCTCGGCGCGCATGATTAATAAATGATGATGGCTTTTTATATGATCCGCTACAATGCGGGCCTCCCGGTGTTCACTAACGCCGCCTTGATAGTCAAACCCGACATTAAAAGTTTCAATCGGCCTACCAGTAATGTCGGTCATCATTGCGGCCAACAGTCCGGAATCCACGCCTCCGCTGATAAAGGCCCCTAAGGGAACATCGGACACCAGCATGGATTCCACAGATCGACGGACCTCATTTTCTACAAAATCTACTGCTTCAGGTTCTTCGATATCGATTTTATTGGAATAATCCGGGCGCCAATATGAAAAAAGGTCAATATCGCCTTGATGAAATGAAAGAGCTTGGCCTGCTTCAAGTTTGTAGATACTCGAATAAATCGTAAGCGGCGCCGGAATAAACTGGCATTGGAGGTATAAAGTTAAAGCCTCGAGGTTAAGTTCCCGTTTGATCGCCGGATGAACCAGAAGCGACTTCATTTCCGAAGCAAAAGCGATAAAGGCTCCATTGAAGTAATAGTAAAGAGGCTTAACCCCCAAATGATCCCTTGCCAACAAAAGAGTTTGATTTCGAGTGTCATAAAGCGCAAAGGCGAACATGCCTTCAATCCGAGAAAACATTATATTTCCAAATTCTTCATAAGCGTGCAGCAATACCTCGCCGTCACCAGCGGTTGAAAAGCGATGTCCCAGAGAAATCAGTTCCTGGCGCAATGATTGGAAATTATAAATTTCTCCATTGAAAACCAGAATGAGGCTCTTATCTTCGTTGAACAAAGGCTGGCTGCTGCCTTGCAGGTCTATGATGCTCAACCTTTGATGCCCGAAATGCATTGGGCCATGAATAAGGAATGTTTCCTGATCCGGTCCTCTGTGGCGCAATTTACTGGCCATGGCCTGAAGCAACTTATTATCTGTTTGTTGAGTCTGATAAAAACCGCAGATACCGCACATGCAAGTAACCTTTCCTGCCCAGGCCTAATTACCCCTCAAGCCAGTTCCCAATCCATAAAACGGCCATTATTTACCGTTCCAGCAGTTCAAACTCAGCGCCATTTCTACGATCTTAGTGGAGCTCATTGGTTGGTATATCCTGGAATTACCTTCTCTGAGCGTGGTGTATTTGTGAAGCCACAAATCGGTGTTGATTATCGAGGAATCGATCACATTCACATGCTTCTCTTCGAGCTCGGCTTAAGCCGGCTCATGGATGTAGACCGAAAATTGGCTCCCCTAATCTTGATAACGTGGCTTAATCCACAAGCGGTTGGGTCAAGTCTCCTTTTTGCTGGAAAATGAGGGGTTGAGATTTCGCACCCCTACAGTCTTGGTTTGATTTTTGTTACGGTATTCCTCGTCTAATTCTTTTCTGATTGATTCCAATTGCCTTTGCTCGAACTGGCTCATGGGTAACCTGCGCCAATTCTGCGAGGCTCTGGGCAGGGCGGCGTACATGAGCTTGAGGACCGGCCTCTCCCCAAAAGGCGTTGGGGATGATCTCCAGGCGGCGGCGCTCTTCGACGAAGAGCCTCTCCAGCAGGTTGGTCGTCCGGATGGCCTTTCTGTGATTGACCAGGAAGCGGAGATGGGCGATGCAGGCCTCGAAATCGTCCTCGAAACAGCGGACCGCCGTGGGCAGATCGCGTTGATAGGTTTTGACGACTTCATCCCTGAGCATCCGGGCGATTTCCCGCGAGGGGGCCTGGTAGGCTGCCCTGGCCCTCTCTCGGAACTCGGGCCAGATATCCTCAGGGACCTTTTGGGCCAGGTTGCGCATCCGGTGGGCCAGGCAACGCTGGCGGGTTGACCTGACAAAGCACTCCTCCACGGCCCGGACCAGACCGGGAGCGCCGTCGGTAGTGGTCAGGAGCGGGTCCTTCAATCCCCTGGCCTTCATGTCCTGGAAAAGGGCTCGGCAGCTCTCCGTGTCCTCCCGGCTACCCGGCGTGATGTGCAATAACACTTTTCTTCCGTCCAGACAGATACACCAGGCCACCAGGACCGCTTCACGGTGCTGGCCAGGACGGAAACGCTCGGCCTCCCCGTCCACGAACAGATAGGCCGGCTCGTATTCGGACAGATCACGAGAGGCAAAAGCCTCGTACTCCTCCCACAACCGTTCCGTCAGCCGGCTGACCGCCGAGCGGGAAAGGAGCAATCGGCCCATCTCATCGCTGAAAGCTGCCTCGATGTCCCTGGTCGACAAACCCCGGGCGTACAGCTCCACAACCAGCTTCTCCAACTCCTCGCTCTGACCCTTAAGATGCTCCTTGATCCGAGACCGGTACGGCTCTTCCCGATCAGATACCTGGGGCGCTTTGAAGCGGACCAGCCCCTCGGCCGTTTTCAGCTTGCCCGGTCGATAGCCGTTGCGGTAGCCACCCCCCTCACTCGCTCCGTTCTCATAGTATTTGCGGCCAAGCACCTCCGTCACCTCGGCCTCCAAAGCCTCCTCGATGATCAACTCCACCGCCAATCTGATGAGTTCAGACCGATCAAATCCCTCGCTCCGACCCGCCATCGCCTCCCGAATTCGCTGGCGTGTCCGCTCAGATACAGGTGATCTCTTGCCCATGGGATGCCTCCTTGCTCGAGGCCGGCTACTCCACCCGACCTCCTTGGTGTTTTCACTACCGCAAGGATGCATCCCTCCTCATTTTCCAGCAAGTTTATGACTTCACCAGACAAAAGTCTCTTGTATGGTGCGCATAATACACTGAGAAACGCCCATTTCTGATTGATCCATAACCTGTGTCCGATAAGGTTTTATCGGCTGAGGAGGGCGGCCGTATGCCGGTTTCCCTCCTTCACTCCCCCAGCCCATAAAACCTCTTCAAATCCGCGGTGAACTGCTCGCGGGCGTCTTTGTGGCTGTAGACCATGTGCCCGCCCTCATAGATGGTCAAACTTATGTTCCCCAGGACGCCGGCGTTGAGATCGAGATGATTTATGAGGTACTGGTCAGCGTAGTACGGCACCACGGTGTCGTAATACCCCCCCAAAAGGGCCACCTTTAAATTTTGATCCGCGTTCATGGCCGCGGCCAGCTCATCCCCGACGATGACCCAGCCCTGGCCGTCGCCCTGGGCCGTGGGCGGATAGCTCCAGTCCCACATCGGCTCGGCGTCGTAGTTGAGGGTGATGTACTCATTCTGTGAGGTGAAACCCAGCGAGTTGCTCAGATAATCCTCGATGACGCTTTGGATGAGGGCGTTGACCCGGTCCGAGGAGTAGTCCTTGGTGGACACTTCCGAGGCAGGGTCAGGGTCAGGGCCGGTGATGGTCCCGTCGAACCAGCCGGTCAAAAGCCCCTCGGTCTTCAAAAGCTCCTTGGAAAAGTTGAGCATGCCGATGCGGCCGTCGAGGTCGTCGCAAAAGGCCTCGCTCAGGCCGATGTAGCTGGACAGACGGCCGAAGATGTCGCTCCGCTCGGCCGGATCCAGGGCGTCGCCCTCGGCCAGGGCCAAGAGAAGATCGCTCATGGCGAAGCGCTCCACCTCGGTCATGAACTGGGCCATGCTCTGGCCCGCGGCCGGCTGGGCCTTGTCGTGATACACGGCCACCCGGGCGAATGACGGCACGGACAGGGCGAAGGGCTTCAGGTTGTAGTTGTTGCCGTTGGAGCCGCAGGCGCCCATGTCAATGGCCGGGGAGATGAGCACCCCGCCCTGGGGCTGGATGGGTCGGCTCAGGCCGGGCAGGTAGTTGAGAAGGAGCGGCCCCCGGACCCCGCCGTAGCTTTCGCCGGCGACGTACACGGGCGAGGTCCAGCGCTCGGCCCAGTCGAGATAGGCGACGATGAAGTCAGCGACCGAGTTCCGATCCTGGAGCACGCCCCAGTAGGGCTCGTAGCCGATGCCGCCGCAGTCCAGGCAGCGGGAAAAGCCGGTGCCCATGGGGTCGATGAGGACCAGGTCGGTGAAGGTCAGCCAGGTCTGCTCATTGACCGTCAGCGTGGCCGGGGGCTCGGGCAGGGTGCCGTCGTCGGGCAGGACGATGCGGTACGGCCCCAGGGCCAGCAGGTGCAGAAAGGCGGCCGAGGCGCCGGGGCCGCCGTTGAAGGCGAACGTCAGGGGCCTGGTCCCGGGCTCGGCGCCGATGAGGCTGTAAGCCACGAAGAAGAACTCGGCCGTGGTGCCGAAGCGGGCGTCCTCCACGGTCAGAAGGCCGGTGGCGGCGGTGTAGTCCAGAGTGTGGCCGGCCACGGTGATGGCGTGCTGAGTCTCCACGATCTCGGTCGCCACGGCCCGCTGGCCCAGGGCCAGCCAGGCCAGGGCGATCATCCAACCGATAAAAATCCGGCGCGACATGTTCACCTCTTTCACTCCTTTCCGGGTTGGCTTCCGGGGCAAAAGGTGATTAACAGTTTCCAGAGTTTTATATCAAAGTCGCTATTCGCTTCGCCCGGCCTTGAGCGCGGCGCGCTGGCTGAGGAGCATGAACAAGAAGCCGGCCACCAAGTAGATCATGATGTCGGCGAAGGTGGTTTTGACCACGGGCAGCGTCTCAAAAAGGCGGGCCTTTTCGGGATGAAGGCCATAGCCGGGCAGGCTGCCCGCGCCGCACATCAGCCAGGCGGCGCAGCCAAAGAAGACCTGGCCGATCATTTGCAAATCAGCCGCCGCGCCGGCCGCCCCCTTGAGGCCGCTGCGGCCCTGGGCCCAGAACCAGAAGATCAACAGCAGAAACAGGCCGATCAGGTTGCCGCCGACGCCAAAGAAAATCGGGCAGGGCTCACGGATGGGAAAGAAATTAAAGGGCGAGATGATCCACACCGCCGCGCCCGAGGCCAGGGCGAGCCACCAGATCCTGATCCCCGGCAGCCGAGCCCAGATTGCCGCCCCGACCGCGGCCAAGGCCAGGCCCAGGGGAAACGACACGGCGAAAAAGATGAACGAGGCGCTTTCAAATCCGGCCCAAAATTTTTCGGGCCCGGCCTGAATCATGGCTTCTTGGGCCCAAGAGCCGACGATCTGCCCGGCGATAATCATTGCCGCGCCGAGCAGAAAACCAATGACGCCCAGGTTGCGTCCGGCCATTTCCTTCCCCCCTGATTGGGTCCTTGACGATCGCCATCCCCAGAAAGCCACAACCTTCAACTTAATTCAAGAACATACGAACCCGGGAGCAGCATATCCGGGTCAACGGGGGGATTATACTGGTCGGGCGGGGGGGCCTCTCCCGGCCGCCCGACCAGAGGTCCTCGGGCCAAAAAACCACCCCGCCCTTTGAGGGCGGGGTGATATAAGCTCTAACTTTTTAGCTCAGTCACCAGAGGCCGGCGACCCCTCACTTCATCTTGATGACCATGCCCTGCAGAGCCAAAGACAGCTTGATGCCGACCTGGGTGGCCTGGAGATTAACGATGACGCCGTGTTCGTTGGACATGGTCACGCCCTCGGCCCCGCCGCCCAGGGCGATGCCGGCCTTGACCGCGGTGTAGGTGCCGGCGAAGTCCTCCACTTTTTTCAGGTCATAGACCTCGCCCACGGCGCTGACGCTGGCGATGCCCAGATCGGCCACGCTGAGCCCCTCGACCGAGAAGGGGTACTTGTTGCCCTGATAAGTCAAGGTGCCGCTGCCCCAGTTGACCCCGATGCCGATGGCGATGGACTTGCTGTTCAAGCTCACCTCGCCGACTGGCTGCTTGACCTCGGCCGCGGCGGTTCCCAGGGACAGGGCCAAGACCATCAAAGCACCCAGCAATAAGGCTAACGACTTGCGCATCATTTGAATCTCCTTTCTTTGGCTCGTCAATTTGGTGCCCTCATAATGTGGGTTGCGGACGGATTTTGCAAGAGTTTTGGCTCCCCATCCCCGAGTATTGAATTGCGGGCTGGAACCGCTCGCCGCCCGCGGCGGTTTGCGATCTTATGGCTAAACACCTCTAGAGAGCTTCAAGGATAGCTCAGTTTGCCCACAGCGTCAAACAATCTCCACCGCGGTCTGTTTTTTGGTTTAAAAGAGGCCCCACCCCAGTTTCAGGTTAGGGTTAATACCATTTTTCCTTTGTGACTTAACGAATAGCCAAACAATTAATTAAAGCCGCCCCCGCGCCCTGGGCTTGTTTGTTTCATCTCAATGGGAAGATGGTATTAGGCCCGGAAATCCATCGACCCCGTCGCCTCCATTAAGGCCAGTGGCAGGAAAACGCCTCTCTCAAGAATGGCTTTGATGTGTTATGTAATCAGAAATGGTCGTTCATGAGCCGACGAAGTCTTGGTCAAGGCTGGTTTTGTGCTTTGCTCAGGCGCAGCGGCGATGAAAGGAGTGGACGTGGCCGACAGGGTGGACATCAAGGCCTTGTTTCTGGGGCCCAAGTCAGAGAACCGGGCCTTTTTCGAGGAGATGTTGAACTTCATGATCACGGACCACATTGAGTGGCGTCAATACTTTCACCCAGACGACCGCAAGGTCATCACCGAGGCGGAGCAGAGGCGGGCGGGGTTCTTGGAGACCCTCCAAAAGACCCGCCAGGCCCTGGTCGATCTGGCCGGCCGGCTCCAGGTCAGCTCCACGCCCTGGTTCTCGCCCCGCTATCTGGGCCACATGAACGCCGACACCCTCATGGCCGCCAACCTGGGCTACATGCTCACCCTGCTCTACAACCCCAACAACTGCGCCTACGAGGGCTCCCCGGCGACCACCGGCCTGGAGATCGAGGTCGGCCGCCAACTGGCCAGGCTGATGGGGTATGACCCCGCCCGGGCCTGGGGCCACATCACCTCTGGCGGCATGGTGGCCAATTACGAGGCCCTGTGGGTGGCCCGGAACCTCAAGTCCCTGCCCCGGGCCGTCCAGGAGGCCGCGCCCGGAATCTGTCCCGGACTCAGCCGCTGGGAGCTTTTAAACCTTCCCGTGGGCGCGGTCCTGGATCTGTGGGACCAGGTCAAGGCGGCCGGCCTGGCCGAGGAGGTCCGCGGCCGCAGCGTGCGCGGGGTCGGGATGGCCGGCTGGAGCCTCGGCCAGCTCTTGGTCCCCCAGTCAAAGCATTACTCCTGGACCAAGGCGGCCGACATCCTCGGTCTGGGCCAGGACAACCTGGTCTCGGTCCGGGTCAAAGACAACTACCGCCTCGACGTGGACCACTTGAAGCAGCTCATCGACCGGGCCCTGGCTCGGCGCGTCCCCATCCTGGGCGTGGTGGCCGTGGTGGGCACCACCGAGGAGGGGGCGGTTGACGAGGTGCACGAGATCGTGAGGCTGCGCCAGGAGTACGAGCGAGAGGGCGTCTCCTTTTATCTCCATCTCGACGCCGCCTACGGCGGTTACGCCCGGGCCCTGTTCCTGGACCAGAGCGACCGGTTCATGACCTACGCCGAGTTGAAGCAGGCCCTCGGCGAGCAAGAGATCGTCGATCAAGAGGTCCACTGGCCGCGCTCAGAGGTGTATGAGGCTTTCAAGGCCATGCCCGCGGCCGAGTCCATCACCATCGACCCGCACAAGATGGGCTACATCCCTTACGCCGCCGGGGCGATCGTTTTTCAGGACCATCGGGTCACGGATCTGATCTCCTACTTCGCGCCTTACGTCTTTGACAAGGCCGAGGACGACCCCCTGCTCCTGGGCAGTTACATCATGGAGGGCTCCAAGTCCGGGGCGGCCGCGGCCGCGGTCTGGGTGGCCCACCAGGTCGTGCCCCTGAACGTCACCGGCTACGGCCGGATCGTCGGGGCGAGCATCGAGGGCGCGTACCGCTTCTACGCCTCGTTGCGCTCGGCCGAGCCATTCGAGGTCAACGGCCGCCGGTTCGTGATCCAGCCTCTGGCCGAGCCGGACTTCAACGTGGTCAACTTCGCCTTCAACGAGCAGGGCAACGTAAGCCTGAAAGCCATGAACGAGCTGAACCAAAGGATCTACGAGGCCTGCTCCTACAAATCAGGACCGATTTACGCCAACGACTTCATCACCTCCAAAACCGCGCTCTCTTTTGACGAATACGGCGACACGCCCGAGGAGCTGGCCTCGAGGCTGGGCATCCCGGACGAGGAGTGGCCGGCGGTAAGAAGCGTCTACGTGCTCCGCTCCTGCGTGGTCACCCCCTACCTGGTCAGCAACACGACCTACGAGCGCTACTGGCAGAACTTTTTGAAGGCCATGTTCAAGGCCCTGAAGCGACTCAAGGAGGACTGACGTCTCATCGCCGAGGCGAGCCGGAAGGCTTTTTCGTCCCGGCTGGTCAAATATTATAAAGGTAACTTTTACCAAAACTTCCTGTTTTCTCGCCTCCGAAGAATCGGTCCTCCACATTGAATAATTTTGGGGCTGGGACGAGGGTGCCCTCTCTTGCATCCTCTGAATATAAATGAAGAATAGCAACAAATAGACCGGCCAATGAGTGGACACAGTTCTTTAAATTAGCTCTGTTAAAGTGTTCATGCCTTTGGTGCTTAACTTTATTGTGATCAGACCACCAATCAGGAGGTTTATCATCACACCAATTAAGCCATGGTTGGATCGAAATTTCATAAAAAGGGATCACTACTTCAAAGTCTTTAAAGTTATTAAAATTATCTAATTTTTCACACATAATTTTTCTGTAACACTGTATATTTTTGGGGGTTGCATTAGAATCGATCTTTTTACATATCTGTTTTAGAACGACATCAACTTCAAAGCAAGCTGATAAGAACAATCTTGCAATTTCTATAGAATATACTTTATTGTTTTCAACACAAAGTTCTACAAATCGAGAAAGCCTTCCAAAATCTTCCTCGAGCGCTAAAAAATAATTCCAATGAATTTTTTTTATTTCTCTTTTAGCAACCATTGTTTTTCACCTAGCCAACGCATGCCATCACCCGACGCTTTGGAGTGCAACAGAAAGGCGGTCGGGGCATGGCGTTGTTTAGACGAACACCTCATTTGGTTCGTGCTCATATGACATCACTTGTGGGCAAATCCCATTCGATACGTAATGATTTCCTTCTTGAGTTCGTTGACTAACAGGGTCATATCAATTGATTTAATGTAGTACATTTTCAATATTCTGGGATTGCCCGAACCACGGTATTCAACCTGTTGCAACTCGCCGAACTTATTGCACCAAAAATCTGGCTTCCAAGGATAGTGCGAATAAAGATTTTCCATCACCCATTGGCGGCCCTCTGCTACGCCTTTTACGGAACCGGATGATTGACCAGAAGCCGAGAGGGCAACGTAACCTTTTCCCTTAATCGAGTCGCTGATTTTTGCAGCGTTGGCGGCAACCGAGTTTTCTGACCAACGGGGATGAAAAGAAACCTCCACATCGTATTCACCGGCTGGCAATTTGGAACCGAGCGGCATGGCGAGTTTGCTACCGTCGATGGTGGCCTTGGCTTTGCCATTCGAGACGGGCACTCGAATGAAATCGGTACCGATGAATATATCTTGAGGTTTTTGGCCCTTCAAGGCGAGACTGGCCGATAGGACAATTGCACCGGGGATGTTTGTTTCAATTTCAACGTCAACGGTGTACCGACCTGTCGCGGTTGCCTTAACGTTGATCCAATATTTGCCAGAAACCGCTATCCCAGTGAAAATTATTACAATAAGCAACGCTAATATTGTAATTCTAATTTTTGACATGGATTACTCCTCATCCTCTTATTTCATAAAGTTACGCCCTTTCATCGCTTCAAGGCATCCCGGCTTATTTAGACTGTATGTGCCTGGTCAAAGCCCATCGACCGTGTGCCGCGAACTGCGTCTCTCCTGGTTTAGTACATGAATCGTGCGAATATAACTCACTTCGAGCAAGTACTAGACAACCTTAAAATATCATAGTTCCTCAAGGACCCACCCGTCAACCGCTCGCGGGCCAGCCTTTCAGGACCTTTAACGTGGTCGGCGACTTTGACCGGGAGACTCTGGCCATCGAGGTGGACGCCGACCTCCCCACCGCCAATCAGCCCGAACCTTGGGCGACAGCGCTACAACCTGTCCGTGGTTTTCGGGCTTGACGTGGGGCGATGGGCTCTCCTAAAATTGGTCATACCGACAGACGACCCGGTCATTATATGACTATCAAAACAGGGCAAGGCCCCGTCATCAAGATCGAAACAGAGAACTTTGATTTGAACGAGCTTTTCAAAACCGTCAAACCCAAGAGAGTGACCGAGGAGATCGTGGCCCAGATGCTGGATCTCATCGGCCAGGGCGTCCTGGCCCCTGGCCAGCGCCTGCCTCCCGAGCGGGAGATGGCCCAGAGCATGGGGGGGAGCCGGCCCACCTTGCGGGAGGCCTTAAAGCGGTTGGAGTATGTCGGGATTTTAAGCACAGTGCAGGGCGGGGGGAGCTATGTCCGGGACGTGGTCGGGCCCACCCTGTGCGACCCCTTGTCTTCCTTGGTCCACGGCTCAGAAGACGCCACGTTGGAGTTGGCCGAGTTTCGCACCAACATCGAGGCTTGGGCGGCCTCCATGGCCGCCCGGCGGGCCCGGCCGGAGGAGCTCACGCACCTCAGGGAAATCCTGGACAATATGGAGAGCCTGCTGGCCAACGAAAAACCCCATTATCACCTGGATGCCGAGTTTCACCTGTGCCTGGCCAAGGCCGCGCACAACCGCATCTATTTTCAGGTGGCCCGAACCATCTGTAGCCTTTATTTCGAGATCGTCCGCATTTTCCATGAGAACATCTTCACCACCTTTCGGGACCAGAAGGTACTCTTCGCGGAGCATGTGGGCATTTATCAGGCCCTGGAGGAACGGAACGCGAACGCGGCCCAGGCGCGGATGCACCAGCACCTCTTCCATACCGAACGATGGTTCAAGGAAAATCTGGCCAACCGGTGGGGTAAGGAAACCGATGACCCAAAGAGGCAATACAACTAAGGACATCCTGGCTCAGGCTGCCTCGGGGAGTATGACCCCCTTGTTCCGGCCCGAAGCCTTGCAGGAACTGAAGCAAACTCAGGAAACCTGGCGCCAGGAGAACGGCTTGTCGGAGAAGTGGCAAGTCACCCCTCACACCGTGCTGGGCTCCCAGACTCCCCGGGGGCTTTTGTACACGCCGCTCGACATCCCGGACTTCGACTACCTGGCCGAGCTGGGCCACCCGGGCCAGGAGCCATTCACTCGGGGACTTCACCCCAACATGTACCGGGGCCGTTCTTTCACCCGCCGTCAGCTGGCTGGGTTCGGGTCGCCGGAAGACACCAACCAGCGGGTGCGTTTCCTTTTGGACCACGGGGCCACCGGACTATCGGTGCTCTTCGACCTGCCCACCATCCAGATGTACGACTCCGACGACCCTCTCAGCGCGGGCCAGGTGGGCATGAGCGGGGTGGCGGTGGACTCGGTGGAAGACATGGACCTGGTCTTCAAGGACATCGACCTGGGCGAGGTCACGGTGTCTCTGGTGACCCACTACCCCTCCAACTCCGCCATCCTCTTCCCCATGTACCTGGCCCTGGCCGAGAGACGCGGCATCCCCTGGGACCGGCTGCGGGGCAGCATCCAGAACGACATAACCCTGGAGGAGGTGGTCCGCTCAGGGCCGGAATACATCTCGCCCCGGGACTGTTTCCGCATCCAGTGCGACAACATCGAGTTCATCCGCCAAAAGGTGCCCCACTGGAACTTCCAGACCGTAAACGGATACAACTTGCGTGAATTCGGCACCTCGGCCGTCACCGAGATGGCCGTGGCCATGGCCAACGCCATCGAGACCCTGGAGGAGCTCAAGAGCCGGGGGCACGAGCCCGATTGGGTGGGCCGGCGCCTGGCCTTCTTCTGGTCCATCGGCAACGACTTCTTTGAAGAGGCGGCCCGCATCCGGGCGGCCCGCCGGCTGTGGCACCGAATCATGAAGCATCGTTTCGGGGCCGCAGATCCCAAGGCCACCTGGATGCGCTGCCATGTCCAGACCTCCGGGGTCTCGCTCACCCGGGCCGAGCCCCTGAACAACGTGGTGCGGGCGGCCTATCACGCCCTGTCGGCTGTGCTGGGCGGAGCCCAGAGCCTGCACGTGGACTCCTTTGACGAGGCCTACTCGGTACCGACCGAGGCGGCGGCGCTGTTGTCTTTGCGGACCCAGCAGATACTGGGCGAGGAGACCGCGGTCACCCAGGTGGTAGATCCCCTGGGAGGCTCCTACTACGTGGAGGCCCTCACCGGCCGCTTGGAAAAGGCGATCTTGGACGAGCTGGACGAAATCGAGCGCAAGGGCGGCTACATAGCCACCATCGAGAGCGGCTGGATCCACCGGCGCATCGCGGACTACTTTCGGGGCGAGCGGGAGCGCTGGAAAGATGGCCGGACCAGGGTGGTGGGCGAGAACCTCTACCCCTCCACCGGCGATCAGCCCGAGATCAGCGTCTTCCGCTATCCCAAGGGCGTGGAGGAGAACCAGCGACGACGCCTGGCGAACTTGCGCGAGAGCCGTGACGCCTCGAAGGTGGCGGCGGCCCTGGTCGCCCTGGAACGCGACTGCAAAAGCGGTAAAAACCTTCTGCCCGCTTCGGTGCAGTGCGCCCGAGTGGGGTGCAGCGAGGGCGAGATATGGAAGGTGTTCAAGAGCGCCTTCGGCACCTGGCGCCCCCCCAGCATTTGGTAACCGCCGGGCCGTTTGCCACTTTTTGTTTGGGAAGGATTCGGCATGGATGGGAAGGTTAGGGTTGTCCTGGCCAAGTTGGGCCTGGATGTGCACAGCCGAGGTGTCATCACCGTGGCCAACGAGCTGAGGGACGCGGGCATGGAGGTCGTTTACCTGGGCAACGCCACCCCGGCCGTGATCATGAACACGGCCCTCCAGGAGCAAGCGGACGTGGTGGGAGTGAGCTCTCTGGGCGGAGCCCACCTGAGCCTGGGCGGGACCCTGTTGCAGGAGGCGGGGAAGCTTGAGCTGAGGGAAAACACGGTGTTTTTGATTGGCGGGGTTTTCAGCCCCGAGGACGGCCGGGAACTGGAGAGGATGGGATTCGACGGGGTCTTTCCGCCCGGCTCCACCCGGGAGATGATCCTCGGCGGCATCGAGAAGGCCCTAGCCGCCAAGATCGCCCGAAGCTGAGCCCAACGTATCGAGATACTGAGAGAACGTTCATGGAAAACTGGCCGCCACGGTATGACCCTGACTACTTTCCCCCCCAAGACTCGCCCTACTGGGACCGCCGCTTGGAGACCATGGACCACGAGGAGCGGGAGCAGAAGGTGATACTGCCCAAGCTCAAGGCGCAACTCAAGTACGCCTACGAGCACTCGGGATTTTACAAGCGAAAATGGGACCAGGCCGGGATCCAGCCCCGGGATGTCCGAAGCCTGGCGGATTTCGAGAGCATCCCCATCATCACCAAGCAAGACCTGCGGGAGGACCAAGCCGAACATCCGCCCTTTGGCAGCAACCTTTGCGTGGGCTATCGGGACCTGGCCCGGGTGCACGGCACCAGCGGCACCACGGGCAGACCCACCGCCTTCGGGGTGAGCCGAGACGACTTGGATCGCATCGCCCACACCCATGCCCGGGTGATGTGGGCCATGGGCGTCCGTCAGGATGACATCGTCTTCATCGCCAGCTTCTTCAGCCTCTACTGGGGAAGCTGGGGAGCCCTGGCCGGGGCTGAAAGGTTGGGGGCGGTGGCGTTCCCCTTCGGGGCCGGGGTTCCGGGGCAGACCGACCGGGCCATCGAGTGGATGGCCGAGGTAAAGCCCACCGTGTTCTACGGCACCCCTTCCTACAGCCTCCATATCGCCGAAAAGGCCAGGGCCAAAGGCCTGGACCCGGCCAAGGATTTCAATTTCCGCATCATGTTTTTCTCCGGCGAACCCGGGGCCGGGGTTCCCTCCACCCGA
>CAYXRH010000068.1:0-14681 GCA_964466355.1 uncultured Thermodesulfobacteriota bacterium
GTCCTGGACAACCAGTTCGACACCGTCATGGGCAAGGTGGACTACGACGAAAGGGGCGTCGCCCTGTTCCCCCTGGCCGATTTTCAATGGATGGGGGGCAAGAGAAACGTCATCTATCCCTTCGAGTTCACCGATTACAAAATCAAGGTCGCCCCGCCTTGGGACAAACGTTGAACCTGGCCGCTGCCGGTGTGTCTAAAATGGGCGATTTGGCGGCTGGAACGTATCAGAAAGGCCGGGCTGAGCCGGCTTGAGAGGGGATGAAAGCTTTTTGAGCGCTCAGCTCGGCCATTCTCTCCGCGCCGTCAACACAGATGGCCAAGATTTAGAGAGTCGAGGGAGCAGATGAAAATCAAAGCCGCCGTTGTTTTTGAAAAGTCAGGCGCTTTCAGCCTCGAACAACTGGACATCAGCGAGCCGAACGACAGCGAGGTCCTGGTCCGAATCGCTGGCACCGGAATATGCCACACCGACCTGGCCGCCCGCGACCAGCACCTGCCTTTTCCGCTGCCCGGCGTCCTCGGGCACGAAGGCTCCGGGGTGGTGGAAAAGGTGGGGGCGCGGGTGACCAAGGTGAGACCAGGCGATCATGTGACCTTGAGCTGGATTTCCTGCGGGGTGTGCCCCGCCTGCCAGGAGGGCCAAGGCACCTACTGTCCGGACTTCTTATCGCTCAATTTCAGCGGCGCTCGTCCGGACGGCACCACGACTCTGAGGAAGGGCGGGCAAGCCATTCACGGCTCCTTTTTTTCTCAGTCGTCTTTCGCCGATTTCGCCCTGGCCGACGAAAAGAACGTCGTCAAGGTGCGGGACGACATTCCTCTGGAGATCCTCGGACCTTTAGGCTGCGGCGTCCAGACTGGCGCCGGGGCGGTCATGAACACGCTTCATCCCAGACCCGGATCGTCCATCGCCATCTTCGGCGTGGGCACGGTGGGGATGAGCGCTGTTCTGGCCGCGGTGGTGTGCGGCTGCACCACCATCATCGCCGTGGATGTCCATCCGGACCGCCTCGAGACGGCCAGGGGGCTCGGCGCCACCCACGCCTTAAACGCCAGTGAGGATGATGCGGTGGAGGCGATACGAGACATCACCGGCGGGGGGCCGGAATTCACCTTGGAATGCGTCGGCGATCCCAAGGTCTTCCGGCAGGCCGTGGACGCCTTGCCCCTCCGCGGCGTCTGCGGGCTGCTCGGAGTGGTCGCTCCGGGCACGGAAGTCAGCCTGGACATGGACAGGATCATGAACGGCCGGACGATCAAAGGCATCATCGAAGGCGACGCCATTCCGGATGTGTTCATCCCCAAACTCCTCGAATTGTACAGCCAGGGACGTTTCCCCTTTGACCGATTGATCAAGTTCTATCCTTTCGACCACATAAATCAGGCCGTCGAGGACATGGAGAAGGGGCGCGTGATCAAACCGGTCTTAAAGCCCTAGGCCGGCCGGTCCGACGGATCGGCCGCAGAAGACAAACCCGCCTGCGCGCCCTTTGGGCCGAGAGCGACGCCCGCTTCCGGCGCTTTGGAGGCCCCGGAACGCGGATCGGCCGACCGCCGGCCCACGGCCCTCGCCGAGACGGGCCAGATGAAAAAGGAGGAGATCAACAGCCATGAAAACATACCAGCTCTTCATCAACGGCCAATGGGTCGATGCCGCCTCCGGAGAAACCTTCGACGACCTCAACCCCTTTGACGGCCAAATCTACGCCCGGGTGGCCAAGGCCGGTCTGCCCGAGGTGGACCAGGTCATGGCCGCGGCCTACGCTACCCGGAAACAGTGGGCGGCCACTAAGCCGGGCGAGCGCGCCGGCCTGCTCCACAAGGCGGCCGGGATACTGGAGGAGAAGCGGCCGGAGTTCGCCGAGGTTCTGGCCGCCGAGGGCGGCTCGACCTTTGGCAAGGCCATGTTCGAAATATCCCAGACAATCGATCTGCTCAATACCGCCGGCGAGGACTGCAAGCGCCTGTTGGGCGAGACCAGGCCCTCCGACGCCGACAAACTGTCGATGACGCTCTATCGCCCTCGGGGGACGGTGGTGGCCATCTCGCCCTGGAACTTCCCCCTCGTCCTGTCCATGTACAAGGTGGCCTACTCCCTGGCCACGGGCAACACCGTCGTTCTGAAGCCCTCGAGCGAGACGCCGGTCATCGGCCTCATGATCGGCGAGCTGTTCGACCAGGCCGGGGCCCCGGCCGGCACGGTCAACGTTCTGACCGGGCCGGGCCGGGTTTTGGGCGACGCCCTGATCGACGACAAGCGCTCCTCCTTTGTCGCCCTGACCGGCGAGACGGAGACGGGCCGCCACGTCGCCCAGCGGGCCGCCGCCCAACTCAAGGAGTACACCCTCGAACTGGGCGGCAAGGACCCGCTCATCATCCTGGCCGACGCCGACCTGGACTACGCCGTCAACGCCGCCGCCTTCGGCGCCTTCCTCCACCAAGGCCAGATCTGCATGTCCGTGGAGCGGATCATCGTCGAGGAGGCCATCGTCGCGGAGTTCGCCGAACGGCTGGCCGACAAGGGGGCCTCCCTGCCCTGCGGCGACCCCAGCCAGCCGACGACCGTCATCGGCCCTTTGATCAACGACGAACAGGTCCTCACGATCGACGGTCAGGTCAAGGACGCGCTGGCCAAGGGGGCCAGACTGCTGACCGGCGGCTCGGCCGAGGGCCGGGTCTACAAGCCGACGGTCCTGAGCGAGGTCAGGCCGGACATGAAGGTCTTCATTGAGGAGACCTTCGGACCGGTGGCCCCCATCCTGGCGGTCAAGGACGAGAAGGAGGCCCTCGAGGCGGCCAACGCGACCGTCTACGGCCTGGCCGCCGGCATTATCACCAACGACCTCCAGAAGGCCCTTTACCTCGGCGAAGGGGTCGAAGCGGGCATGGTCCACATCAATGACACCTCGGTCCACGCCGAGGCCAGCTGCCCCTTCGGCGGCTGCAAGCAGAGCGGCCAGGGCCGGGAGGGCGGCCGGTGGTCCATGGAGGAGTTGAGCGAACTGAAGTGGTTGACCATTCAGCGCGGCCAACAGGTCTTTCCCTTCTGAGTCGTCCCGGCCAGTCCCGGAGGCTTAACACTCAAGGAAAGGAAAGCAAGAGGGCATGACGGACAAGGAAAAACTGAAGGCCAGGGTCCAGGAATTGGGCGACCGGGCCTGGGACCTGCCGGTCATCGAGGCCCGCTACCGGAAGCTGCTAGAAACGGACATCACCAAAAAGAAGCTCGACCGCGGGGAGATGCGGGCCCGGAGAGAGGAGATCTTGAACCGGGTCCAGCGCCACGCTGAGGAGTACAACCTGCTCTTCAAGAACTGCGCCCAGGGCACGGCCCTGGCCGTGATGGAGGAATTCGGCCTGGGCAGCCTGGAGATCATCAAAGCTCTGGGCCCCTTTCCCGGAGTCGGCGGCACGGGGGAGATTTGCGGCGGCATAACCGGCAGCCTGATCGCCTTTGGGCTTTATTTCGGCAGCGACGACGCCACGAATTTCGAAGCCGCCGGGGCGACGATCATGACCGCCCAGAAATTCATGTCTTTCTTCGAAGACGAACTGGGTCACATGCTGTGCTCTGATATCATTGAAAAGGTGATCCTCGGACGCAGAATAAACCCTGGGGCCAGCCAGGAGAGCATGGAGACCTTCGCCCAGTCGAAGGGCTTTGAAAAGTGCGGGCTGCCGCCCGGGATCGGCGCCAGGCTCGCCGCCGGGTTCATTATCGAAAGCATGGTATAAAGAGATGAGTCCTTCTGGCCGCTTAAACGGAATTGAACAGGGGAGTGAGAGCATGAGCGCAGAACTAAAGCAATTGATAGCCGACCTGAAGGAAGAAGAGGCCTTGGCGCTGGTCAAAACCAAGCTCGCCGCCGGCGAGGACGCCTTGAAGATCATGGCCGCCGCCAGGGAGGGCATGCGTCTGGTCGGCCAGAGGTTTTCCGACCAGGTCTACTTCATCCCTGACCTCGTTTTTTCCGGCGTCATCCTCAAACAGATCACCGAGCTTTTAGAACCCCACCTCAAGGGCGAGGCCGCCCAGCGACCGGCCAGCCGGGGCAAGGTCATCATCGGCACCGTCGCCGGCGACATTCACGACATCGGCAAGAACATGGTCGTCTTCATGCTGGGCGCCAGCGGCTACGAGGTCATCGACCTCGGCATCGACGTCCCGGTCGAAAAGTTCGTCGAGACCATCCGCCAAACCGAGAGCCCAGTCGTCGGCCTCAGCGGCTTTCTGACCCTGGCTTTTGAGTCGATGAAAGAGACGATCGAAGCCATTGAGGCGGCCCAGTTGCGGGACCGGGTCAAGATCATGATCGGCGGCGGGCAGATTGACGACCACATCGTCAAATACACCGGCGCCGACGCCTACGGCAAGGACGCCCAGGAGGCTGTCACCATAGCGGATGGTTGGATCGGAGGCTAGTCATGGAAAAAGCTTGGAAAGACATGTCGCTGGCCGAGAGGCGGGACAGCCGTCTGACCCAATGGCGGCAATCCGCCGAGAAGCTCGAGTTCGTCGACCCCGAGGCCAAGGCCCTCTTCCAGGCCAGCGTCACGCGGACGATGGAGGCCATCAAGCTGGAAAAGGAGCCGGATCGGGTGCCCATCTGCCCCATGTACACCTTTCTGCCAGCTGACCTCTACGGCGTCTCGACCAAGGAGGTCCTCTACGACCCCCGCCGGCTGACCGAGATCTGGAAGCGCTTCATGCTCGACTACCGGCCCGACTATTACTCCACCCCGCTGCTGGTCACCTACGGGCCGGCCCTGGAGCGGCTGGACTACCGGCTCTACAAGTGGCCGGGGCACGGCATCAAAGAGAAGTATCCCTATCAGTGCGTCGAGAAAGAGTACATGACGGTGGAGGAGTATCCGGCCCTCATCAACGACCCGACCGATTTCTGGCTGAGAACCTACCTGCCCCGCATCTGCGGCGCCCTGGAGGCCTTGACCAACCTGGCTCCGCTGACCGGCATGATCGAGCTGCCGGCCATGCCGCCCAGCCTGATCACCCTGGGCCTGCCGCCGGTCCAGGAGGCCTTCGAGGCGCTCTTGGACGCTTCGCGGCAGACCTTCGAGTGGGCCGGCGTGATCGGCGCCTACGACGCCGAGATCCAGGGTTTGGGCTTCCCCGGCAGCTTCGGCAGCTTCACCAAGGCCCCCTTCGACGTCATCGGCGACACGCTGCGGGGCAGCCACGGCATCATGATGGACATGTACCGCGTCCCGGACCTGCTGCTGAAGGCCCTGGAGAGCATCACGCCGATATACATCAACATGGGCGTCGGCGGGGAGATGGCCTCGGGCAACCCCCTCGTCTTCATCCCCCTGCACAAGGGCGCGGACGGATTCATGTCCGACCAGCAGTTCAAGACCTTCTACTGGCCGGGTCTCAAGGCGGTCATCGTGGGCCTCATCGAGGCCGGCTGCGTGCCGATGCTCTTCGCCGAGGGCGGCTACAACACCCGCCTGGAGTACCTCAACGAGCTGCCCCAGGGCCACTGCATCTGGATTTTTGACCAGACCGACATGGCCACGGCCAAGAAGGTCATCGGCCAGACGACCTGCATCGGCGGGAACGTGCCGTCTTCTCTAATAATTTCCGGCACGGCCGGGGACGTCAAGGCCTGCTGCCAAAACCTCATCGACACCGCCGCCCCTGGCGGGGGTTACATCATGGCCAACGGCTGCGCTCTGGACGAGGGCAAGCCGGAGACGATCCACGCCATGATCGACTTCACCCGGGAGTACGGCTTATATAAAAAATGCGGCCGCCCGCGGCCGACCCCCCCGGCGGGGGCTTTGGGCGGTGGGCTTTGTTTTCGTAAGCTGACCATTTAACGAGCCGACACGACTCCACCGCGCCCAACCCCTGCCTTGACCGCCCGGCTGAAGAGAGCCTATGATCCTGGAGGCCATGGACATCAACCCCCGCGCCTACGTCGCTGATCTGCACATCCACTCCCGCTTCTCCCGAGCCACGGCCCGGAGTCTGGATCTGCCCCACATCGCCGCCTGGGCGGCCAAGAAGGGGGTCCGCCTCGTCGGCAGCGGCGACCTGACCCACCCCGGCTGGCTGGCCGAGATGAAGGAGCTTTTACGGCCGGCCGCGGAGGGGCTGTTCAGGCTGACCCGACCGGCCGCGGACGAAGGCGCGGTCCGCTTCATCTTGAGCGGCGAGATCTCGTGCATCTACAAAAAGGACGGCCGCGTGCGCAAGATCCACCTCGTCGTCCTCCTGCCCTCCCTTCCGGCGGCCGAGGGTTTCAACCAGCGCCTGGCCCGGATCGGCAACCTGGCCTCGGACGGCCGGCCCATCCTAGGCGTGGACGCCAAGCGGATCCTGGAATTGGTCCTGGAGACCGATCCTCTGGCCGAGCTCATCCCGGCCCACATCTGGACCCCCTGGTTCTCGGTCCTGGGCTCCAAATCCGGCTTCGATTCGCTGGCCGAGTGCTTCGAGGATTTGACGCCCCACATCCACGCCGTGGAGACTGGGCTTTCGTCAGACCCGCCCATGAACTGGCGGGTCTCCTCCCTGGACGGCTTTCATCTGGTCTCCTCTTCCGACGCCCACTCCCCGGCCAAGCTCGGCCGCGAGGCGACCCTTTTCTCCGCGCCCCTGACCTACCCCGACGTCATCGAGGCCCTGCGCACCGGCCAAGGCCTGGAGGGCACCCTGGAGTTCTTCCCCGAGGAGGGCAAGTACCACCTCGATGGTCATCGCAAGTGCCGTGTCCGGCTCTCTCCGCCCGAGACCCGCGCCTTCAAGGGCCTCTGCCCGGTCTGCGGCCGGCCTCTGACGGTGGGGGTCTTGAACCGGGTCGAGGTTCTGGCCGACCGCCGTGCGGAGGAGCCGGCCCCAGAAGCCAAGCCCTTCAAAAGCCTTTTGTCCCTGAGCGAGATCCTGGCCCAGGCTTTGGGCGTCGGCGCCCAGTCCCAGAAGGTCTCCCGCCTCTACGAAGAAATGATCGCCCGTCTCGGACCGGAGCTGGACATCCTGCGCCTGAGCCCCCTGGAGGACATCGAACGGGCCGCCGGACCGGCGGCGGCCGAGGGGGTCAACCGGGTCAGGCGGGGCCAGGTCCAAGCCGAGGCCGGTTTTGACGGCCAGTTCGGGACTCTGACGCTCTTCTCAGCCCAGGAGAGAGCCGAAATCAATCGCCAAAAAAGCCTCTTCACCCTCCAGCCGGCCGCAAGGCCCGCCCTTCACCGCCGAGCCTGGGAGGCTCCAGAGGCGATTCTCTTTCCAGACCTCACCGTCCAGATGGGGCCCGGCCCGAGAAGCGATCCCGACCAGGAGGCGGCCGTGGCCGCGCCCCCCCGCCCCCTGGCCGTCGTCGCCCGACCGGGCGGCGGCAAGACCCGGGTCTTGACCAGGCGGATCCTCCGCCTCCTGTCAGAGGGACAGCCTCCGGAGCGAATCTTGGCCCTGACCTTCACCCGCCAGGCGGCCGAGGAGCTGGCCGGGCGGCTGGCCCGCGTTGCCAGCCCGGCCGGGGAGAGGGTCCGGGTGTCCACCTTCCACGCCCTGGGTCTGAGCCTTCTCAGGGAGTGGGGCTGCGACTGGCCGGTCCTGGACGAGGACGAGCGCCTGTCCCTCATCCGTCCCCTGGCCAAGAAGGCGGCGGCGAGCCCGAGCAAGGCCGGCGAGGCCATCGCCCGGACGAAGCTGAACCCGGAAGGCCGCGCCGAGGCCGACGTCCGATCTTTGGTCGAGGAGTATCAGCGCGCCTTGGCCCACACCCAGGCCCTCGACTTCGAGGACCTCCTCGCCCGGCCCCTCCAGATGGCCGCCAAAGATGAACTCAAATCGGTTGAAGCGGCGGCCAGGTTCGACCACGTCCTGGTGGACGAGTTCCAGGACTTGAACCGGCTCCAATTCGCCTGGCTGAGCCTCCTCTGCCCCCAGCCGGAGAGGAGCCTCAGCGTGGTCGGCGACCCGGACCAGGCCATCTACGGCTTTCGAGGGGCCTCTCCGGCCTTTTTTGAGGACTTGGCCGCCCTTCGTCCTGAGCTGAAGCGCATTGAGTTGGGCCGCTCCCACCGCTGCCCCCCCTCGATCATAGACGCCGCCCGGGCGGTCATCGCCCACAACCCCGGCCGCCACCTGCCCCTGCGTTCGGCCCGGCCGGCGGGCTCCAAGCTGCGCTTGGCCGCCCTGCCGAGCCCCAAGGCCGAGGCCGTCTTCATCGTCCAGGAGATGGAGAGGCTCTTGGGCGGCTCGTCCCATCTGGCCATAGACAGCGGCGCGGCCGACGGTCATGAGGGCTGCTCCCTGGCCGACATGGCCGTGCTCTTCCGTCTGCACCGCCAGGCCGAGGAGATCGTCGAGGTTATGGAGCAATCCGGGCTGCCCTACCAGGTGGCCGGCCAGGAGCCGGGCCGGGAGACCGACGCCCTGGAGCTGGGCGCCGAGAAGATCACGCTCTTGACCTGCCACGCGGCCAAGGGGCTGGAGTTTCCCTTTGTTTTCATCGCCGGCTGCGAGGCCGGGCTCCTGCCCTACCGGCCGCCCGAGGGCCGGGAGGACATTTTTGAAGAGCGCCGGCTCTTCTACGTCGCCCTGACCAGGGCCAGGGAGCGGGCCGTTTTGACTTGGTCGCGCCGCAGAACCCTCTTCGGCCAACGCCTGAGTCAGGGGCCGTCGCCCTTCATCCAGGAGATCCCCGCCCCCCTGATCGAGGTGGTCGAGGCCGTCGCCCCAAAACCCCGCCAGGTCCAGATGAGCTTGTTCTGAGGCCCGCCCTTTGATCCTGGCCAGAGGAGGCGTTGAGGTCAGAGGATGTTGTTTCAATGGCTTGAATCCGGTCCACATCCATTCAGGCAAAGGAGAAAGGCATGTTCTACGACGTCCTGATGGGCGAGGAGGAGAAAAAAATTCAGGAGGAGGTCCGGCGCTTCGTGCGCGATGAGGTTTCGTCCGACTTCATCCGGGCCCTCGACCGTGACGAGATCCTCTACCCCCGCCAATTCGTCGAGAAGCTGGCCGCGAAAAACCTCCTCGGGCTGCGCTTCGATCCCCAGTGGGGCGGACGGGGCCTCAAATGGACGGCCGAGGTGGCCGCCGAGGAGGAGGTCGGCGTCTTGGGCACGGCCTTGGGCTGCGCCTTTGTGATGCCCTCCATCGTCGGCGAGGCCCTCCACGTCTTCGGCACGGACGAACAAAAGGAGCGATTCCTCAAGCCCATCCTGCGCGGGAAGTACGTCAGCGCCGAGGCTCTCACCGAGCCGAGGGGCGGCTCCGATTTCTTCGGCGCGACCACCAAGGCCGTGCTCAAGGGCGATCACTTCGTCGTCAACGGCCAGAAGCGCTTCGTCGTCGGGGCCACCGAGGCCGACGTCTTCCTGGTCTACTGCCGGACCAACTTCGATGATCAGGCCTACCAGCACCAGCGCCTCAGCGCCCTGCTCATCGAAAGAGGCCCCGGCGTCGAGGCGGAGTACGTCTATGGGCTCATGGGCACCCGGGGCGGCGGCACCGGGCGGCTCGTCTTTCGGGACGTCAAGGTGCCCCGGGAGAACCTCATCGGCCCCCTTCACGGCGGGGGCCTCGTCTTCAACCAGATGATGATCCCCGAGCGGCTCACCTCGGCCGCGGCCAGCCTGGGGGTCAGGGCGGCCCTGGAGATCGCGGTCCGTTACTCTGACAAGCGCCACGCCTTCGGCCGGCCCATCCGCCGCTTCCAGGCGGTCAACTTCATGGTCAGCGAGGCCATCACCCAACTCGACGCCGCCCGGGCCCTGGTCTATCTGGCCGCCAGGGCCGTGGACGAGAACTCCCCCCAGGCCCGGCGGCTGGTGAGCGAGGCCAAGAAGTTCGCCACCGACGCCGCCTGGGACATCGCCAACAAGGCCATGCAGATCATGGGCGGCATCGGCTATACCGACGTCTATCCCGTCGAGAAGATGGTCCGGGACATCCGCCTCTCCCAAATCTGGACCGGGACCAACGAGATCATGAGCACCCTCATCCAGCACGAGTACTACCGCGAGGTTCTGGAAAAAGGCCGCGGGGTCAGGGACGTGGAGAGAGACGCCGCCCGCCAGGAGGACGAGAGCGAAAAGTGCTTCACCGACGAGGACATGTGGCGGGTTCATGAAGGTCAGACTGATTGAGCCTGACCGGGACCAGGCGCGGGGAAGGGCGTGGTCTTAAGTCATCGACGCCATTGAGACCGTTGAAAAAGGCCGTCCGGGGAGGTGGTTGAGCCCTGGGGCGAGCCAGCCGTGGGGATTCTGGCGCACGGCGTCATCATAAAACAAAAGGCGGCCGCGCTTTTCAAGGATTGACCGCTTCGGCCTCCGGCCGAAGGTTCAGACCCTTCAAGATCCCCCGAAGCCGATCTCGATCCGGCCTTCCTCCAGGATGACCGGCACCCGGCGCTGGCCTTTGGAATGGGCCAGCATCTCCTCAAGCCTTTTGGGGTCGGCCTTGACGTCGACGAACTCGATCATGAATCCCTGGGCCTCGAAAGCCTCCCGGGCCTTGTTGGTGAAGGGTCAGGTGCCCTTGCCGTAGATGGTGACCTGCTTGGGCATGCCAAACCTCCCTCCTGCCTCGATGAGTCATACGATCACCATAGACCATCGCCGCCCGAAAGGCCAGCCGGCGGGGCGGACGCGAGAATTCTTGATAAAGTGCCCATATTGGTTTATAGTCGCTGGAAAGGCAAACGCGAGGAGGTCGAGAGTTGGACTGGTCAATCAACCGCCTGGGGCGGTTAATGGGAATATTTTTAGTCTTGAGCTTGGCCGCCGCGCCGGCCTGGGGGCAGGATTGGGTGCGGGCGGCGAACAAACCGGGCTTCCCCATCAATCTGTGGGGGCCGCCGGTGGAGGAGTCCTCCGTGGCCGTGGCCGACGTCACCGGCGACGGCCGCCTGGAGATGTTCCTGTGCGACACCGGGGGCAAGATCTGGTCCTTTGACTGTTACGGCCGTCAACGCTGGGTTTATGACTCCGGGCGGATCATCAAGGCCTCACCCTCCATCGGCGACGTCACCGGCAACGGCTCGCCCAACCTCGTCGTCGGCCTTGGGGCCGACGTCAACAACGAGGAGCCGGGCGGCTTTCTTTGTCTCGACGCAGTCAACGGCACCCGGATGTGGGAGCGGGAAACGGTGGATATTTACGGCGGCGGCGAAGGAACCGCCTTCAACGGCATCCCGGACGGGGTCTTCGCCTCGGCCAACCTGACCGACCTCAACGACGACGGTCAACTGGAGATCATCGTCACCGCCTGGGACCACCGGCTCTACCTTCTAAACGGCCGCAACGCCACGGTGTTCAACTCCAACTGGCCGTTTGACTTTTGGGATTCCTCCTGGGCCTCGCCGGTGGTGGCCGACGTGGACCGCGACGGAAACCCGGAGGTCATCGTCGGCGCCGACCTGACCCAGAGCTACATCGAGTGGTCGTTTCCCGGCGGCCGGATGTGGGTCTTTGACCTGTACGCCCAGATGAAAGAGGGCTGGCCGGTGCACACTGATCAGACCTTCTACTCTTCGCCGGCCGTGGGCGACATCAACAACGACGGTTGGCTGGAGATCGTCTCGGGCACGGGATGCTACTACGAAGGCAAAGGGCATCTGGTCCACGCCTGGAATCATAGCGGCGAGGAGCTGCCCGGTTGGCCGGTGGCGGTGGGCGGATACGTCTTTTCCTCGCCGGCCCTGGCCGACGTCAATGAAGACGGCTATCTGGACGTGGTCGTCGGCTGTTACGACGGCCGGGTCTACTGCATCAGCCACGACGGCACCATTCTGTGGGCGACGATGCTCGTCACCGTCAACGGCGAGAGTGACGGCACCCAGGACTCCCGCTTTCACATCCGGGGTTCGCCGGTGGTGGCCGACATAAACGGCGACGGTCACCTCGAGATCCTCATCGCCTTCGCCTGGGAGGTGGTCGCCTTGGACTGGCAGGGCAATCAGCTCACCGGACCGGATGGCTACGGCTACGTCTGCGATTGGTCCGTCTTCTCCTCGCCGACCGTGGCTGACATCGACCGGGACGGCAAGCTGGAGATTATCACTGCCGCGGGCTACGGCGGCGGGACCGGGGGCTTGTGGGTCTGGTCGACGGATTCCCCGGCCACGGCCGAGCGCCCCTGGCCGACCTTCCACCGCGACGTGAGGCGGACCGGGCTGTATCGGGACGACGGCGAGCTGTTCGAGTCCCAGCGCTCCTCGTCCCGGCGCTGGCGGCGGCCCACGGATTTCAGCCCCCAAGAGCCCACCGGCCTCATCAAGAGCCCGGACCCCGTCCGCGGCGGCCAAAAGGTCAGGGCCGGGGAGTTCCATCCGCGTTGAGGGTGAACCCATCTTGAGGTCCAAGGTTTCGAGCGCCGTCCTGGCGGCGGCTCTCCTTTTGGCCGCCCCGGCCCTGACCGGGGCGTTCGACCTGCCGGCCCTCAAAGTCGTCCTCGAACCCCAGGTCGTCGGGGCCGACATCCCCCAGTTCCATTTCTTGAGCCTCGTCCCCGAGGACGACCAGGTGGCGGCCTATTTCATCGACCACCGCCAGTGCCTCTTTCAGGTGGGGCGGGCCGTCTCGGTCGACGGTCAGGTCTTTGACGACCCGGCGGTGGTCTTGAGCCGCGACCCCCAGGGCGTGGACGCGGCCAAGGCCTCCTTTCCGGGCGTGCTCAAGGTCGAGGGCGTCTATCATCTGGTCTACGAGGCCAGAACTTGCGCCAACCGGGGCACCATAGCCTACGCCACCTCCGAGGACGGCCTCGATTTCACCAAGCACGGCGACATCCTCTGGCCGTCGGGCCTCGGGGCCGAGAGCCTGGAGGTGGGCACGCCGAGCCTGTTTTACGAGGACGGCCAGTTCATCCTCTATTATCACGGCCACGACGGAGAGGTCGTCAGGATTTTGGCCGCCGAGGGACCGGACCTCTTCAACCTCACCCGGCTGGGCGTGATTCTTGACGTGGACGCCTGGGCCTGGGACCGCGGCACGGTGGGCAAGCGCTCCCAGATACTTCACCTGGGCGATTATTACTACATGTTCTATGAGGGCTGCACCTCGAACATGGGTGATCAAGGCCGCTGGGGCATCGGCCTCGCCCGGGCCTCCTCGCCCACCGGCCCCTGGGAGAAGTACGACCACAACCCCATCCTGGCCAACCATCGCTGGGGCTTCGGAGTGGATGGCCCGGCGGCCTACCTCGGACCGGACGGCGCGGCCTACCTTTATTTCCGGGTGGCTGACAACCAGACCGGCCGGGCCAGGGTCAGCGGCCTGGCGGCGGCGGCCGAGAACGAAGGCGATTTTGCCCCGCCTTTAGCGAAGTACCGCCGCCAAAGCCTCTATTTTCCTCCCCCAAAACGTCACGCCGAGAATGTCCGCTCGGGCTTAGGGCTCGATCCGGCGGCCAGCTTGCGCCGGGCCCGGGGCGGCTTCGGCCCGGACTTATCCGCCTCCCCCTGATCTCTGGCACCAATTCGCCTTCAAATGTGTAATTTTGGTTCGGTCGTTCTCTTTTCCGGTCGAGATTCGGATACACGCGGCCTTGAATCGAATTTTCTTCTATCGAGGCCGCTTCATCTGATTAAGGGGCGGCGGGGCTTGGAGAGACCGCTCGCAAGTCGCCTTTTATGGCCGCCTGGTGGTCCGCATTTCGGCTCCGCCTGGCTTTAATCGCGGTCCAGCGCCTGATCAGGATGAGCTTTTTGAAAAAGGCGGCCGGCTCCGGTGCTCCCTGTCTCTCCAAGCTCCGCCGCCCCTGCCCCTGGGGGGGTTCCTCTGATTCTAGTCAGGCCCGCGGAGAGGTTTTCGGGCCAGGACGGCCCAGTCTCGGGCGAAGAGGCTCAAAAAGGGGAGGCGGGAGAGAAGATCGTCCCCTTTGAAGGCCTTCACCGGGTCGGTGAGGCGGCCGAGCCGGTTCAAGAGACTGCCAGGCAGGAGCTTGTGTTTATCGACGAATAAAACGTCGAACCCGGCTTCGTGGAGGAGCTTTAAAATGGTCCGGCGCCAGTAGCGGCGGCGGTGATGCTTCCGGCCCACCAGGGCGGCCAGAAGCTCCGAGGTGCCGAGGGCGGTCGGCAGGTTCCAGATGAAAAAGAGGCCCCCCGGCTTTAACACGCGGCGGATTTCCATCAGGACGGCTTCCTCGCGGCCCCGGCCGTCCTCAATGACGTGCTCCAAGACCCCGGAGGAGATCAGCACGGCCGCGGAATGGTCGGCCATCTCCAGCCGGTTGGGGTCTTGGCCGTAGATGGTCGACAGGCCGAAGGCCTTCTCAAAGGCTTCGTAATGGGGCGGCACGTGGAGAAGGTAGTTGTGGACGTCCTGGAAACCCAATTCCATGAGCAGGCGCGTCACCTGACCGTATTGCCCGCCCCAGTCGATGATTCTGGCGCTCTTGTCGGCCACGATGAGGCGCATTAGGCGGCCGAAAAAGACGTAGATCAGCCAGTCGCTCATCTTGAGGATGTGGTCGGCGAAGGGGGCGTTTAATCCGTGGATGAGGGCGACGTAGCGGTCCCGCAGGTCCGTTGAGGGGCCGAAGCGCTCCAGCTCGCCGAGGACGGCTCTTCTGAGGGGCTTGATGTTCATCGTTTTTATAATGCGGCCTCAGACCAATTAGCCGTCATTCAAGTAGTATTTTGGTTTGGTTGTTCGAACGAATTTGAGGGTGAGGGCAACAGGCCTTGGCGAGCGGAAGGA
>CAYXRH010000069.1:0-7189 GCA_964466355.1 uncultured Thermodesulfobacteriota bacterium
ATGTGAGCATTCGAGAAAACCAATGAACGCCGTAATCGGGACAAAAGGGCAGTTTCGCCACGGTCTCATGTTGAAGATATGAGGCGTCGGTCATCGACCAGCAGGAGGTCTGACATGGGCCGGGTGTTGCTTTTAGCCGTGGTGGTCGTGCTTTTTTTATCCTTTGGCCTCGAGGCCCAAAAGAGGTTTCAGAGCGACGTCTTCCCCACTTCTGGAGGCGAGCTGGTCATCACCTTCATCGGGCACGGCACCTTGATGTTCACCTACCAGGGCCAAATCATCCACGTCGATCCCTGGACCAGGCTGGCCGATTACGCCGCGCTGCCCAAGGCCGACCTGATTCTCCTGACCCACGAGCACCAGGACCATCTCGACGTCAAGGCCATTGAACTTCTCAAAAAAGACGGCATGATCCTCCTCATGAACCAGGCCTGCCAGGACAAGGTCAAGGACGGCCTGGTCATGCGCAACCAGGATGTCAAAACCGTGGCCGGGCTCAAGATAGAAGCCGTGCCGGCTTACAACCTGGTCCACATGCGCTCCCCCGGCCAGCCCTACCACCCCCGGGGCGTGGGCAACGGCTACGTGATCACCTTTGGCGACAAACGGGTCTACGTGGCCGGGGACACCGAAAACACGCCCGAGATGAAGGACCTCAAGGATATTGACATCGCCTTTCTGCCCATGAACCTGCCTTACACCATGACGCCGGAGATGGTCGCCGACGCGGCCAAGAGCTTCAAGCCAAAGGTCCTTTACCCTTATCACTACGGCGACACCGACCCGGCCAAGCTTTTAGACCTGATGAAGGACGCCGAGGGAATTGAGGTCCGCGTCAGGGAGATGAGATGATTGCCCTTTGAGGAGATTTGGTCGCCTATCTGACTGAAAACCATAGAAAAAGACTGATGCGAGTGCCGGGGTGACCAGAGAGCCGAAAGACTGGATCGAAGAGATGGAGGTCGCCGGCGGCGAGCTGCTGACGCGGATCAAGGAGCTGGTCAAGGAAGGCAACGTCAGGCGCCTCGTCATCCGCAAACCCAACGGTGAGGTGCTCCTGGAGGCGCCGCTGTCGGCCGGCCTGGCCTTGGGCGGCGTGGCCGCCCTTCTGGCGCCCATCCTGGCCACCCTGGGCGCCGTGGCCGGGCTGGCGGCCAAGTTCAAGGTCGAGGTCGTCCGCGCCGAGGGGAAGCCCGAGGACGCCCCGCCTGACGAGGAGGAGGGCTGAGCCGGCCCCCCATCCCTTTTCTCGGCCGCGTCAAAAGTTCTAGAGAGCCTCCTTGATCTTGCGGGCCGTGTCCTGAATCGCGGCCGGATCGCCCGGCTCGAGCCGCCAATCCATCAGGGCGCTGAGGCTGTCGTTTGGCCAGCGGGGGATGAGGTGGAGGTGGAAGTGGTCGATGATCTGGCCGGCCACCCGATTGTTGGACTGGACCAGGTTGAGCCCCGGCGGATCGAGGGCCTTTTTTATGGCCCGGGCCAGGCGCTGGGCCGCGGCGAAGACGGCGGCCAGATCAGTTGGCTCCACATCGTAGATCGTCGGCGAGTGGCGCCGGGGGATGATGAGCAAGTGTCCGGGATTTAAGGGATTTATGTCCATGAAAGCCAGGACGCGATCGTCGTCGAAGACTTTCGTGGCCGGAATCCGGCCAGCGATGATCTGACAGAAGATGCAATCCGACATCAAGCCACCTCCTCAAAAAATAAACGGCGGCCGCCACAAAAACCAGCCCAGGCCGCTGAGACTCAAAAAGGGGCCAAAGGGCAGGGCCGTCTTCCAGGTGGCTCGCCCCGAGACCACGAGGCCGATCCCGACCATCGCCCCGGCGCCGGCCCCAAAGACCAGGGCCTCGAGGCCGATCATGGGGCCCAGCCAGGCCCCCAAGGCTCCGGCCAGCTTGGGATCCCCGCCGCCGATGCCCTCCCGGCCGAAAAGCCGTCGGTAGCTCCACCTCACCGCCCAGACCAGACCGCCGCAGATCAAAATGCCCATGAGGGCCGTCTTGAGGCCAGGCCCTCTCAGCCCGGACCAAGCCACTCCCCCGGCCAGCAAGGGCAGGGTCAGCTTGTCGGGCAGCAATCCGGTCTCCCAATCGATGACGCTCAAGGCCACCAGCGTCGAGGCCACGGCCAGGGCCACGGCCCCTGAAAGGCTCAGGCCCAAGCGCCCGGCGATGAGCGCGCCCACCGCCCCCAGCCCGGCCTCCACGACCAAGCTTCGCCAGCCGATGGGCCGGCGGCAGGTGTGGCAGCGGCCTCTGAGGATCAAGAAGCTGAGCACCGGGATCAGCTCCCAGAAACCGAGCCGCCTACCGCAGCCGGGACAGCTCGAGCCGGGGCGGATCAGGGAGCGCCCCGCTGGCAGCCGGTCGGCCACGGTGTTGACAAAGCTGCCCACGATCAGGCCGAGGCACAGACCGAGGGCTGTGGGGTAATCCATCCGTCCGCGCTCCTCTTTGGCGCCAAACCGCCGCCCAACGATGAGAGGCCTTTGGATTCGCTTCTCAAAAATCCTGCCATCCTTGGCTTAAAGACGTCAAGCTTTGACAAATCCGGCCATCAATTTAACCCGGCCTCTTGCCCGGGGGAAGAAGAAGGCTTAGAGATTATTCCAAGGGAGAGACAAAGTGGGTGACCTGTCCGAACATTTCTCCCGTCAGGAGATGGCCTGCCCCTGCTGCGGCCGCTTGGAGTTGGATCAGCGGCTCTTGGACGCCCTCGAGGAGCTGCGAAGCTTGGCCGGGCGGCCGGTGAGGATTTTGAGCGGTTATCGCTGCCTTGAGCACAACGCCCGCGTCGGCGGCCGGCCCTCGAGCCGCCATCTCAATGGCCAGGCCGCGGACCTGACCATCAGCGGCCTCGAGGCGGCGGACATCAAAAAGCTGGCCGAAGAGGTGCCGGCCTTTGAGGGGGGCGGCATCGGGCTCTACCCTGAGGCTGGATTCGTCCACCTCGACGTCAGACCCTCCCGGGCGCGCTGGATGCGGCTCAAAGGCCGCGACCTCCCCCTGCCCCAGGCCTGAAGCCGGCCGCTTCGAGAGCGTGATTCTGCTTTTGACACCCCGGCTCCTTGGCTTTAGTATTAAAATGTGACAGGAGCTTCAGCCAGATGAACAAGCGCATCCAGTTTTCCCTGTGGTATGTCTTGGGCGCCCTTTTGCTGCTGACCGCCCTGCAGTCGGTCGTCACGGCGCCGGGAGTTAAAAAAATAAGTTATTCCGAGTTCTTGAATCTTGTCGAAGCCGGTGAGATCGCCAAGGTGACCATCGGCGAGGCGCGCATCACGGCCCACGGCCCCGGCGCCGGGGACCCCGGCTCCATCAGCGGACGGGGATCGACCTACGTGGTCAACAAAGTGGCTGACCCGGACCTGGTCCGCTTGCTCAAGGAGAAGAACGTCGATTTCTCGGGTCGGGTGGAGAACACCTGGCTGTCCAACTTCCTCTTCGGCTGGATTCTGCCTCTGGTGATCATGCTCGGCATCTGGGGCTTCTTCATGCGCCGCATGGGTCGGGGAGGGGCCGGGGTGCTGGCCTTTGGCAAGGCCAAAGCCCGCATCTACGCCGAGGGAGACACCAAGACGACCTTTGCCGACGTGGCCGGGGCCGACGAGGCCAAGGAGGAACTGAAGGAGATCGTCGACTTTCTTCAATCCCCGGAGCGTTACTCCCGGCTGGGCGGCCGGATTCCCAAGGGGGTCTTGCTCGTCGGTCCGCCGGGTTCGGGCAAGACCCTCCTGGCCAAGGCCGTGGCCGGCGAGGCCAAGGCGCCTTTCTACTCCATCTCCGGCTCCGGATTCGTGGAGATGTTCGTCGGCGTGGGGGCCTCGCGGGTGCGCGACCTCTTCGCCCAGGCGACCAAGAACGCCCCCTGCATCATCTTCATCGACGAGGTGGACGCCCTCGGCCGGGCCCGGGGCGCGGCCATGCTCGGCGGCAACGAGGAGCGGGAGCAGACCCTGAATCAGCTCCTGGCCGAGATGGACGGGTTTGACTCCACAGCCGGGGTGATAATATTGGCCGCGACCAACCGGCCCGAGATCCTCGATCCGGCCCTGCTTCGGGCCGGCCGGTTCGACCGTCACGTTCTGGTGGATCGGCCGGATCTCAACGGCCGGGAGGCCATTTTGAAGGTCCACGCCCGGGGGGTGCGTCTGGCCGAGGAGGTGGACTTGCGGACCATCGCCGCCCGCACCCCCGGCCTCGTCGGCGCCGACCTGGCCAACCTGATCAACGAGGCCGCCCTCCTGGCCGCCCGGAACAACAAGCCGGCCGTGGCCATGGAGGATCTGGAGCAGGCCGTGGATCGGATCATGGCCGGCCTGGAGAAAAAGACCCGGGTCATGAGCGAGAAGGAGAAGAAGATCGTGGCCCATCACGAGGTCGGCCACGCCCTGGTGGCCGAGTCGGTTGACACGGCCGATCCGGTCCACAAGGTCTCCATCATCCCCCGGGGCATCGGCGCCCTGGGCTACACCCTCCAGCTGCCCACCGAGGACCGCTACCTCATGACCAAGAGCGAACTTCTGGACCGCCTGGCCGTGCTGCTGGGCGGACGGGTGGCCGAGGAGCTGGTCTTTGGCGAGGTCTCCACCGGGGCCCAGAACGACCTCTACCGGGCCACCGACATCGCCCGGTCCATGGTCAAGGAATACGGCATGTCCAACCGCTTGGGCCTGGTCACCTTTGAGCGGGAGCGACGGCCGCTCTTCCTGGAGATACCCAACTTCGGCGGAGCCAAGGATTACTCCGAGGCCACGGCCCAGTCCATCGACGAGGAGGTCGAGGGCTTGATCAAGGAAGCCCACGAGCGGGTCAGAGAAATTTTGACCCGCCGCCGGGCCGCCTTGGACGCGGCGGCCGAGAGCCTTCTCGAAAAAGAGACCCTCGAGGGCGACGAATTCAGGCGCATCATCGGCCAGTTTGAGCCAACCGTCGCGGCCAAGACCCGGGCCGAGTGAGCCGGCCGGTTCATCGAGACGCTTCGGCTAAGAGCCGGCGATCACTCCCGCCCGGGCCCAGGCGTTGACATCCGGCCGATTTTTTGGGAGAATCAGTCTGATTGAGATCATCTGACGAGGAGATCGTTGGAAGAAGGCGATTCAGGCCAAAGCTTTTGGCTCAGTAACTTGATTTCTCGTCTCCTCCGCTCCCCATCGGGCCGTTCGGCCGCCACTCTGGAGCGGGACATCCAGGAGCTGGAGCAGCAGGGCCTCATCTCCGTCCAGGAGGGGGACATGATCGAATCCCTCCTGGAGTTTGGAGACACCCTGGCCCGGGAGATCATGGTCCCGCGCACCGAAATCCACACCATCGCCGTGGACGCGCCCGTGGCCGAGATACTGGAAAAGGCGCGGCAGTTTGGCCACTCCCGCTTCCCGGTCTACGAGGAAGGCTTGGATCACATCTTGGGCATCCTGCACGTCAAGGACCTGTTGGGCTCCTGGGGCTCGGAAGCAGTGGATTTGAGAAAACTGCTCAGGCCCGTTCCCTTCGTGCCCGAGACCAAGAAGATCACCGACCTCCTGGCCGAGCTGCGCGGCGCCAGGAGCCACATGGCCGTGGTGATTGACGAATACGGCGGCACGTCCGGGATTCTGACCATCGAGGACATCATCGAGGAGATCGTCGGCGAGATTCAGGACGAACACGACGACGAGGAGCCCCTGCTGGTGGAGCTGAGGGGAGACGAGATCTTGGTCGACGCCCGGCTGGACGTGGACGAATTGGCGCATCGGTTCAACATCCAGATCCCCAAGCAGGGCTTTGAGACGGTCGGCGGCTTCATCACCGCCCAGGCCGGCCAGGTTCCGCAGCCGGGCGACAAGATAACCTTTGACGGCCTCGAGTTCATCGTCGAGGAAGCCGACGAACGCCGCATAAGGAAGGTCAAGGTCCACCGGGCCCCGGCCGCCTGACGTGGCAGCGTGCCTCTCAGCCCTCTCATCCCCAGTCTCGGCCGTTACGCCGTCGCCTTGATTTCGGCCGGCCTGCTGGTCCTGGCCTTGCCCAAGTTCGGCTGGGCCCCGCTGGGCCTCGTCGCCTTGGCGCCGCTGAGGCTGTCCCTCAAGGACCTCGGCTTCAGGGGAGGGTTCCAGCTCGGCTATCTTTTCGGCCTCGCTTCAAGCTGGGGTCTGCTCTACTGGGTCAGCGACGTGGTGGCCTATTACGGCGGCCTGGGCGGTTTCTGGGCCGGCCTCATCTCCTTGGGGCTGGTCGGGATTCTGGCCTTGTATCCGGCTCTCTGGGCCGGCTCAGTGGCCGCCTGGACGAGCTCGGGCCGCTCGGCGCTGCTTTTTGGAGCGTGTCTTTGGATCGGCCTGGAGTGGATCAGGTCGTGGATTCTGACCGGATTTCCGTGGGCCGACGTGGGCTACGTTCTCACCCCCTGGCCGGCCCTGGTCCAGACGGCCGACCTGGGCGGCGTGGCCCTGGCCGGCTGGCTGGTGGTCTTGACCAACCTGACCGTGGCCGAAGTGATCTTGAGGCCGCGGGCCTTAAAACCGGCCACGGCCCTGGCCCTGTGCTGGACCGCCGCCTTTGGATACGGATTCTGGGCCCTCAAAGAGGTCGAGCGGGCCTCGAAGCAGGCCCCTCAGGCCGTGGTGCGCGTCGTCCAGGCCAACATCGATCAGTCGCGCAAGTGGGACGCCGCCTTTCGCCAGGAAAGCTTCGACCGCCAGGCCAGCCTGAGCCTGGAGGGGGGCGTGAAGCCCGAGCTGATCGTCTGGCCCGAGACGGCGGCGCCTTTCTTTTTCAAGGACAACCCCGCCGAGAGAGAGCGGCTCTTGGCCCTGGCCGAGGCCTCCCAGGCCTGGCTGCTCTTCGGGGCCCCGGCCTACGAGAAGAAGGGTCAGGAAGTGAGTTACTTCAACCGGGCCTGGTTCATCTCTCCAAAGGGCCGGGTGGCCGGCCACGTGGACAAGGCCCATCTGGTCCCCTACGGCGAGTACGCCCCCTTGAAGCGCTTCCTGCCCTTTGTGGCGACCATCATCCCCCAGGAGGTGGGCGACTACACCCCTGGAGCGAGCGGCCAAGTGGTCCAGACCTCCTTCGGCGGTCTGGGTGTGCTCATCTGCTACGAGTCCATCTTTCCCGATCTGGCCCGGGCCCAGGTCAAAAACGGGGCCGTGCTGTTGACCAACCTGACCAATGACTCTTGGTTCGGCCGCTCCTCGGCCCCCTTTCAG
>CAYXRH010000069.1:7199-8566 GCA_964466355.1 uncultured Thermodesulfobacteriota bacterium
GGCGGGCCGTGGCCCGGGCGGCCCAGACCGGCATCTCGGCCCTCATCGGCCCGGACGGCCGGGCGAGGAAGAGTCTGAACCTCGGTCAGGCCGGTCAGATCACGGCCCCCTTGCCATTGCTCCATAAAATGACTATTTTTTGTCGAGGCGGCTGGTTTTTCGCCCCCGGCTGCCTGCTAGCGGCCGCCGTCTGGGCGGCGGCGAACCTGATGAGGAGGAGTGATCATGCTCTTGTTCCAAGAAAAGGAAGACCTCAGCGAACTCAAGTCTCGCCTGAAAGACTTAAGGAGTTATCTTTGACACCTCCAAGACGCGCGCCGAATTAGACGCTTTAGACAAGGCCATGTCTCAGCCCGGCTTCTGGGACGATCCAGAGGCCGCCCGCCTTTCGACTCAGAAAAGAGCCAATCTTCAGGAGCCGTTGGATCGATTGGCCTCCTTGGACGAGGAGGTGGAGGAGATCGGAATTCTGCTCGACCTGGCCGAAGAGGAGGCCGACGAGGAGACGGCCCAAGAGGCGCGCCAGAGGCTCGAAGGCCTCAAGCTCCGCCTGAGCCAGGAGGAGATGGCCCGCCTTCTGGCCGGCCCCAACGACCGCGGTTCGGCCATCGTGGCCATCAACGCCGGCGCCGGCGGAACCGAGGCCAACGACTGGGCGGAGATGCTGTTTCGGATGTACGCCCGCTGGTCGGAAAACAGCAATTATAAAACCTCCATCGTGGACCTCAACGAAGGGGACGAGGCCGGCATCAAGTCAATCACCTTCACCGTGGATGGGCCCAACGCCTACGGCTACCTCAGGGCCGAGGTGGGCATCCACCGCCTGGTGAGGATCTCTCCCTTTGACGCCTCGGCCCGGCGGCACACCTCCTTCGCCTCGGTCTTCGTCTATCCGGACATCGAAGACGAGATTGAAGTCGTCATCGACGAAAAAGATCTCCGCATAGACACTTACCGCGCCTCGGGGCACGGCGGCCAGCACGTCAACAAGACCGACTCGGCCGTGCGCATCACCCACCTGCCCACGGGCATCGTGGTTCAGTGCCAAAACGAGAAGAGCCAGCACCGCAACAAAGAGATGGCCATGCGGGTCTTGAGGTCCCGTCTCTACGAGCACGAGAGGCAAAAGCGCCAGGAGGAGCTGGACAAGATTCACGCCACCAAGAAGGAGATCGCCTGGGGCAGCCAGATCAGGTCCTACGTCCTCCAGCCTTATCGCTTGGTCAAGGACCACCGCACCGGGTGCGAGCGGGGCAACGTGGACGCGGTCTTGGACGGCGATCTGGACGAATTCATCCACGCCTACCTCATCCAGGAGGCGAGCCGTGAATCAGCCTGAGACCGCCGGGGCCTCGGTGGCTTTGGCC
>CAYXRH010000069.1:8576-14678 GCA_964466355.1 uncultured Thermodesulfobacteriota bacterium
CCCCCCCCGGCGGGGGGCCCGGGCGGTGAATCAAGTTCTGTCCACCCTCGAGCCCCTGCCCCTGCCCCGCGGCGGCCGGGTGCTGCTTAAGCCCAACTGCCTCTCCGCGGGCCACGGCCCCGATGTTCCGGTCAACACCCGGGCCGAGGTGGTCCTGGCCGCGGGGCGCTATCTCCAAGAGCATCACCGCCTGCGGCTGGTCATCGCCGATTCGGGGGGCATGGGCACTTACGGCCGGACAAAAAGGGTCTACGCCAAGATGGGCCTCGAGGAGGCGGCCGCGGACCTCGGCGCCGAGCTGATCAACCTGGAGGCGAGCGGCCTCGTGGAGCTGAAAAGCCCTGTCGGCGCCGTCTTGCCTTCCTTTCAGGCCACGGCTCTGCTCAAAGAGGTGGACGCCATCGTCAACCTGCCCAAAATGAAGACCCACATGCTGACCACACTCACCGGGGCCCTCAAGAACTGTCTCGGCCTTCTGCCCGGCAGCCTCAAGCGGGCCGTGCACATCGTCGCCCCCTCCGGCCGGCGCATGTCCCTTGCCCTGGTGGACATCTTCGCCGCGATCAAACCGAGTTTGAGCCTCATGGACGGCGTGGTGGCCATGGAGGGCCAGGGGCCGAGCAACGGCCGGGCCCGGGCGGTCGGCTGGCTCTTGGCCTCCCCGGACGCCGTGGCCCTCGACGCCGTCGCGGCGCGGATGATGGGCCTCAAGCCGGAAGAGGTGACCACCATCGCCGCCGCCAGCGACGCCGGCCTGGGCGTCGGCGAGACGGAAAGGATCAGGCTCCTGGGCGCTTCTTGGTCCGAGCTGGCCTTGGAGGACTTCAGGCTGCCCTTCAGCCGGAGATTCGATTGGCTGGCCGAGGCCCTGCCGCGGGGTCCGGTGGGCTGGCTCATAAACTGGCTCGCCGAGGCCAAGCCCCGTCCCATCAAGAAGCTCTGCCGCCGCTGCGGCCTGTGCGTCGAGGCCTGTCCGGCGGAGGCCATGTCCTTGGATGACCGCGGCCTCAACATCGAGACGGCCAAGTGCATCGAGTGCTACTGCTGCCTGGAGCACTGCGAGCACGGGGCCCTGTGGGTCCCCCGCGGGCTCAAGGACAAGCTGTGGCCGCGAGCGGCTTCTTCGCCGTCCTGATAAAGAATTCGGCCGCCGATTCCATCTCGGCTATAATTAAAATTCGGCGACCCTTTTAAATCTTCCGAGGAGGTGTCCGGTGATCAAGCTCAGACTCGCCCTATCGATCGGCTTGGCGGCGCTCGTCTTTTCGGCCTGGGGCGGGCCGGCGGAAGGTTTTTTAGGACAGGGCAAGATCTTGAGCCCCGACCTCGTCCGTCGTCTGGAAAGCGGCCCAAGCACGGTCGGGGTCATCGTGCTCCTTGAAGGTTACAAGGACATGAGCGGCTTGGATTTTAAGGGCGACCTGAACCTCAAACGATCCCTCCAGGCCGCCGCAGCCGCGGCCCAGGAGGCCGTCCTGGCCGCCCTCGACCCCTCGGAGTGCCAGGTCAAGCACCGCTTCAAAAACATCCTCGGCTTCTCGGCCCAGGTGAGCCGGGAGGGTCTCGAGGCCCTGGCCGCTTCAGAGGGGGTGGCCGTCATCGAGGAGGACAAGCCCGTCCACCCGGCCACGGCCCAGGGCGTTCCCCAGATGAACCCCGGCTCCCACCGCGACGCCCCCGGCGGCGGCGGCGTGGCCGTGGCCATCGTGGACACGGGCATTGACTACACCCACCCCGCTCTGGGCGGAGGGGGCTTTCCCAACGCCAAGGTCATCGGCGGCTACGATTTCGGCGACGAGGACGCCGATCCTCTCGACTGCGAGGGCCACGGCACGGCCTGCGCCGGCATCGCCGCCGGAACAAACACCGGCGTGGGCGACTACATCGGCGGCGTGGTCCCAGAGGCGAAGCTGTACGCCCTCAAGATCACCGCCGGCTGCGGAAGTTCGTCTTCCACTTCGACCATCGCCGCCGCCTGGGACTGGTGCCTCAGCCACCAGAACGACGACCCCAACAATCCGATCGTGGTCATCTCGACCAGCTTCGGGGGCGGCTACTACACCGTGATCTGCGACGAGGCCAACCCCTCCCTGGCCGTGGCGGCTGGCAACGCCAAGGCCAACGGCATGGCCGTGTTCGTCTCCTCCGGCAACGAGGGCTATTGCGAGGCTCTGGCCACCCCCGCCTGCGTCAGCGACGCCGTCTCGGTGGGCGCGGTTTACGACGCCGACATCAGCGGGGTCGGCTTCTGCGTCGAGCCCGAGTCGTGCGTCGGCCAGTTTTACTGGGACTGCGAGAGCTTCTACGCCTGCTGGGACACCACCACCGCCCAAGACCAGGTGGCGTGCTACTCCAACTCGGCCGCGTTCCTTGACCTCCTGGGGCCGTCCCACAACGCCTACGTCCCCCAGCCCGCCTCTGTCGCCAGCGAGGCCGGCGTCCTCGCGGCCGAGGCTGGCTACACCGATTCTTTTGGCGGCACCTCGGCCGCCTGCCCTTACGCTGCCGGGGCGGCGGCGCTGATTCAAAGCTACTTTAAACAGGCCGCGGGCGACTTTCTGAGCGTCACCAACCTGACCGGCCGGATGATCGTCAACGGCGACCTCATCGCTGACGCCAAATCAAACCTGACCACGGCCCGGGTGAACATCGCCCAGGCCATCGCCAGCAGCGGCGGCGACCGGGCCTTGGTCGAGGCCTTCGTGACCCGCCTCTATCAGCAGTGCCTCGAGCGCGAGCCGGACTCGAGCGGCCTGGATCACTGGGTCAACTCCCTCCTGGAGGGCCGCCACTCGGGCGAGGCGGTGGCCAGGGGCTTCTTCCTCAGCGTGGAGTTCGAGAACCGGAACTTGAGCGACGGCGTGTTCGTGACCATCCTCTACCGGGCCCTTTTTGACCGCGAGCCTGATCAGGCCGGTTATGACAACTGGGTCGGAGAGCTGGCCGCCGGGAAGAGCCGCGAGTGGGTCTTGTCCAAGTTCAGCCGCTCCGTGGAGTTCGTCACTCTGTGCCGGCGCTACGGCATCCAGCCCTACTAGCGTTGCGTTCTGGAAGTTAAAGATCATAAGTCAGTCTGGACTCTCAGGCGGGCCGGCGGGGGAAGCTGGAGGCGGCAGCCGGATTCGAACCGGCGAATAACGGCTTTGCAGGCCGCTGCCTTAGCCACTTGGCTATGCCGCCCCTTATGACTGACTTGTTACAACAAAGCGGCCGCCGATTCAAGTCAAAACCAGCCCCTGAACCGGCCGAGCCTTCGAGGTCTTTTGAGCGGTTTATGCAAGAAGGCGGGGCGGCGAGATTGACTTAAGATCCTCGCTCCAAGGACGCGACCCTGAGCCCTGCGGCCGCCTTTACATCACCTGGGGGTCGGGGCTATAATCCGCCCTCTGACCATGACTCCGCGGCCGCCCATTAATTTTATGAGGCCCCTCGCGGCCGACGACCCGCGCCCTCATCCGCACGGCCGGGGGAGCGAATCTCCATGGTGAGTCGGGCATGCGCTTGAGATCTGTCATCCACTGGCCCGCGGCCTGGTGGGTCGTGGTCATGGCCGCTTTGATCTCCCTGGCCGCCCTTTATCATCCGCCGGCGGCGAAATGGGAGGTGAGCGCGGGAGCGCCGGGCCATCCCTCGCCGCCTCTGAAACCCGGCCTGGCCCTGGGGCAGCCTTTGTCAACCCCGGGCTCTCAGCTCGATCATCTGAGCCTGCGATTTCATCCCTTTGACCCTAAGATCAAGGGCCCCCTTGAAATTCTCCTCCTCGCCGGCGGCGCGCCGCCCCAAAACGATGAGGCCTTGACCCGACGGGTTTTGCGGCGCTGGGTCCTCTCAGGCCAGGAGATCCAAGACAAAAACCCGCGACGCCTCGAGGTGGCTCCCGCGCTGAAGACCTCTGACCTCGGGCCGCTGTTCGTGATGGTGCGACCGGGCCGGTCATTTTCTGGCCGACTCGGCGTGTGGCTCACCGACGACGAAGAGCAGGCCTGGCCTCGGGCCCAGGTGCTCGAAGCCGGAGCCGACAAAGCCTTCTCGGCTAGGCCCGGCCAGGGGTGGATGGCTCTCACCTTGGGTAGCGAGGGCAAAGTGTCGTGGCTGGCCCTTTGGACCGCCCAGGGCTGGACGGCCTGGCTGGGGCTGGCCGGTCTGGGCTTTGCTTTGCTGCTCCTGGCCCACCTGGCCCCCTATCTGTCCCGCTCCTGGGGGCGGCCAAAGCCCGCTCCCAAAGGATGGCCGCGCTCATCGAGAGCCTTGACCGTGGCCTCCCTCGGCCTCGTCCTCGGCGGCCTCGGCGGCCTGGCCGCGGCCTGCCAGCACGCCGCGGCGAACAGATACCTCGATCACAGCATGCACCGCTCGATCGTCGTGGGCTTCAAGATTCATCTGACCGCCTGGTCGGCCGCTCTTTTCCTGACGGCCCTCGTTTCAGTCCTGATCCTGATTCTCCTCAGCCATGACAAGACGCCGTGGAAAAAGCTCCAGAGGCGAGGATGCTGGCCCCTCATCGAGAATCTTACGGCCCTCTTCGCGCCGCTGGGGGCGGGCTGGCTGATGTACGGCTGGCTTGTCAAGCCCTGGGGCTGGCCCGGCTGGCCTTTCGGCCTCCTTTGCCTTTTCCTGGGGCTCGGCGCCGCTCGGCTGTGGCCGGGAGGGGCTTCGGGCCGGGCGAAGGGGTTTTTATACGGCGCGGCCGGCGGGTTTCTGGCGCTAATAATGGCCCTCAATCTTTGGGTTCCCCTGGACAAAAGGCTGCGACCGCCTGAGGGGCCCAACGTGGTCCTCATCGTCGTCGACACCCTCAGAGCCGACCATCTCGGCTGCTACGGCTACGAGCGGGCGACCTCGCCCCACATCGACCAGCTCGCCCGGGAGTCGACTCATTTCCTCCAGGCCCTTTCCGCGGCGCCCTGGACCAGCCCCTCCTTCTCGAGCCTGCTGACGGCCTGTTACCCCAGACTGGTGGGCTTCTGGGGCACCGACCCCCCGGTCATTGACGAGAGGTTCATCCTCCTGGCCGAGATCTTCAGGGAGAACAACTACGCCACCGAGGGGATAATCTCCCACTCGTTCTTGTCCAAAAGCCTGGGCTTTGGCCAGGGCTTTGACGCCTACGACGAGGACAACGCCCTGGGACACCAGCACGTCTCCTCGCCCTCGCTGACGGCCAAGGCCGTGTCCTTTATACGCCACCACCGCTCGCGGCCCTTTTTCCTGTTCCTCCATTACTTTGATCCCCACTACGCCTACATTCTCCACCCGGAGTACAACTATTATCCAGACTACCAAGGAGGCCTCAAAAGCGGGGAGTCCATCATCTCGCTCCGGAAAAAGGCGCCCCGGATGACCTCAGAGGACGTCCGCTTCGTCGAGGCGCTTTATGACTCCGAGATCCGCTTCACCGACGAATACATCGGCCGGCTTTTGAGCGCCTTGAAGGAGCTGGGTCTTTTTGAAAACACCCTCATCGTCTTCACCGCCGACCACGGCGAGGAGTTCTGCCAGCGGGGCGATCACTGGATCGGCCACACCAAGACCGTCTTCGAGGAGCAGATCCACGTACCCCTTTTGATCAAGCCGGCCGGCCCAAGCGCCGGCGAGGTGGTCGAAGAGGCGGTCCAGCTTCTGGACGTGGGGCCGACCATTTTAGATCTGGCCGGTCTGGCCCGGCCCAAAAACTGGCGGCCTCACGGCCGCAGCCTGCTGGCCAAGGACGCGGCCGCGGCCAAGGAGAGGGCCATCGTCAGCGAGACGCGGCGCTACGACCTGGCCCGTTCGGTCATCTACAACGGCTGGAAGCTCGTCGTCGCACCCAGAACACACCCCCAGCCCCGCCTGTTCGACCTGGTCAACGACCCGGGTGAGACCACGGACCTGGCCGCCCAAAAGGCCGCCTTGACCGCCAAACTGATGAAATGGCTTTTCGATTGGGATGAGACGACCAGATGGGAGAGCCTGGGGCGACGGGCCAAAGGGGCCCGCTTCAGCGAGGAGCAGATCCAAAGGCTCAAGAGCCTGGGCTACATGTAGGCTTACAATACCATTTTCCTTCGTGAATGAATAACCCTGCAGCAAGCTGCAGGGTATCAGGAGTCGAAGAGTTTTAGC
>CAYXRH010000070.1:0-14450 GCA_964466355.1 uncultured Thermodesulfobacteriota bacterium
TGTTTGTATCCACTTCTGTGCTCAACGCCTTTCGGCATCTGAGGTATCTGCACTTAAGTCCGTCGACAAGATCAGCCGGATGGTAAAGTGCTCAACGCCTTTCGGCATCTGAGGTATCTGCACTCAAGTCTACTCGCATGTGCGACAGATCATCCCTGAGTGCTCAACGCCTTTCGGCATCTGAGGTATCTGCACCTATCAATGTTTTTGAGAAGAATTTGCTCGGGATGTGCTCAACGCCTTTCGGCATCTGAGGTATCTGCACACCCTGTCTGCCTCAGCAATTTGCCTATCAATCTGCTGTGCTCAACGCCTTTCGGCATCTGAGGTATCTGCACAGAAGACAGACCGCCAGAATGGTCAGATGTTTTGAGTGCTCAACGCCTTTCGGCATCTGAGGTATCTGCACGAAAGGAGAGTAGAATTGCTCAGATCAAGGCCGAGGTGCTCAACGCCTTTCGGCATCTGAGGTATCTGCACGGGTTGACCTGCCGGAAAGCCGCGCACATCTGAGCGAGGTGCTCAACGCCTTTCGGCATCTGAGGTATCTGCACCAGGACGGCGGCGACGACGGCCATGACAAACCAGGCGTGCTCAACGCCTTTCGGCATCTGAGGTATCTGCACTTGGGTCGAGTTCGCCGAACCCGAGCCGATAGCCGTGTGCTCAACGCCTTTCGGCATCTGAGGTATCTGCACGAGCAGGGCTCGTATGAGATTTACTCCACCGTAACGTGCTCAACGCCTTTCGGCATCTGAGGTATCTGCACGCCCGCCCAGATGCCAGATCGAGGCGGTCAGGTATCGTGCTCAACGCCTTTCGGCATCTGAGGTATCTGCACTCGGCGCCGTAGAGGACGTACGCTCCCAGGGCGTAGTGCTCAACGCCTTTCGGCATCTGAGGTATCTGCACTTGCCAATATTCGGTATCCCGAACAAATCGATTTTTTGTGCTCAACGCCTTTCGGCATCTGAGGTATCTGCACCGCGGCATCTCCTTTTTAAGCCATAATAAATAATTGCACGCCAAATTTCACGGATCTTCGTAAAGACAAAGCCGAGTTCCGGGGCGGGCACGAAGACCAGCCCCACAGCCCCCAGGCTAAGGAGGCAAGGGCCATTAATCACTGCAATTCCTCTTCCCATTCGCTCGTCAAGCATCCCTGAGCTGGCAATACCAATTAACCTCCTGTTAACAATGAATAATTAGGGCATTGGCATTTTTTATTCTTCCCCATCCTCAGATCCTTGAATCCGCCTGGTCAAAGGATCTCATACCTTGATTCCTCCTCCATCCAAGCCGCTCTCTGTTCGGTTCCTTTGAGCCGAGCGACACACTCGGCACACAACCTAACCACCAGCAGGTCATCATCTTCGGCCATGATTCTCTTCAGCTCCCAACAAAGCCGCTCCACCTGGCGGGGGTTTAACCGGCAGCGGAAAAGGCTGTACTGGATGCGGGAGCCGTAGCCCTTCAGGTGCTTGGCCACCCGACGGAGCCTGGCCGGGTCGCGGACATCATAGGCAACCAGGTGCCAATCCTTCTTCCTGGCCATGGCTATCTGAGCCTCATCCGGGCGAAGAGACCAGGCTGGCCCGCCCATTCTTTCTCGAGCAGCCTGACCTCAAGCTCAATGAGACGAGCATATGAGAGCGAGTATCCGATGGCCGGATGGCGCCAAGAGTCCTGGAGGCGCCTTTCAAAAACCTGAATCGCTTTCTTCCGGCCCGCCAAGGAGAGCCAGATCCTTTCCCCGGCCACATCAAAGTCAGCCGCCGGGTCCCACTGGAGCCGGTTAACAGACCCCACGAGGGCCATGTCGCAGATTGGCACCCGGAAAAGCTCCATGAGATCCAGCACCAAAGGATGCGCCGAGGAGCGTGGCCGATGATAGAACCCCAGCGCCGGCTCCAGCCCCACGGTCAGAATCGATTGAAGGACTGATTGGTAGAGGAGCGAGTATCCAAAGCTCAAAAGGGCATTGAACCTGTCTCTGGGCGGTCGCCGACTGCGTCCGACGGGGACCATTTCTCTGGGAATCTGGCCGCGAAGAAGGCTGGGCAGAACCGCGAAGTAGGCCCGGCCGGCAAGGCCCTCATAGCCCCGGATTTCGTCCGGACTTTCGACTTTGGACATAGACTTGAGTGAGGAGCGGAAGGTTTCAATGTGGCTGGCGATTTTGCTTTCTTCCCTGTCCATGCCGCGGGTGGCCCTGAGCACATAGCGCAAGGCTCCTTCGACCTTGGCCATGACCAGCTTGCGAGTCAGGCTCAGGCAAAAGTCTGGGTCAGAGAGGGCGCCATACTGCCGGAGCCGACGATGAACCCCTCCGCCTCCAGCCGACAGCCCGGCGACGTAACGTCCGCCGGCTGAGACCCAATGGACTTGAACCTCATTTCGGGCGCAGAAGTGAAGCCCTTGGGTGGTCAGTTGTGGGTAGCCGTGTAAGACCAGAGAACCGATCTCTCTGATGGGAAGTGTCTGGGCCTCCTCAGAGCTGTACATCAGCCGCAAGGTTTCGCCGGAACGAGAAATTCTTGCACCATTAGTAAGTACGTGAACCGTTTTGAGCTCCTTATCGGCCGGGAAGAGCCTTATCGGGTCCCAGGACGGGTCCGCGGCCAGCCGCTCCTCCTCAGGTAGACAAACAGGCGCGAGAGAGCAGCGGAGACAAAGACGATCATTGGAAGTGACAGGCGGGCGTTGGGGCTGGCGGCGGACTTGCCGGGCCCTGTCGAGGGCGCTCAGGACCTTGCGGCGCGCTTCGTCGTCCACAGGCACGCGGACGGTTATATTCTCGGCGTGATACCTGACCCGGCCTTCGGGTATGATACAACCTTCCTCCTCTTCCAAAAGCATGGCGTAGGCGGTCACTTGAATGGCGTCCGAGAGCCAAGCGGTGGGCTTCTTCTCCTGGCGACAGCTCCGGCCCCTTTTGTGCTCATAAGGAATCAAAACCCCGTCGCGCCGACGGATGACATCCACCTGGCCCACCAACCCCAAGTCCTCGCTGGAGAGCTTTCTGTTTGTCCATTCAAGCGCGTCTTCTTCTAACCGCTTCAAATCCTCGTGGAGCGCCCGTCCGGCAAAGACAGCTTCATCGGCCAGGCGGATCTCCTCGACCTCCTCCAGATAGAACAGCCGCTCACAATAGGCCAAGGCGTGGAGGGCCATGACCCGGATGGGGGGCTCGTGCGCGCTGGTCAAGGATAACCTACCTCCACCCAGGCCCGGTCGGGTATCTGAGTGGTCGCCTCAAGCCCTGGCGCGAATAAGCCCGACTGCGTTCGGGTCATGTCCTCGCGGTCAATCGCGATGGTCAAGCGAGCGATGTTGTCTCTCAGTCCTGGCTCATCGCCAGGGTCGATCGGTTCCCACCAAAAGGCCGGGCCGGGGTTTTCCCGGGGTTCCAGGCGGTCCAGCAGGAAGTTGTTGTCGCCCAAAAAAGGCAGACCATAGGCGCGATCGAGCTTGCCCGCAAGCCCTTTTAGAACACGGTCAGCCAGGTGATCGTCTCCATCGAGGCAAATGTAGGCCCTCAGGTCCGATAGAAACGAGCGGCGCACCGGAGTGATGTTGTACTTGTTGCCCCTGGTGAAAGGGGCATGATCCTTCCCGGTAGCACCGACGGGGTAGTTGTGCAGCTGCTGGTAGAGGCCATGCACGAGCGGCAGGGCCTCGGACCCCAGGGCCAGGCGAACTTGGGGTAGTCCGCTTCGAATGGTCGTCATTTCCTTTTCCGTGTCTTGCCGCATTTCGATTCCGGCCACATTTAGCAACAAACCGTAGGCGGCTGAGAAGGTGATAAAGGACGCCGTCGGTCGGAAGCTGCCGGCGGTGAATGTTCGGAAGACGGCAAAAGGCGCTTGTAGATACAGACAGAGCATGGCCGGCCTCCTATTTGTTCTCCGGAAAAGCCGCCTGGCTCACCGTCTCCAAAAGCCTCTGCGGGCTGCGGTCAAGATGAGCGTCCTTGCCGCGAAGACCCTCGGCGGTGGATTCAGGCATGTCTTTGACCAGCCGGCCGCCCAAGTAGAACTCCGCACCTGGGTAATCGTCCTGGAGAATCCCGTCAATGATCTCGTCCAGCTGATGGCGGCCTTCTTCATCGATGTTGAAGCCGTAAGTGTCGTACCCGGCCACCAGTTGGGGCGTCAGTCTGATTACAATGCTGGCCGGAGCCATCTCAAAATAGCTTCGGGCGTGATTGCCGGCCACGTCGTTGAGCTGACCAATCGCCTTTAACAGCATCCGGGCCCAGTCCGGATGGTCCAGGCAGTCATCGATATTCAAAGCAAAGGGGTACTGGTAGGCCGTCACGGCGGTCTCGCGGTGGAGCAGTTGCGAGCTCTCGGCGTTCTGCCAGGGGCTGTTCAGGCTTAACGGCGACTGGGTAAAGACGCTGTCGTGCCGGTAGGGCTCCAGGGCGACGGCCATGTTCATCCGCAGGATTGAGTCACGTTTGAAGGTGAACCGATCCGGGTCGCGCCCAGACTCTCTTAATTTTTCCATGATTTTTTCTCTTTGTTTTTTTTTGGCCGCCACGAGCCAACCCATGAAGAAGTCATCGGCAAACCGATCGGCGTCGGGGTAGTCCTGAAACATCACCGCCAACTGCTCCTCGTCGGGCAGGCGCTTCCGATTGCAGGGCAGACCCAGGGCCTTGAGGGTTTCACGGATGGCGTTGCGCATCGCTTCCGGCGAAATGATGGCATATTCGAATCGCCCCCGGGTGATCTTCTGGATGACGGCGCGGTTCTCGGCGCTCTCGCCGCGGTAGTTGGCGCTGGGGGCGGTGTAGGTCAGCACGGTTGAGAACAGGTTCATCGTCCTCCTCCTTTGATTGGTTACGATTCTAAAAGATAGGAATGGGCCGACAGGGCCAGCATGGCGAACACCTTGACTCGTTCCGGGTCTTGGATTAAAGCCCGAGTGACGGCCAGGTAGTCATCCTCTGGCAGGAATTGCGGCACGGAACAGATTGTCCCGGTGAAGTACTCGACGAAATCCTGTTCCCGCCGGCCGCGCATGGCCAGGAAGGCGTCGGAGCAGACCTTCTGGCGCGCCTCACGATATTCCGCCGGGTAGATCACCTGGCCCTTGTCGTTCTTGTGATTCTTGAAGTCCTCCCATTTCTTGCCTGACTTTTCTTCGGTTCTGCGGTTTACGTATTGCCGGATCAAGCGGTAGGTGCGCTGGGCCAGCAGATCGTCTTCATTCTTGGCTTCAACCATGGCGGGGCCTCCTTGTTTGAGTTTTAAATCCTCTTCAAGAGCTGAAAATGCCTTACGGACATCCAACCCAAAGAATGGAATCTTGGCCGGGGTCCGCTCTTTGGAGTACACAAAGAATTCCAATGGATGTTGGCTGAATAGGGCCTCCATGTTGGTGTGCCATGGCTCTTCAAGGAGAAGACTGCGGATGCGCGCGGATTTGTACAAAGGGTTGCGACAGGCTCGCCGGACCACTTCGTAATTCTGCAGGGTACTGCTTTGTTGCAGGATGCGTTCGGCGGCCAGGGTGCGAATGCTGTTTCCTCGCTTTTCCAGGTGATAAATCTCGATGGCCGTGAGGCTTGAAGCCATCTCTTGCTCTGCTGTTCGGTGTCGGGCCAGGTGGTAAAGGTATTCCAGCCCCCCTTCTTCCGGAATGGAGATCACGCTGGCCTTGGGCCTGTAGCCGGCGGTTTCAGTCTCCAGCCTGGTCATCAGCTCGATTACGTCCTCCCAAAAGAAACCTAGATCGCTCGGCTCCGGAACGACGAGGACGTACCCTTTGAAGTCTGATTCTCCATCAATAGAGAAAACCTGGGGAACGTAGGTAAGCGCCGCCAAGGCCCAGAAGTGAAGCAGGAGGTTGTGTTCGACCTGACCCTTGAAAGGGATCTTTTCGGCGTTGACGTCCTGAGCTCCGATGAAGATAGAGCTCGATATGGGTTTCGTTAGAACCTTGCCCTTGAGCTCATCTTGTTGTGATTTCTTCAAATCCTTCCACAAGGATTCACCCAAAGACGACCTGTTTCCGGATGCCCTTTCTTCATAGACGGTGCGTGTCTTGGGTATGCCACGCAAAACACTCCACAGCATATCCCGCCAGAGCTTAAGCCAGATGCCGTCGCCATCCGGGTACAGGGATGCCAGGAAGTCACCCGAGGGTTGGACGACATCGTACAAGTACCTCTTCTCCGTCTTCGTTTTTCCTTCTGGTGTGTTCACCTCCACTTCAACCGTGCTTTTGGGTTCCTGCTTTTTCCACTTGGTTTTCGATTTAGTTTCCACCCAGGCCGCGCCATAAAGATCATCGAAGAGGGCTTGAAAGGCCTCTTTGGTAAAAGACAACTTTGCGGACACGGCGTCCAGGTGATCGATTTTGGGCCGGGACTCAAGGCGGCGGCGCTTCATCGATTCGATCATCACCAGCAAGCCGGCCAGCCCGGCCTTGTGCTGGGCGGTGGGCAAGGTTAAAAGATCATAGTCGAGGACCAATGTTTCAGTCTGGCTGTTAGCGGTCATGCTTAAGCCTCCACCGGTTCTTTGAATAGTCCGTAACGGGGCAAATAGTGCTTCCCCGGGGCGACGCCCGGAAAGCGCCCCAGGCGACCATCTGTTTCGACCAACCGACGTGGGGCAGGCACCAAAAGGCCATCTATGGGTTGGCGACATCGACGCAACTCCAGAAAGCGCTCGACATCCACATCGAGCACCGCCGGAACGGTGAACTCATTGATGTCACGCAGGCTGGATTCCCTCGACACGGCCCAGGGGCCACATTCCAGGAAAGCGGCATAGCGCTGGACCTCAACCTCGCCTGAAGCATGCTGTTCCAGCAGTTCCTGAAGCCTTGACTGGCTGCACGTCTGATTATCAAGGTCAGCTAAAAAATCATTTAACCCTGCCAGATCATCCGGATGGTACGGGTGATGGTCTTCAGGTCTGTAAATGTAAATATCCCCCAGCTTCCCGTCCTTCGGTCTGGCGCGCCGGTTGCACCGTCCCAGGCGCTGGATGAGGCTGGTTATGGGTGCGGATTCGGTGATTAGGACATCGGCGTCAAGATCGAGGCTCATTTCGCAGACCTGGGTGGTGAGGGTAAGGACCGCAGCTCTGCGATGCTGAAACGCCCCGATGACCTCTTGGTGACGCCGCCGCCGATCTTCCAGCTTGAATCGACTATGATAGCAGCTGGCATTCAGGCTGAGTGCAAGTTGTTGGCAGCGATCCACCGTGTTGACCACCCACAGCACCCGCTGGCCTTTCGCCAGTTCCGCTTCAGCAACTCCTCTGGCGGTTTCCGGGCCGTCGATCAGGTGAACGAAATAGCGGGGCAGATTGGAGATCGCCTCAAGATCGCTAAACTGCCTTTGATCTTCGGGAAAGACTTCCATGCCGCATTGCTCGGCCAGGTCTTGGCAACGTTGGCGAGGTAGGCTTGCAGTCATGGCCAGGACCGGTACGTCAAAGTCCCGCAGAAACCGTTTGAAGGCCGCAAACAGGCTGTGATCAAAGCTATGGACTTCATCGACGACCACAACACTGTCGGCCAACAGCGGCAGCAGACAGACCGATTTGTAGACGTTCTGCATGAAACCCAGGAACTGGTCTATGGTGGCGCTGAAGATGCGCCGAGGCCAATAACCGATAGCAAAAAGGCGTTCTTGTGTTGTGAAGTCCTTCAGATGGCGCTCGTCGTCCGGGTTGTCAAACAAATTTTCCAGTTCATAGGCTGAGGTGCCGTGCATAAGCGCCGCGTCGGCTTCAGGGGCCCAGGAGACATAGTCACGGAACCCCTCCGTGGCAGTGGCTCTGGTTGGGTACAAGAAGATTACTCGACCGGTTGGTTTATCCGTTAACCGGCCTTTGATCCAACGCCAGGCGGCCAGGGTCTTGCCACTACCGCAGGAGGCCAGAAGCAGGGTTCGAGGTGCCAGATGCTCTGCGGCGTCTTGAAAGTCATTCCAGCGAAAAGAGATCCCAGATTGCTCTATTTGCCTGAGCCGAGGTTCAATGACTTTGGCCTGAATTTCTTCGGCCGTTATCCTTTCTCTTTCAGGGAACACTTCACCGAGCCACGATGTTACGTCCTTACCCTCTCTTACCAGTCCGGAACCGGCGCTGTCAGCAACGATCAGCGCGGCCCGAATAGCCATGAGCAACCGCCTTGCCTTTTCTTCACAGCGAAGCCGCCGCCGAAAAAGATTCATCTTCTTGATCAGGACTTCCCGTAGATGAATCAGGCCAGAAGCGTTTTCAAACGACCAAACGGTGTCCATCATTGGTCTAATTTCCGCAGGGAGCTTAAGAATATCTCCGGTGAGTCTGACCACCTCGATGATGCCAGCTTCGTAGACCTTGAACCGTTTGCGGTCCGGATGGAGGGGAGAGGCGAACTCCTCCCGCTTGGCCCGGAGGTGGTGACTGATGACTGCGCCGATCACAAGGTCTGGATCAAGATGTGATATGGATTTCAGCCATTCCTCGACCTCGGGCAACACCATGAGCAGCCCGCTTAGATGTTCGTGGTAGAGTAATTGCACTCCACCGCTAAGAGCCTCCTGAAAGCCGCTGTTGGACTTCCCCACATCGTGAAGGCCAGCGGTGGCCATCCCGTTGGTGTAGAACTCTGGGAACGAATCAGACCCCAAACCGAAAAAGCGTAACCACTCATCGACCAGCCGGCTTGGAAACTCAAGCCGCCCAAACAATGTCTGGAAGCTGGTAAGCACTTGCTTGGTATGGCCAACCAGGGTTTCTGGACAGAGCGGCCGCTTTGGGTCTTTGGGACGCTTGGCCAGGAGCAATTGCGGTTGATACACCAGGATCACCTTTTGTCCGGAATAAATATCCCGCAGCCAAAGCGGCGCCGGCCGCCGATGCCTTTTTCCTGGACGCGGATCGACTCCTCAGCGGTCAGTTCAGCGACCCGGAGGGCGAAACCGACCACCTCCTTGTCCCGAATTCGAATCGTGCGGCGCAGGAAGGGGGATCGGGTACCGTCCGGCCGCCCCTGATTCGCCGCGGCTATGTGTCCCTGCTCCACCAGATTAGGGGCCCCCTTAACAGCCATATCAGCCAACTGTCTCCTCACCGCATCCAGAAACGGCTCCGGCTCCATGAATCCTTTGATCACGACAAGCCGGCTGTACAATCGCGCGCTTGGAACCAGAGACCGGGTATAGGGGGCGCCGACCAGAATCTTGTGCTCTCCCACCTGCAACTTCTGGCCAGCCAGAGGGAGCACATCACCAATCCGTTCGGAGGGCAGGCGGAGGGTCAGGAAGCTCTTGTCTGTCAGGGCCAGACGCCGATCCCCGACCAAGCGCCCTGAGACCGGCAAGACGCCCACTTCCCCGTCCCCGTGAAGACTCGGAATCAGTCTCGATATGGCCGAGAAAAGCTGGTATCCGTGGTCGGCTGGAATCAACTCTCCGATGAGCCGAAACTGTAGATCTATCTTGGCCATGTCAGGCTCCTTTGTCGCTTGGGTTACGTGTCCTTATCTCGCCGCCGATCAGCTCGTTTGAAAGAGCTCCTTTGAAATCCGCGGCTTTTGATCTGTGAATTAGAAATGACGGGCTCTGCGTCTGAGGGCATTTTGTATCGAGCCAGCGTCGCCTCCAAGCTCTCCCTGACCATCTCCTTGAGCCTCTCCGGCTCCAGGACATGGGCCTCCGGTCCCAGGCTCAAAACCCAGCGCATGATCTCCTCCAGGCCGGCCACTCTAAACGTCAGCTCCAGGCCGCCGTGGGAAAGCTTCTTGGTCTTCTGGCTTTCGTGCCACATCTTCTCGCCGACATACCTGGCCCAAGCCGGCGAGATCATGACCCTGACCGTGTGCAGCTCGTCGTGCATGACCTTGAAGCTGTGGGCCATGTACTCATCGAGATCAAAGTCAGGCGGCGGCTCGAACCGCTCATTGGTGACTCGCAGCATCTTGATCCGATCCACGACGAACATCCGCACCTCTTGGCGGAGATGACAAAAGCCGATGAGATAGATCGTGCCCTCAAAGAACCAGATCTTTAAGGGGTCCACCTGGCGCAGGGTTTCGTCCTGGCGGCGAAGGGGCTGATAGACCATCTCGATGCGGCGCCTCTCCAAAGCGGCGGCGTTGACTTGATTTAATATCTCGCGGAAGCGGCCGTATTCCTTGTAGGGCTTGATGCCGACGTGAAAGGTGGATTGGATGCGCTCCAGGTAGATGAGCGTCTGGGGCGAGAGGGTGGCCCTGACCTTCCTGAAGAGTGATTCCAGGGAGTCGTAAAAGGCGGTACCCTTGAAGACCCGGACGAGGTCGCCGTAAAGGTGCAGCGACATCAGCTCGGTCAGAGTGAAGGGCTGGGGGACCTTGAACTTGTAAGTGTCCACAAAGGCCCACCGCTGGGCCCGCTCCATCTTCTCGGTGTAGAGGGGGAACCCGGCCGCCTGGAGAGCCTCCAGGTCGCGGTAGGCTGTGCGCAGCGAGACCTCCTCCCGCGCGGCCAACTCGGCCACGGTGAGTCCATTGCTGGAGGCCTCGATGCGCCTCAGAACACGCCATTGGCGGGCCAGCTGATCGCCGCGCATCTTTTCACCGGCCGGCTTTTTGACCCTCGAAAAACCGCTTCGCGGCTAAGAGAGCATATAAAAATGAGCAGACTGGTGTCAAATAAGCTGTTCCATTCCCCACGTCGGGCGGGATTAAGCCAGCATGGTCACTTTTACTTTGAGCATTTGCCAGGTCGGCCCCTCGGAACAGACCTCCACCGCCCGACAACGAAGTCTCGCTCCCTGAGCCAGCAGCCGGCTCAGGTGCCGGTTGTCCGAGCGGGGCACGTAGCCCAGCTTGCGACCACCGCGCCGGATTTCGATGGCGAACTGGTCGTAGGGGTTTTTAGGCTCGGCGCGGAGGCTGAATTCCTGGCCCTTCTTGAGCCAGGAGAGCAGCCGCGGGCCGTCGTAGTACTGAAACCCAGCCACCGAGAACTGATTGAGGAAGTACTCCTTCTCCTCGGCCTGAGCCGGCCTCAACCCCAAGGCGGCCCCTGCAACCGCCGCGCCGAGCGCGCCCTTGAGAAAGCTGCGCCGAAGCATGGTCCCCTCCTCTTTTTTAAAAAAGATTATCCAGCCAACTTGTCAGATCAGGACAAAATGACAAAAATTTATCTCGGACTGACAAGTTAAATCCCGGTCAACAAGCTGGTCAAAGGAGAGCTCGCGGACCTGGTCTTCCCCAAGAACCACGACCCTAATCGGCAGATGCTGATCATCTTCAATGAACCCCTCAACCCCTTCCAGAATGCGCCCGGCCCAGTGAGCCAGATGGGCCATCTCCACCTCGGTCCATCGGCCCATCGTCACTGACCAACACTTGTTCTTGTAACGCCGGAGCCTGATCCAGCCCCTCCTGATCACCTCGTTCAATATCCTCTCCCTGGCCCTGCCTTCAAGCCCCATCGGCTCCTCGAACTGTTGATAGGTCTGCGCGATCTCTTGAGAGGTGGTGCCAAACTCCTCGGGAGAGTCGATCACGGCCTTGATATGAGTGTGAAGCACAGGCTTGATCTGGCCTGCCGGGCTGATGAAGAAAGCAGCTGTCCCGATCATCCCAGGCAGCCTTCAGTGGTACTTCTTCGGGCTGGGACCTTGGAGGCCCTCAGTCTCTTTTTCGTCTTCTTTGTCTTCAGGATTCATGATCGCCTCGATCTGACCAACCTTCATCTCTTTCCCGCTGATCTTCAGGGTGGGCTCCGCCCGTTTGAGACCCGGCATCCTTTTCCCGATGACCTCGCCATGAATAGTCACCCGGAAGCCATGATCCAACTCGGCCTGGTAGAAGTAGCCGGTTATCTCTCCGAAGAACCGGGTCAGGAGCCTATCCCCTTGATGATAATGCTCCCTGACCTTCTGACCAATATGAACCAACTGCCTTTTCAGGGGCCAGGATCCGATGTCTTCTGGAAGAGAGATGATTCTCCTGTCCCAAACACCGGCAAAGATGGAAATAGTGATCTGGCCCATCCTTGGTCCGCTCCTCTGGGTTATGAGAAAGACGTGCGGCCTGAAGGTCTGGCACCGACGCTCTTTGGCCTCATTTCTGACCTGCATGAGCGTCTCGTTGATGGCGTCCTGCCAGACATCTGTCTCCACTCCCAGGACTTGGCGGACCTTGGCCAGAAAGTGATGATCCAGGTCCGGGGTGGTGATGTGCTGGTCAAGCCTCCTTAGACCACGGTTGTGGTTGGCATAACCGAGCGCTCTGACCACCTCCAGTCGGGTCATGCCCTTTTGGCCCAGAGCAAGGGCTATCAGCCGGCCGAGCGGGTATCGGCTGTGGGGAATACGGTCCACCATCGGCGAGTGGCTCCTGTCGAAAAAACCAAATTAGCCCTTGGGGGACGGTCAATCTGGCCGGCCTTGCTGCCGCCTGAAACTCACCCCCAAAAGACTCGCAGGCATTTAGACCCAAGATAAAGGAGACCTTGACTGAAGTAAACCTCGCCTCAACGGCCAACCAGGCCAGGCTGCCCATGGGCGTGATCATTTACAAGGTTGTCTCGGCCTTTTCTTTGGCTAAACACTGTGAAGCGGTATTTGGCTGATGTTGGCAGTGTTATGGAGAGGTTGATGGGATCATTACGGGTGAGCTACATTTAAAACCAGTCGTTTAGCCGCCGGAGCGGCCCGAAGTGACCAGAGGAAAGGTATCTACGCTGGTTTTGAACGTTTGTCGTGATCAGAGGCGGTCCCTTAATGAAGTAAGGGATCCTCGACCAGGTAATTCCGATTACAAACTACCTGGCTCTCCTCATTTGTATTCCCTTACGAAAAGGTCAGCAGGAGACGGTAGGGGTCAGGAATCTGGTGGTGACTTATTGGTGACTTAAAAAGAGAAAGAGGTTAGGATGAATCACCCAATCCCTTGATATTCTTGGTGGGCCGTCAGGGGGTCGAACCCCGAACCTAGTGATTAAGAGTCACTTGCTCTGCCAGTTGAGCTAACGGCCCACGGATGACGGTCGTATATACCGTCGCCTCGGCCCTGGTGTCAAGTCCAAACCGGTCGTCCTCCTCGGAGTTGGAATATGCGGTTTTGGGAGCCGATGACCCTCTAAAGGTGAATCAGGCGGCGGCAGAAGCATTTTAAATTGAGACTGTGGCGAAGCCACATTTTGGTTCGAGAACCAGGCGCGAGGTTTTCGAGAAGCGCAGCATATGATGGTCATATGTGAGCATTCGAGAAAACCAAGCAACGCCGTAATCGGGACAAAAGGGCCGTTTCGCCACAGTCTCAAATTATCCGCCCTCAGGCAAGGCCGGTCAATCCTCGCGCCGCCTTGACAGTGACCTTGGGCGATAGTATGTCTCAAGAAGAATTTCTTATCTCCGCAGTTAGGGAAGGTCTGCTCATGCCCAGACGAATCCTCTTCCTCCTCGCGGCCGCGATGGTGATCTTTTGTGGCGTCGCCTCGGCCGGGGGGCCGGTGATGAGGCCGGGGGCTGATGTCCGCGACGAAGAGACGACCTCCTGGCACGGCCCCTTCACCGTGACCGGCTTCAGGGCCAGCTCTTCAACCTGGTCGGTGACCCTGAGCGACGATTCGACCCTCAACTCCGGAGGAGCCAGGGACCAGGAGGTCTCCCTCATCCTTCAGGCGGCCTACGTCACCGGCGACGGCGTCTACTGGTACGGCACCGAGACGCGCTGGAGCGAGGTGGCCATTGGCCAGGACCCCCGGGACGAGGAAGAATCTCAGAAACAGTAAACGCTGGGAGATGCCGGCGGTCTTTTTTCCGCTTCCGTCCCTCTGAATGTCTTTTTGCGAGCGTGAACGCAAAACGAGAGGCAAGGTTGATCCCTGCCTTATCCGCTTATTTCACTGTAAATTTCCATCAGTTTCTGGATGTGCCTCTTTTGGGTGAATCTTTGGCCGACTATCTCTTGCCCCTGGCGGCCCATCCTTAAAGTCAATTCGTCGTCGCCGGCGAGGCGGTCGGCCGCGCCAGCCAGTTCGGCCGGCCGGCCGGGCTTGATTAAAAAGCCGGACTGAGCGTCTTCGAGCCACTCGCCCACGCCGCCGACGGCGGAGGCGATCACCGGCGCGCCCAGGGCCGAGGCTTCCAGGCCGACCAAGCCGAAGGGCTCGGCCCACAGGCTGGGCAGCCACACCGAGCGAGCCCCTTTTAGAAGCCGGTCCATCTGGCGGCGGTGGGCCCAGCCCACCCAGCGCACCCGGTCCGGGGCTCTCTCGGCCGCGGCCACGACCGCCTCCTTTAAGGGGCCGTCGCCGGTGACGATGAGGGGCAGGGGGCGCTTCAGGCCCGCGGCGGCTTTTAAGGCCACCTTCACCCCCTTGCGCCGCACCAGTCGGCCGGCCAGAAGGTGGTGTTCTCCGGGGCCGCGGCCGGTGGAGGGCTCGAGGCGGTGGATAAAGGGCGGCACGACCGCGATCCGCCCCTCGTCCACCCCGGCCG
>CAYXRH010000071.1:0-14413 GCA_964466355.1 uncultured Thermodesulfobacteriota bacterium
ACCTTGGACTTGCCCTGACCGTGGTGAACAGCCACGGTATTAGCAACCATTCTCTTCTAGGTCTGCCCCCTCCTGTTTATCTTTGAGCCATTTATAGGGGGCCGTGGGAGCAAGGTCAGTCCAAAAGCCCACCCTCAAAAAAGGCAAGAAAGTAGGTTAACCAACTCTCGCCCTTACTTTGAGCTTTGCTCAGTTCAGGGAGACTTTTGCCCTCCCCGGCCAGAGCCGGAGCGACGAAAAGAATGGTGGACAAGAAAAAGGGAAGGAGCATCATTAGAACCCCTTTTAACCCAGCCATGTTGATGATACCAAGAAATGAACAGCAAAGATACACTTATTCAAGGCGTGATCGCCTCTCCTGGAGGCGCTCAGGGCATTTGGGAGGGGGTTTTAGGGCTGATCTTAAGGGGTGATCGTCGGCTCAGTTTAGGTGATGGGTCGACCTGTCGCTGACCCTCTTCGAGGCTCAGTCGGCCTTGAGGCGATCCGAAACCAGGCGGCGGACATTCTCCCGCGCGGCCTCAAGCTCTTGATAGTCGCCAGCCGTAAGGTTGTCCCTGATGATCCGCTCCCGCTCCTCTTGAGCCATGACAAAGGAAAGCTCTTCCGGCGGGGGGTAGTCACAAGGCCAGGCCAGGCAATATGAAAGCCCGGCGGCCTAAAAGGCCTTGGCCTCGATGAGGTTGATTATTTCTCGGACCTGGACGAGGGTCTGGTAGTTTTGAGGCCCTAAGCGGTCTTCAAGCCTGACCTCGGCCTAGTCGAGATCGTAGAACATCATGGCGTCGATCTTCTCTCCGCCGCGCAGATGAAGGAAACGTTCAGGGGGCCGGGGACCAAGGGCGACCTGTCTCAGCCACCCCAGATCGCCGCTAATCTGAGCGAAATCCTTGCCCAGGAACCGGGCCACCTCGGCGGCCCGCCGACGATGCGCCCTCAAGCCAGGCACGCCGGTGTCAATCAGCAGCACCCTGGTGTAGTGGCGGTATTCCAGTTCGACCATCCCCCTGGCCTTTTCCCGGCCCAGACGGGGAACGTACATCTCTTCGAAAATTTGCTCAGGATCGCGGCCGTAGATCAGCCAACCGGGCGACAAGAAGAAGGTGCCCGGCTCTTTTCGCAGAAGGCGCTGATAGGTCTCCAAGGAACCCAGCAGCAACGAGATGCAATCGTGACACCGCGGCACGACCAACCCCGCTCGAGGGGCAATCAATCCTTCTATCCCTCTGCCGCACAGCCCGTAGCCGAGGACGACCGAGTCCGTCCTTGGATATACTCCGTTGATGGCCTCCTGGAGCCGCTGGACCATCTTGGCCGGGGTGAGGTGGAGCCCCTGATCCAGGCACTTGATCTCCAGCGCCTCGGTCGAGATGTCGAACAACTCCAATTCCGGCTGGAGGGTCTGGCAGGCGATGAGCGTGGTCTTTTGAGACATGGGTCTCCGCTTTTAAAGGGCGCGCAAGGTCAGTATACCCTCATTTAATCCGACACGGTCATTTTCGGCGACCATTCTGAGGCTGAATCTGCGGCTCATTTCTTCGAGGAGGGCTGATTATATAACTATCTAAGAATACAGTATATATTTAAGTCAATCGCGCTCGTTCCGCCGGGCGCTGTGAAGGGGTGATTCGAGACGCTCGGTCTTTTTTAACTTCGCGCCTGATCCTCGAACCCAAATCTGGTTTCGCCACCCTCTCAATTTGGCTTGACATGGGGAAGTCATTGTTCTATTGTCGACAACCGACAATCGGTAATCGATAGACGACGGAGGTGGTTTTAATTGGACATTATGGGCGTTACAGAAGCGGTGGTTAATCATCTCAAGAACAGCATCATCACCAACAAGCTGGCTCCGGGGGAAAAGCTCAACGAAAGCGATTTGGCTTCTCAGCTCAACATCAGCCGAGCCCCGATACGCGAGGCGTTCAGGATTTTAGAGTCCGAGCATCTGATCGTCTGGATGCCCAGAAGAGGGGTTTTTGTGTCGGAGGTGTCGGTTGAAAAGCTGAGGGAGCTTTACAGCGCCAGGAAGATGATCGAATGCCACGCCATAGACATTCTTCAAGCCAAAGGCATTCGATATCTGCCCAGCTTGAAAGCCTCCTTGGACAGGGCCGCGGATCTGGCGAAGCCCGCCGAGGGGGATGATCAAGATGAGATCGTGGTCTATCTGAAAGGATTGACCGAATTCCATGAAAAGCTCGTTTCCGCCACTGACAACACCTGGATTATCAGATTTTACAACTCCATCGTCATCAGCCTCGCCCGGTATCAGTACTATTGCATGCTTGTCCCCGACCTGACCTCCAATTCCTACGAAATGCACGAGCAGATCTTCAGTTTGCTGAGCCGAGGGGCTCACGCAAAAGCCAAGCAGACACTGCTGGCCCACATTGATTACACGGTGGATTTCATTGAGGAGTACATGAAGAAGCCGAAGAAGGCCATGAACCTGTAGACGGAGCCTTTTCCAGGGCAAAAGGTGATCCTGAAATGGTTGACGAGGCGCGAATAGTCAAGGATCTGAGTGATCTCATCGGCAAGGAGAACGTTTCAGGCAACATCTTCGATCGGATCAGCTACGGCCAGGACGCCGCCCAACCGGATTTAGAGCCGGACAAGATTCCGCTGGCGGTGGCCAAGCCGACCTCCACTGAGGGGGTGGCCGAAGTTCTCAAGTATGCAAATAAACATCAGATTCCGGTTTATATCCACGGCGCCGGAACCGCCTTCAAGGGCTCGCCTCGGCCGAAGCGCCCAGGCAGCATCCTCCTTAGCACCCAAGGGCTGAAGGCCATAAAAGCCCACGAAGAGGACATGTACTATGAGCTGGGCGCCGGGGTGAACCTCTATGAATTGGAAAAGCTTTTGTTCACCAGAGGTTACATGCTGCCCATGACCATAGGCAGCAAGTTCGCCTCGACCATCGGTGGGGCGGTGTCCATCAACACCATCGGTCACATGGTCGACATCTGCGTCGGCAAAGTCATCGACTACGTCATGGGCGTCGAAGCGGTCCTGCCCAACGGTGAGATCATAGACACGGGCACGAGAAGCATCCGTCGACCGGCCGGTCTGGACTACACCAGGTTTTTCGTGGGCGCGGAAGGGTTGTTCGGCGTAATAACGAAGATCCGTTTCCGGGTTCTGCCTGATCCCAAGAAGGCCTACGTCGTCGGCTTCTTCCCCGAACTGACGGACATAGCCCACGCTTTCCAGCGTTATTACCGCCAAAAGCTGCCGCCGCCCCTGTATGGAGAAATGCTCGACAAGGCCGCCGCCCAGGCCCCTTTCAAGATAAGGGGCCTGGGCGAGCCAAAGGGCCACATGGGCCTGGCCATCAACATCTCCCAGACGCAGGCGGAAGCGAACCGTCAGGCAGAGGAAACGGTGAAGGTCTTTGAGGGCGAGAACGCCATCGACGCCTTCATCGTCACCTCAAAAAAAGAGCAAGCAGACTACTGGGAGGCTCGCGACAACATCCTGAACATCCTTCAAACCTCGGAGGGTGAGGAGCGCCTGGTCATGGCCGGGGCGGCGGAATTCGCCGTGCCTTTGAGCAAGCTCGACGAGGTCATAAGTTACCTGCAACACGGTCACAACTACAGCGCCTTGAAGGAGGCCAAGCTCTTCATTTACGGGCACGTGGGCACCTGTGATCTACACGGCATGTGGGTCGCCCCGATCAGCATGCCGCCTCAGGAACGGGCCCGCGTGGGCAAGGAGGCCGTGGCCTTGGAGAGCGACATAAACATCAAGTGGGGATGCGCCTCCGGCGAGATCGGACAGACGGCCTCCAGAGTGGCCTTCCTTAAAAAGCGGTACGGTCTGGGGGCCCATCAGATGCTGATGAACGTCAAGCGAGCCATCGATCCGAACAACATTCTCAACCCCGGCAACCTGGAAGGCGAAGGCTATGAGTGAGCCAGCCTTGGAAGAGTTGAAGAAGGAGATCACGGAAGGCGTCCAGCAGTGCTGGAAGTGCCGGATGTGCGTGGCCATGTGCCCCACCTACGAAGGGTGGTTCTCCCAGAGCGCCGCCGGGAGGCTCATGGCCGTGAATCTTTTCTTAAAACATGGGCTGGGGGATATAGAGGATTTGAGCAACCTCCTTTAATCATGCACCACCTGCCGCCGCTGTCAAGCAAGATGCAAGATTCTCTCGACTGATTGCTCTCCGGCTGACCTCATCCTCAAGGCGAGGAAATATCTCGTCGAGAACGCGGCCGACGAAAAAGGGGAAGGACGGTGAAGGAGTCCTCTAAACGCATCATCCCGGCGATTCACCTCCAAATCAAGGAGAACATCCTTCAAAGGCGCTCCCTGAGCGGAGTGTCGGACAACCGGGCTTCGTGGGCCAAGGGCCTAAATCTTCCCCGGCGGGCGGAATACATGTTTTTCGCCGCTTGCGGTTACCAGCACATGAAATACCTCGAAGGGATGACGGGCGCCCTCAAGTTCGCGGGCAAGATGGGCGTCAGCCTGGAGCAGGTGCGGGGCATCGGCAGGGTTCTGAACAGGGCCGGGGCCGACCTGACGGACGTCACCTCAAGGATAGTCGCCTCCAGGGAGGACCCGTATTCGCCGGTGCTGGTCAGTTCAATCAGGGTGCTTCGCAAACTCGGCCTGGAGGTGGGCTACCTCGACGAAGAGGAGCCCTGCTGCGGGTCGCCGCTCTATTACGCCGGGTTTGAAAAAGACTACATCGAGCTGGCCAAGAGAAACAACGAGATTTTCAAGAAAAACGGACTGAAAAAGGTCATCGGCCTCGTGCCGGGCTGCACCTCCACCCTCAAGAGCCTCTATCCGCACTACGTCCCGGAATATGACCTGGAGGTGGAGCACGTCCTTCAGGTCATAGCCAGAAGACTGGAGGAGACGGGCCTCAGACCGAGGGTCAAGGAAGGCACGACGGTCGTCTACCACGATCCCTGCCAGCTCTCCAGGTATCTGGAGATCATCGAGGAGCCGAGGCGGATCATGAACAGCATCGAGGGGTTGCGACTCCTCGAGCCAGACCCGGAGCAATGCGGCAAGTGGTCCACCTGTTGCGGCGGCGGGGGCCTGGAGGGCTCTCATCCCGACCTGGCCGAGAGGATTGGCCGGCGAAGGGTCGAGGAGCTGCTGGCGACTGGGGCTTCGCTCATCTTGAGCAACTGTCCGGCCTGTCAGATGCAGCTCAAAAAAGCGGCCAAGAAAGTGAATCCCAGGGTGGAGGTTTTGGATCTGATTCAATTCTTGGATCAGGCCTTGAATTAGCCTCGGATCCGATGGGGTGGGAGAGGAAAGACCTGCGGATGCTTTGGCCAAAGAGGACTAAGGAGCAAGCAGCATGAATGACAAGGCAAGGCAGCCCTGGAAGACGGAGCACTGGTTTGTCAGTCCCTGGAACTACGTCGACGAAGTGACGGAGGGTTTCCAGCCCCCGAAGAGCGTCAAGATTCACGACATCACCCTCAGGGACGGGGAGCAGCAGGCCGGCGTCATCTTCACCAGGGACGACAAGATCCGCATCGCCGAGAAGCTGGCCGAGATCGGGGTCCACCGCATCGAGGCGGGCATGCCCGCCGTCTCCCCCAACGATGAGGCCGCCATTCGAGAGATCGTGAAACGAAACCTGGGCTCCCAGATTTTCGCCTTTTGCCGCTGCATGGTGCCGGACGTGGAGCTGGCGGCGGACTGCGGCGTGGACGGCATCGTCATCGAGATCCCGGCCAGCGCCCAGCTGATCGAGCAGGGCTACAAATGGCCCCTCGAAAAAGCCATCGACCTGTCCGTGAAGGCGACGGCTTTTGCCAAGGAAAAAGGGTTGTACACCGTCTTTTTCACCATCGACGCCACCCGGAGCGACCTCAATTGGCTGCTGGACCTGGTCGATCGGGTCTCCTCGGAAGGCCACATGGACGCCTTCACCCTGGTGGACACCTTTGGGGTCCTCTCGCCTCACGCCGCCGCCTACTTCACCAAGAAGGTCAAGGAGCGGGTCACCAAACCGCTGGAGATCCACTTCCATTCAGATTTCGGCCTGGGCGTGGCCAACACCATCAACGCCGTTCTGGCCGGGGCCGAGGTGATCCATTCCACGGTCTTGGGCATCGGCGAGCGGGCCGGAAACACCCCCATGGAAGAGACCACCCTGGCCCTCCTGACCATGTACGGCCTCGACGCGGGCTTGAATTTCGCCAAGCTCAACGAGCTTTCCAAAATGGTCCAAGAACTCTCGGGCGTGCAGGTCCCCTCTTGCCGCCCCTTCATCGGCGAAGGGGCGTACACCATCGAGTCGGGCATCGTCACCGGCTGGTTCAGGAACGTTTTTGAGAAGAATCCGACGACCGTTTTTCCGGTGCACCCGGACTTTGTCGGTCACGAGGCCCCGCAGATCATGATGGGCAAAAAGAGCGGGCTGGACAACATCGAAATATGGTCCCGCAAGCTCGGCGTCGAATTGAGCGAGGATGAGGCCCTGGTGCTTCTCAAGGAGGTCAAGGCCCGATCGCACGACCTCAAGAGGGTCCTGACCGAAGATGAGTTCGAAGAGCTGGTCGCGGAAACGAAAGGGAAAAGATCATAGGTTCTCAAGACTTATGAGGATTGAGAGATGAAAATCTGGTACGAGTTTCCGAGACCGGCCGTCGGCGCCGAAGGTTTTTACACCCGGTTGAATCAGAACTGGGAGCGGGTGCGCAAGCCAGACTCCGAACTGGTCATCAAGGCGCCCACCAAGGGCACCGCCGAGTTCAAATTCTCCATCGTCGGGCACATGTACGCTGATCTGCTTCGAACCATCGAGATGCTCGAAGGGGTCATCCAGGCGGAAAAGGAGGGCTACGACGCCGCCGTGATCGGCTGTTTCGGCGATCCTGGTCTGGACGTGGCCGAGGCGCTGGTGAACATTCCCGTCACCGGGCCGGCCAAGGCCGCCTTGATCTTCGGGCAGAACCTGGGGAGCAGAATGGGCTTCATCACCCTGCCCCACTGGGAGGAGAAGGTGGCCCGGGTCGTCCGCAGCTACGGCCTGGAGAACCTAACCCTGGCCCACAAGCCGTGTCGCGCCTTTGACATCCCTCTGGAGGATTTCAAGGATGAAGAGCGGGTCGTTAATAATTTTCTAAAGATATCCCAAGAAATGATCCAAGACGGCGCCGACGTGGTCGTTCTGGCCTGCGTCAACACCTCCACCTACCTGACGAACAAAGGAATAGTGGACGTGGACGGCGTGCCCATCGTCGACGGCGCCTTGGCCGCCCTGAAGCTGGCCGAGGTGATGGTGGACTTTAAGAAGGCGGGCCTTTGGAGATCTCGCAAGAGCATCTCGGACGACATCATTCGAGGACTCAGAGAAGGCTACTATCACGGCTCCGAGTCCCTCTAGCCCCAGAGGCGGGCGTGCCGGGGGAGAAGATCTGATGAAAGTCGTCGTCATCGGCAACGGCATCGCCGGTTTTTCGGCGGCCTCGTCTTTGCGCCGGCTCAACAGGGGATGCGACATCACCATCATCTCCGATGAGGACACCCCCCTCTACTCGGCCTGCGTCCTGCCGGAATACATCGCCCGCCGAATCGCCCGGGAGAAGACCTTCGTCAAGCGGGAGGAGGACTACGAGCGGCTCGATCTTAAACCGGTCTTCGGCAAGAAGGTGGAGAGGATCGAACCCTTTGCGAAGCGGGTCCGCTTGCAGGGGGGCGCTTCTCATCCCTACGACAAGTTGATTCTGGCCACGGGCAGCCGGGCCATTTTATTCGGCCCACCGAAGAAAGGGGTCTTCAAGCTCAAGAGCCTGGCCGACGCCGACGCCGTCGTCAGGCACAAGGGTAAGAAGGCCGTCGTCGTCGGTTCAGGCGCCGTCGGCCTCGAGGCGGCCATCGCCCTCCATGACCGCGGCTACCAGGTCAGCGTGGTCGAGGCGGAGAAGCGAATCCTGCCCTTGAGCCTGGACCAGAAAGGGGCCGAGAGGGTCAAAAAAGCCCTGGAGGAGGCCGGCGTTGAAGTCATCGTCGGCGAGCTGGCCTCGGAAGTGCTGGGCGCGAAAGGCGTGGAGGCTTTGGCCACCCAGAAGCGCGAACTGCCTTGCGATACGGTCATTTGGGCCATAGGCATGCGGCCGAGGGTCGAGCTGGCTCAAGAGGCGGGCCTCGTGGTGGGGGAGAGGGGCGGCATCGTCGTCAACGCCGGCATGGAGACGAGCGCGCCGGACATTTTGGCCTGCGGGGATTGCGTGGAGACCAACGATCTGCTCACGGAGAGAGCGTCCCTGAACCTTTTCTGGCACAACGCCAATCGGCAGGGAGCCGTCGCCGCCAAAAACTGCCTCGAGGCCGCGGCCCGCTATAGAGGCTCGGAAAACGTTTTGAACCTGGATGCCTTTGGAAACCACGTGGTCGCCTTCGGTCACACCGAGGCTTCCTTGTCCGTCTCGGGCTCAGCCGGGGGCGACGACGCGGCCGTCTCGGTCATCGAAAACGAGCAAAATGGCCGCTATTGCCGTCTGGTGATTCAGGGTGATCGATGCCTCGGAGCCCAGTTCATAAACGTTGAGCAGGACACCGGCCTGCTGTGGAGCATCATGCTTAAAAAGCGGAGCATCCAGGAGCTTCTCGAGGCCCTCGAAAACCAAGATCTCCTGGAACAAAGGCCCTGGCTGAACAGAATCCGGCCCTTTTTCAAAGGCCGTCTCAAAATTTCGACAGGGAGGACAAGGAATGGACAAGGCGCTAGTCATACGTCCTGAACGATGCACCGGATGCCATGCCTGCGAGATGGCGTGCTCTTTAAGCCATGAGGGTGCATGCAATCTGAATCTGTCCCGCATAGGGATCATGAAGACCCAGGGGGGCGGCTCGCACGAAAACATCTTGATCGTTTGTCAGCAGTGCCATGACCCCATCTGCGCCGATGTGTGCGTCATGGGCGCCATCAGCCTCAACGAAGAGACAGGGGCCCTGGTGGTCAGAGAGGACCTCTGCGTCGGGTGCAAGACCTGCGTCGTGGCCTGCCCCTTGGGCGGCGTGCTGTACCACTACATGAAGGGCTGCGCCATGAAGTGCGACCTTTGCGACGGAGATCCAGAGTGCGTCAAATCCTGCATCTACAGCGCCTTGGATTTCCTGCCCATGGATGAATGGGGCCTGGAGCAAAGGCGCCGGGGAGCCAAGAACCTGAAGAGAATATCCGAAATCGTGTACGCCCGCTAGCCGGATTGTACGCGCCGAATGGAGGAGAGTTGAGATGAAGGTAGGGGGATACGCCGGGCAAGTCCTTTACATTGATTTGAGCAAAGAGGACGTCAAAAAAGAGCCCCTGGACCTTGACCTGGCCCACGAATACTTGGGGGGCTTCGGTCTGAACTGCAAGTTCGCCTGGGATCTTTTGGATCCAAACGTGGACCCTTACGCCCCCGAGAACCTCATTCTCATGGGCATCGGGCCGATGGTGGGCACCGCCGCCCCTGTGGCCAACAAACACTCGGTCATGAGCAAATGGCCCTCCACCGGGGCCATCTCCGCCGGCACGGCCGGGGGGGACTTCGGCCTCAACGTCAAGCTCTCAGGCTATGACCAGGTGATCATCACCGGCAAGGCCAAGAGACCCGTCTACATCAAGATTCACGACGACAGCGTCGAGATCTTGGACGCCGGGGATCTCTGGGGCAAGGACACCTACGACACCACGGACCTTCTGTGGGAGAAGCACGGACGACACTACGCCGTGCTGGCCATGGGCACCGCGGGCGAGCGCCTGGTGAACACGACCATCTGTCTGGTGGACAAATGCGTCTCCTGGGGAAAGGGGGGCATGCCGGCGATCATGGGCTCCAAGAATTTAAAGGCCATGGTCGCCTTCGGGGCGAAAGGCGTCGGCGTCGTCGACCCCAAAAGGCTCCTGGAAAGAACGCGGATCATACAGAAGCGGTTTCGGGAAAGCCCGATCTACCAGAAGCTCGTCGATCTGGGGACCATGGACGGGTTCGGCGGCTGGGCCGACGTGCACGGCATGTCCATGAACAACTGGACGGGGCGATTCCCCACGGCCGAGGCTTATCGGCTCTACAACACGGATTACTACCTGGACAACATCGTCGCCGGGCGGGTCTCCGATCCGACCTGTCCGGTGGGCTGCAAAGATCACGTCAAGATCAGGCAAGGGGAGTACGCGGGCACCGAGGCTTGGGTCTCCTCCTTTTACGGGCGCGTGGTCCACATGGCCGCGCGCTGCCAGGTGGGCAGCTACGAGAAGAACGTCAAGGCCCAGGAGTTCTTCCAGCGCAGCGGGCTGTGCATCCACTCCTACACGGCCCTGATCGACTGGGCGGTCGAGCTTTACGAGCGCGGCATTCTGACCAAGGAAGACACCGGCGGGCTGGAGTTGAAGCACGACTTCGAGACGACCATGCTCCTCTCCCAGCAGGCGGCGGCCCATGAGGGGCTGGGAGGCATTCTGTCCCAGGGCTTTAAAAAGGCCATCGAGGACATCGGCCGGGGATGCGAGAAGTACGCCGTCCACGTCAAAGGCATGGAGCCGCTCTATGATCCGCGGATGAACAGGTTGAGCGGCCCAGAGTTTAACCAGGTGGTCAATCCCAGGGGAGCCCACGCCCCCCAGGGAGCCGTCACTTTGTACATGTCCAAGGACGAGCCTCCCGAGAAATTCCGGGCCTGGCTGGAGGACCGCGGCGTGCCGGAAGACGCTCTGGAAAGGATATTCCCGCGGCCGGGATACTTCAACATTGCCCGCATGACCCCTTACGGGGAGGACTGGATCGCCTTCATGAACTCGATCGGCATGGGCTGTTTGAGGGGCCGCGTGGACAACTTCATGAGGGGTGAAGACTGGACGGAGGCCTGCGCGGCGGTGATCGGATATGAGACCCCGCTCAAAGAGTTCCGCGAGGCCATGCGGCGAACCTGGACGCTTTATCGGGCCTTGAATGCGCGGGCGGGCTTCTCCCGGAAGGACGACGTCTTTCCGGAGAGGTGGTTTGATCCGCTCGAGACGACGGACAGAGGAACCTTGTACCTGTGCGACTACTTCGGCACGCCCCTTTCCAGGGAGGACTGCCAGAGGCTGCTGGATGACTACTACGACGAGAGAAGCTGGGATGTGAAGACAGGGAATCCCTCGGCGGAGTCCTTGGAGGAGCTGGGACTTGAGGATGTGGCTGAGGATTTGAAGAAGAGAGGGATCATCGCCTAGGCTTTTAGGCCTCTTAGGTCCCACCCCGGGCACGGAAAGGAGTGGAGCGATGTCGGTCCTGATCATAGGGGGGACGGGTTTCATTGGGGCTCGTGTGGCGGAGCGCCTGATCAGAAAGGGAGAGGAGGTCGTCTGCTTCGACCTCTATCCCAACTATGAAAAAGTGTCCCATTTGGGGGAGCGGGTCAAGGTGTTCCCCGGGGACGTCACCCGCATTGAGCACGTCATCAGCGCCATACAAAGCTACGACGTCGATCGGGTGGTCAATCTGGCGGCGGTGCTGGTGGCGGAATCGGAGGCGCGGCTCTACCACGCCCTGCAGATCAACTTCATGGGCATGAACAACGTGTTCGAGTCGGCCAGAATGCTGGGTATTAAAAAAGTGGTCTACGCCTCCTCCATCGCGGCTTACGGCCTTCAGTCCTCATTCGGTGATCGCCCCATCACCGAGGAAGACATCTGTCAACCGACCACGGCCTACGGGGCCCACAAGCTGTGGACGGAGTTCATGGCCAAGAAATACATGGATCACCACGGGATGCGCATAACTGGTCTTCGCATCGCCGCCGTCAGCGGCCCGGGAAGGAAAACGGGCATCTCGGCCTGGACGAGCACCTACATCGACCGGCCGGCGGTGGGAAAGCCCGTGGACATCCCTCTGCGTCCAGACCACAGGTATCTGATCACTTACGTGGATGACACGGCCGAGACCTTCTTGCAGATGTGCCTGCGCGAAAAGTTCAAGTATCCAGTATATAACTCTTTCGCCTACCATGTCACGGCGGGCGAGCTGACGGAACAGGTGCGGCGGTTCCTGCCCGAAGCCGAGTTCCGGTTCGACGACAACGCCGCCGACCCCCCCCTGATCTACAACTGGTCCAGCGAAAGGCTCGAGAAGGAGATCGGGTTTAAACCCTTGTCCATCAAAGAGATGGTCAGAGCGCACATAAATGAAGTGCGGCGGAAGGCGGGGATGCCCGAGGTTTGAAGCGTCTCCGGGAAAGATACAATAACTTAGCTTAATTCTTAAAAAAAGAACATTAAAAAGAAGGGAGGGGATGGCTTAGGTATTCAAGAAAGCAATGCATCTTAGATGATTGAATTACCATAGATAAAGGAGAAAAAGAGGAGGTCGCCATGAAAAAGTTTTCCCATTATATGTTTCTTTGCTTGTTGGTCGCGTGTCTCCTTTTGGTGGGAAGTGGTGATGCGTGGGCCAAGGAAAAGATCACTTTTGGCTACTCCGCCTCTCTGTCGGGCTCCTACTCCCACGTCGGGGCCATGGTCAAGAACGGTTACACCGTGTGGGAGGGCATGATCAACGCCGCGGGCGGCATTTACGTCAAGGATCTAAACAAGAAGCTGCCCGTGGAATTGGTCGTCTATGACGACAAAAGCGATCCGTCCACGGCGGCCAAGCTCTATGAAAAGCTGATCACCGTGGACAAGGTCGATTTCGTGCTCTCCCCCTGGGGGAGCAGCATCGGCTTCCCGGTGAGCGGGATCTGCCAGAAGTACAAGATGCCCATCGTCTACATGTGGGTCTCGTCCGATCCCATCTTCAAGCAGGGCTACGATTACGCTTTCTGCACCATCCAACCGGCCAGCCGCCACGAGTGGAGTCCGCTCGACCTCATCAAGGACAAAAAGGACGAGCTCAAGAAAATCCAGTACATCTCCACCAAAGAGCTTTACGGCATCACCACGGCCAAGGGCGGCGTGGAGCACGCCAAGGAGCTCGGATTTGAGCCTTTCTATGAAGAGGTGGAGAAGGGCGTGAAGGACTTCACCCCTCTCATCACCAAGATGAAGAGGCAGGGCGTCCAGGCCATCTCCACCGGGATTTACGAAGGGGAGTTCTTTTTGCTTTTCCGGCAGATGAGGGAGTTGAGCTTCTTCCCCAAATTCATCTTCGCCTCCCACGGAACCGATCTGCCTGAGTTCTGGGAGACCTTTGGGAAAATGGGTCAAGGCGCCTGCGCCGGCGGCTTCTACAACAAGACGTGGAACACTTACCAAAACAAGGAGTTCGTGGAGGCCTACAAGAAGGCCACGGGGTCCTTTCCGACCCATTACGCGGCCACTATAGCCGGTGGTCAGATTATGCAGGAGGCCATCGAGAAGGCCGGGACCCTGGACAAGGAGGCGGTCAAGAAGTGCCTGGAGAATGAGACGTTCAAGTGCCTCCTTTACCCCGAAGTCCGCTACGTCTCGGAGAGAGGATACACCAACCTGAACGAGCACGCCTTCACCGGCGTGCTGCAGTGGCAGAACGAACGCCTGCTGACCGTGTACCCGGAGTCCATCGCCGACGCGAAGTTCCTGTATCCCATGCCTTGGGGCCAGTGAGAAGGACGCGACGCGGGGAATGAGAAACGCCTGAACACTTTAGGGGAGAAGGAGGTGCTTTAAATGGGAAAGAGGGGTTTCACTATTGCGGTGATGTGTTGCCTCGTCTGCCTGGGCGTTCTTTCATGGGCAGAGGATGCGATTTCAGCGGACAAGAAGGAGATCGTGTTCGGCTTTTCCGTGCCCATCACTGGAGCCCTGGAATACGCCGGCGTGCCTTCAAGAAAGGGGTATGAGGCCTGGGCGGAGATGGTCAACGCCGAAGGCGGCATTTACGTCAAAGAGTACGGGAAGAAGCTCCCGGTCCGCCTCGTCTATTACGACGACAAGACCAACCCCAGCACTGCGGCCAAGATCTACGAGAAGCTGATCACCCAGGACAAGGTCGATTGTTTGCTCTCGCCTTGGGGCTCCAGCATCGGTTTCGCCGTCAGCCAGATCGCCCAGAAATACAAGATGCCCATCATTTTCGTCTGGATAAGCTCTGACCCCATATACAAACAAGGCTACGATTACGTCTTCAGCCTCATCGAGCCGGCCTCTCGCCACTGCTGGTCGGCGGTCAAGGTCATCATGGACGAAAAGGTCGTCAAGGGTGATCCACCCCAGAACCTCTTTTTCGTCACCGCCAAGGAGTTGTATCCCAAGACCGCCGACACCGGGGCCATGGAGTACGCCAAGGGCAAGGGGTTCAAGACCTTTTACGAGGAAGTCGAAAAGGGGTGCAAGGATTTCACGCCGGTGATCACCAGGATGAAAAACGAGAAGGTGGACGGGGTCGTCACCAGCACCTACTACGCTGACTTCTTCGTCATGTATCGGCAAATTCAGGAGCTGGGCTTCCGACCCAAGTACCTCTACGCCGCCCATTCG
>CAYXRH010000072.1:0-4946 GCA_964466355.1 uncultured Thermodesulfobacteriota bacterium
GTTCGAGACGGTTGGGGTGCTCGGGCTCGAGGGAGAAGGAGGCGCCCCGGTTGTGGAGGACCAGGCCGGTGCCGTCGACGACCAGGCCGGAGCCGAAGTGCATGTAGAGGCTGGAGATGAAGGACACGGCGTTTCCTGCGGGGTCAACGGCGGCGACGTAGACCGTGTCCGAGCCAGAACCGCCCAGGAGGGGCGCGGGCGGCGGCAGGGCGCGATCCGTTTTTATCCTGGCCCGACAGCGGCGGCCGTACTCCTCGGAGAGCAGGTGCGCCACCGAGACGTCTTCAAACTCGGGGTCGGCGACGAAGTGGTCGCGGTCGGCGAAGGCGATCTTCTTGGCCTCGATGAGGAGGTGAAGGTACTCCGGGCTGTGGGGCCCCAGGCCGGCGAGGTCGTAGCCTTCCAGGATGCTCAGCATCTCCAAGGCGGTCACCCCCTGGCCGTTGGGCGGCAGCTCATAAATGGCGCGGCCGCGGTAGTCGCGGCTCAAGGGCTCGACCCAGGTGGAGGCGTGGTCTCGCAGATCCTCGATCGAGAGCAGACCGCCGTGCTCTTTGGAAAACTCCGCCACCAGCCGGCCGAGAGCCCCCCCGTACAAGACGCCGACGCCGTCTTGGGCGATTTGGCGGTAGGTTCGGGCCAGGTCAGGATTGCGGAACACCTGGCCGGGGCGCGGCGCCCGGCCGTGGATGAGAAAGGTCCGGGCGGCGCCGGGGTGGGAGAGCAGGAGGTCCTTAGCCTCGGCCCACTCGCCGGCGATGACCTCGCTCACCGGAAACCCGTTCTCGGCGTAGTCGATGGCGTCCTCAAGGACCTCGGCCAGGCTCAATCCGCCGTATCGGGCCAAGGCTTCGGCCCAGCCGTGCAGGGCCCCGGGCACGGTGATGGAGAGCATCCCCCGCTGGGGCATCGTCTTCAGACCCCGCTCATGGAACCAGGACAACGAGGCGGCCCGGGGGGCCCGGCCGCTGGCGTTGAGGCCGACGACCTTGTTTTCGGCGGCGAGATAAATCAAGGCAAAGGCGTCGCCGCCCAGGCCGACCGAGTGGGGCTCGACGACGCTCAAGGTGCTCACCATGGCCACGGCCGCGTCCACGGCCCCGCCGCCTTTGGCCAGGGTTTTGTATCCAGACAGGCTGGCCAGCGGCTGGCTGGAGGCGACCATGCCTTGCCGCCCCATGACCACCGAGCGCTGGGCCAAGCTATAGCTCTCTCTTTTTGAGTTGTACTTGAAGCGCACTCTTCGTCCTCCGCGAGATAATCCGGCGGGGTTTGGAAACCGCTGCGAAACGGCCCTTTTGTCCCGATTACGGCGTTGCTTGGTTTTCTCGAATGCTCACATATGACCCTCATATGCTGCGCTTCTCGAAAACCTCGCGCCTGGTCCTCGAACCAAAATGTGGTTTCGCCACAGCCTCATATTAGCAGGTCCGAGGTCCACAAGACAGCCCGAGGCGCGTCTTGAACCACGAGCTTTCAAGAAAGATTCGATCAGGGCGGGGTACGGGTGGTGTGGGCCTTAGCGAATACGGTTAATTCCGCCATTGTATTTTGGTTTTGAGTGCCGCCATAGACCCCCCTCAAGGTGGGAGAGGGTTCTTTCTATTGAGAACGTTCCTAATCGGGGGGTAGAAAATCATGTTCGGGAAGATATCGCGACAGTCGCAACGACATCGCTACCTAACGTTAACATTAACTTCGGTATAAAGCGATAACGAAATATCGTCAAATAAATGCAGTTGTTAGGGTGACGTTCTTTTATCGCTTAGCTTTCCAGCGAGCCTGGGCGGTTCGATTCTTAAGGCGTCTTACCGAAACGTCCATGAGTTCGTTCACGCGATCTACCGGGATAACACGCGCCAAGCCGCTGTTCTCATCGAATGTGATACGAGGCATTTTGGTCTACAAACTAATGGCCATATCTTGATATGGCAAGTAGCTTTGGATTACACCTCAAGTATCAAGAAAGAATAGTGGAAGTAGTGCCAACTCCTAATCTCCCTAAAATAACTATTAAGTCTGGCATATGTCTTAGCCCGCTTCGAGCTATCTATAATAATTTTAAACTATATTATTTCCTTGAGGACTTACCTGTCAAGAGAGATAACTATTTGTACAAGTGACATTCGTACTCCGGGTATTCAGCATACCAATATTGCTAAAATATAGTAATAAGTAACTGCAGCCCGGCTCCAACCAAAATACAGATCCAACCTCCCCGAACCACTAGCTCGGCTCGAACGCCTTTGCCGTCATCTGATCCGGAATCAGTGCCTCCAGAGTTCGATTTTTTTTGCTTGCGAAATTTCCTGTACTCGCACGGGCAAAGAACCTTGCTATATTTTAGCTCCCAGGGGTGTGTGACAAAACTGTCTGCCCACTTAAAATAAGCAAACTCCAGACACGCACCCACAAAAACCAGCCCAGCGCCGGCTATATTTAGCGTTTTTAACAGCCACGGAGGCAACAATACGTCCTCATTCCACCTTCGCTAATACTGATAATACCTAGAAGCACACCGCCGACCTTATTGCATGATAACCGATACAACACCACTAATCAAACAAAGCCTTCGCTTCTTTGTTGGTCCGAGGAACCAGGTCTCAATTTAAGAATCCAAGAGAAGAAAATCAACTTTTTGGCTCTATTGACCGGATAGGTTTTAAGGCACCCCTCACTGCCGGAGGCGGCCGGCGTTGAAGGGTAGCTGATGAAAGTTTTTTATTCCCTCTAACCGGCACTGATTCATTCCAGGACAAGCCATCACAAATCTGCACGGCTGGCCTTGACTTATCCCCGGCCGGCGCCGGGACGGGTTGAATCCGCCAAACAGATGGTTCTCGCCACGCCCTTTCGTCTCCTCACAAGTGACGGATCTCCACATCGCCCCACTTGTCCCGAAGGTACTCGGCCACCAGCCTTCGGTGGCACTTGTCGGGCTTTGGTTCGCTGCACAGGAGGCAGGCACGGTCAAGCTCGCTTGCCGCGATTAGGTCTTCGACACGCCGCCCGGCCATGAGCTTGGCGAATCGCTCCTCGTACTCCGCCCAACTCAGACCTCTCTTCTTGTACCCGTCCATGATCTCCTCAGTGGGCGCGAGCTCCGGGCGGTGCTCATAGCCGAGGCCGCCGATGGCTTCCAGGAAGTAGGCCAAATCGTCCTTTTTGGTGAAGCCGGCCAGTTGCGAAGTGTTGTTCAGGCGGATGTCCACCACTTTTCGAACCCCGGCCCTTCGCAGGATCTCGAAAAACTCGCGCGCCGACTTCTTGGCGAAGCCGATGGTGAAAACCAGGACGCCACTTTGCGGGGCGGGGTTATCCGCGTTCATGTCTTGCCTCTCCTTGTTCGTGTTTGTCGGCGATCTCTCCGGCGCGCCGGGCTTAAGCCCGCTCGGCCGAGCTGTTTTTGGTCTTTATTCCTTAACTGGTATGCCTGACTCGCAGGGCACGCCGACCTGACAAAGCCCGCAGGCGTCGACCTCGAAGTCAAAGCTTTGCCTGACCCACGCCGAGACGGTGCCCCGGGTGTGGCCGTCGCACTTGATCTTGTCGTGGCCCGCTTTGGAGACGGCCCCCACCGGACAGCGGTCGATGCAATCGCCGCAGGAGCCGTCGGTGTAGAAAAGGCAGTAGGCGTGGTGGTCCTTATAAGGCCTTTGGGTGGGCGCGATTTCGGCCCTGACCACCACCGAGCCGGCCCGCATGGCCTTGCCCTTGGGCGTGATGAGGCCGTCGCACAGGCCGAAGGTGCCCAAGCCGGCCACAAAGGCGGCGTGGCGCTCGGACCAGTTCGAGGCGAAGCCGTACTTGGTGGAGGTCTCGTGCGACCAGAGGGGCGAGATCATGGGGGCCACGGCCGCAAAGCCGGCCTCGGTGAGCGCTTCGGCCACCCGCCGGCGCAAGAGGACGTTGAAGCCCTCGCCGAACCTGCGCACCCGGGCCCAGCGCTCGCCGGGGTAGTAGTCGGCCCGGCGCTGCTCGTCCTTGACCACCTTGCGCTGGGGCAGGATCCAACTGACGACCGTCAGCTCCTCTGGCGCGGCCGGGGATTTGGGAAAGGTGAGGTTGAATATCTCCTCCGGGGTCCACAAAAAAGAGCCGATGTCATTCTTGAGCCAGGCCCACAGAGGGTCGGCGCCGGAGGCGAAGCCCAGGAGAAAGTCGTCCCAGGCCTTTTCCTTGACGGCGTTTTTCAAGGTGTTGTCCGGCGAGTGATCGATCAGCTCGCGGAGGGTCTGGGCGATGAAGGCGGGCAGGTCGTTAGGCGCGAGTGAGTTCATGGCGTTCTCCTCATATCAAGAGATTCGCAGGGCCGGCCGGCGCGTCCGGCTCCGGTGACGAACACCATACCGCACCCGGCTTGGCCGCGACAAGTCAGGCCATTTTTTTGTGATCGAGCAAAAAGGCGGCCGCAGACGCATCTGATACCAAGCTGCCTTCAAAGGTGTAATTTTGGTTGGTTGTTCTCACTTCAGGTCGAGGATTCGGACAGGTCTAAGGCTCGCTTCAAGGCGGCCCCGAGTCGAATTCTTCTCCGACGGGGCCGCTTTTCTTTCCGCTCGCCAAGGCCTGTGACCCTCACCCTCAAATTCGTTCGAACAACCAAACCAAAATACTAACTTACTTGAATGATCGCCAATCGGCCTGAAGAGCGCTTCCAAAAAGGAAGCGGGCCGTTTCTCGTCGGCCCGGCCAAGGGTCGATCCGGCCGCCGCCTTGAGGCCCAGGTGAGGGAGGCTATTCAACCCGACCCGCCCCTCGGCCTCAGCTCGGTCAACGAGGGCAGGTCGCCCACGGAGTCAAAGGGCAGCTCGAACAACTCGCCGTGAACCTCCAGGTCGTCGCGGCCCCAGGCCGCCTCGACCAACGCCCCGGCGGCGGCCCGCCCCCCCCCGGCCCTGGTGTTTGGGGTCCAGGCCCCCGTGGGGCGCTGGGGGGCCCCCCAC
>CAYXRH010000072.1:4956-14357 GCA_964466355.1 uncultured Thermodesulfobacteriota bacterium
GGGCTGTGCTTCAAGACCCGGCCGCAGTGGCGGGCCACCACTGAACTTGAAAGCGAATCAGGATTAGACGGGCATTACTTGTTTTTTGATCCAAAAATGATCTGCACCCCGTCCCTGGTCAGCTTGGCCAGGGCGACGAAGATGACGAAAAACTCCAGCCGCCCCAAAAACATGCCCCCTGTCTGCGTCCACAGCACCAGGGGCGGATTGGACGCCTTGGTCAACCCGACCGAGAGGCCGACCGTGCCCAGGGTTGAGGCGTATTCGAAGAGCGAGTCCATGAACCCGAAGCCGTGGGCCATGAGCACCGCCGCCCCGGTGAGGAGGGTGAGGAGGTAGATGAACAGGAACAGGCCGGCCTCCTGGAGCCGGGCGGCGTTGATGTAAAGGTAGTCTTCGGCGAAGAAGATCCTCATCGCCATGACGGCCCTGCGGGGCAGCAGGGTCCGCCGGACCTGCCAGTACAGCCCCAGCCAGAGCAGCCCGACCCGGTACTGCTTCAGACCGCCGGAGGTGGAGCAGGTCCCGCCGCCCAGGGTCATGAGCCCGATCAGGATCAGGTGGCCGAGGGGCGGCCAGCGGTCGTAGGTGGTGATGGAGAAGCCGGTTCCGGTCAGGGCCGAGGCGGCCTCGAAGAGGGCGACGCGGAGTTGGCGTCCCGTCTCCGGATAGATGTGGGCGCAGACCAGGACGAGGAGCAGCCCCACGGCGGCGCTCAGGGCGACGAGAAAGACCCGGATCTCGAGGTTGCGCCAGACCGCCTTCAGGCGGCCGGTCCAGAGCAGATAGGCCGTCAGAAAATTGAGGTTGCCGATTGTCATCAGCCCCAGGGAGATCGCCTCGATCAGGGGTGAGTTGAAGTGGCCGATGCTGTCCGGATGGGTCGAGAAGCCGCCGGTGGCTATGGCGCAGAAGGCGTGGTTCACGGCGTCGAACCAGCTCATCCCGGCCAGGCGGTAGGCCAGACTGCCGGCCAGGCCGTAGAGCGAGTACATCGACAGGACCAGCTTGGCCGAACTCCGGACGTGGGGGGCGAGCTGGTCCCGCCGCCCCTCGGCTCCGGAGATGCCCGTTCCGGCCGGGCCGGCGATGGCGGCGAGCATGATGATGGCCAGGCCGCAGCCGCCGGCGTACTGGAGCATGCTCCGCCACAGGAGGATGCAGTGCGGCGCGGCGGTCACATCTACGACCGACAGGCCGGTCGTGGTCCAGCCGCTGACCGACTCGAAGACGGCCTGGCTGAAGGTCAGGCCCTGGGCGGCCGCGAAGGGCCAGGCCGAGGCCAGCCCGGCCGCGGTCCAGCCGGCGAGCACGATCACCCCGCCCTCCCGGGTGGTCAGGGCGACGTGAGTCTTGAGGCGGCACAGACGCCAGATCAGCCAGCCGCCGAGACTCATCGCTCCGCCAGGCCAGAGAAAGGCGGGGGCCAGGGCTGATTCCTCGGGCCAGGCGAGCAGGGCCAGCAGCGGCCCGAGGAGGTAGACCCCGACGAGGGCGAGGATGAACCCGGTGTAGGCGGCCATCTGGCGGTACCGCCGGGTCAATGGGACAAAGCTCGTCGGGGACATGGACCGATCGCCCGAGCCTAATTTTCGGTCAGGGTCTGGATGACCTGGCCGTGGTTGCCCGGCCGGGTCAGGACGACGAGCCTGTCGCCGGAGAGGAGCCTGGTGTTGCCCCGGGGAATGATCGTCTCCTCACCCCGGAAGACGCAGGCGACGAGGCTGTCGGCGGGCAGGGCGATCTCGGCCAGGATCCGGCCGATCGCCGGCGAGTCGTCGGTCAAGGCGAGCTCGGTCAGGTTGACCTTGCCCTCGCCGATGGGCAGGAGGTTGACGATATCGCTGGTGTCGATGCGCTGCTCGATCAACTTGGAGACGACGCGGGTGATGGAGAAGGCCTCGCTCACCCCGAGCTGATGAAAGACCTCCTCTTGGGCCGGGTCGTTGACGAGGGCCAGGGTCCTGGGCACGGCGAAGTGATGCTTGGCCAACTGGCACACGGCCAGGTTGTCCTCGTCGCGGGGCGTGAGGGCGACCACGGCGTCCATGGTCTCGGCGCCCACCTCTTCCAGGAGGCGCGGGTCGGTGCCGTCGCCTAAAACGACGATGGCCTTCATCCGCCGGGCCAGCCAGCGGCACTCGGCCTCGTCCGGATTGAGGATGGTCAGTTGGTAGTTCTTGGCCAGAAAGGTCTGGCCCAGGAAATAAATCAGCCGGCCCTGGCCGACGATCAGGATCTTCATCCCTCGACCCCCGCGCGGACGGCGTCGATGATCTCGTCGCCGAGGATGGTCGTCGGGCAGAAGACCTGGATGCCCAGCTTGCGGCTGACGGTGTCCCGCCTCATCTCGAAGATGCGGGCGATGACTTCGGCCACGCCGAAGGCCTCCTTGGCGATCTGGGCGACCATGAGGTTGACGTTGTCATTGTCGGTCGCGGCGATGACCACGTGGGCCCGTTCGATCTTGGCCGCCCGAAGGATGGCGTACTCGGTGGCGTCGCCCTCGACCTTGAAACCAGAGAACTCGGCCGGCAACTCCTCGAAGGCGGCCGTCCGGGTGTCGACGACGACCACGTCGTGACCGGCCTGGCTGAGCGAGCCGGCCAGATACGACCCCAGTCGGCCGCAGCCGACGACGATGATGAAGCGTCTGGTTCGGGGTTCTCGGGGGGTGATCATCACCTGAGGCCGTCCTCTTCGTCCAAGGCGATGGCGCCCGTGTCCTCGACCCGCTTGAGGAGCCGGAACCAGTTGGCCGTGGAGGGCGAGTAGAGGGGGTTGAGAGAGAAGGCCTGGTGGTAGTTGCGGGCGGCCTCGTCCTTGTCGCCCTCGAGTTCGGCCAGGGCGCCGAGGAGGTTGAAGGCTTCGGGCCGGAGAGCATTGAGGTCGATCGCCCGACGACAATACCCGGCCGCCTCCTGGAACCGGCGTTCGGTGATGGCCCGCTTGGCCAGCTCGAACAAGGCGGCGTAGTCCGGCTTCTTTGGCTCAACCAACTCCTCCCGGGCCAAGACCTCCTGGACCAGCTCGCGGATGTCGTTCGGGCTGAACGGCTTCTGCAGGTAGTCCACCGCGCCCAGCTTCATCGCCTCCACGGCCGAATCGATGGTCCCGTGGGCGGTGATGATGATCGTTTTGATCCGGGCGTGGGCGTCCTTGATCCGGCGCAAAACCTCCATGCCGTCCATGCCCGGCATCTTCAAGTCCAGCAGGATCAGGTCGGTCGGCCGGGCGGCGAGCTTGTCCAGGGCCTGCTCGCCGTTGACTGCGGTGTCGATCTCCAGTTCGAGCGCCTCCAGCGCCCGAGAGAGGGTCAGACGGATGTTTTTCTCGTCGTCAACGATCAAGACTCTTTTGAGGTTCACTGGCTTGGCTCCCCGTCTCCTCGGCCACCGGCAGGCTGAAGGTGAAGATCGTCTTTTCGCCGGGGGTCGATTCGACCCAGATGGTCCCACCGTGGGCGTGGACGATTTCCTTGCAGATGGCCAAACCCAGGCCGGTGCCGGAGACGTCGCGGTCGGTTCCGACCTGGATGAACTTGTCAAATATCTTGGATTGATACTCGTAAGGGATGCCCTGGCCGTCGTCGCTCACCGAGAGGTGGACCTGGGGTCCCATCGCCTCGGCGCTCAGCCGGACGTGGCCGCCGGGGTTGGTGTAGCGCAGGGCGTTGGCGATGAGGTTGACCAGGATCCAGACGATCTTGTTCGGGTCGGCCTTGATTCGGGGCAGATCAACGGTCTCCCCCTCGGAGAGCTCGATCTGGCGCTGCTCGGCCTGGGGCGTCATGACCGCCAACGCCTTTTCGAACAGCAGCCCCACCCTCGTGGCCGTAAAATCCATGTCGACCTTGCCCGACTCCAGCTTGCTCAGATCGAGCAGGTCACGGATCAAGGCCTTGAGCCGCTCGGCGTCCTCCCGGGCCGCGTCGAGAAGCTCTTGATCCCGCTGATCTATCTTGGCCGGAGCCGATTCGGCCAGCAGGTCCAGGCTCATGCCCAGGCTCATCAGGGGCGTCTTGAGTTCGTGGGAGGCGGTCATGACGAACTCGCTCTTGAGCCGGTCCATCTCCCGCAGGCGGGTGACGTCGCGCAGGAGCAGGACGACCGATTTGAGCGGTGCGTCGTCGACGCTGACCGGAATGGCCGAAAACTGGAAGTGGCCGACGCCGGGGCCGATCGGAATCGAGATCACGTCGTCGCCCCCCTCGGGCTTGCTCGGCCGCCCTGTCTCCAGGGCCTTCTTGGCCGCGGCGTAGACGGTCTCGTTGTCCAGCGACTCCAGGAGGTGACGGCCGGTCGCCTCGGCCGCCTTGGTGCCGAAGATCCTGGCGGCCATGGGGTTGATGTCGGTGACGATCAACTCCTCGTCCAGGACAACGATGCCGTCGTCGACGCTTTGGAGAATCGCTTCGCTCTTGAGCTTCTCGGCCTGGATGCGGCCGATGTTAAACTCATTGTAATACCATACTTTCTGGGCCATGGTGTTGAACTGCTCAGTCAGGAGGCCCAGCTCATCGCGGCCGGCCACCGGGATCTCGATCTGGTAGTCGCCTTCGGCCATCTTGAGCGCCGCCTCCCTGAGCCGCCGAATCGGCCGGGAGAGCCGATTGGACAAAAAAATGCTCCAGAGGAGTCCGGCGGCGATGCTGGCCAGGCCGATGACCGCCACCGAGAACACGGCCCGTCGGGCGATGTGCTGGGCCCGTCGGCTGGCCTGGAACATGGTCCGCTGGTTCAGCTCCCTGAGCTGGATGCAGCCCTCAAGGATCGCCCGGAAGAGAGGATGGACGCTGCGGTGATAGAAGGACTTGGCCGCAGCCGCGTCGGTGCGCTGCTGGGTCAGCAATTCGTCCACCCGGCCCAGGAAGGCGGTGTAGTTGTCCTCGATCCCGACCAGAATGTCGGACTCGCCGTCGATGGTGATGTTGTCCTTGGCCCGGCCGAGCCACTGCAGAAACAGGTTCTCATTGTAACGGAAGTGTGGGAACCACTCCTCGCCGAAGCCGAGGAGCATCAGCAGGATGGCGCTGTCCTGGCGCTCGATGGTGTCGATCATGTTTTCGGCGGCCAGGATGCTCTTATAGTTTTCCCGGAGGATCGACTCCGAGGCCTCTCCGAGATCGAACAGGCTGATGACCGCCCAGGCGAAGACGATGACGACCAGGGCCAAGGAGACGCCGTAACCGACGAAGATCTTTTTCCGGAAGGTCCAATTCATCGCCCGGTTCCCGTCAGCTTTGGCCGCCAACCGAAGCTGACGGCCGAGGAGTATTTTCCCACCGTCCGCATGATTCGTCAAATACGCGGCCTAGGCTCGCCCTCACCCCCGCTAAAGAGGCTCCTCAACCGCTCGGCCGCCGCGAGGCCGCGATGGGGACAAAAGGGTGGTTTGGCCACGATCTCACCAGAGGGGCTTCAGCCCGAGGCCAGAAATTTAAAGATGGCTTCGTCCCGCCGGCGGTTCGGTTGGACGAGGATGGAGAAGTGATCCGCCCCGTCGTGGTTGACCACTTCGGCCTGGGGCAGACTGACTTTGAGTCTGGCCACAGCCTCTTCAGGGAGGACCAGGGCCTCGGGCGCGCCCAGGCCCACGGTGGCCCTCAAGACCAAGACTGGGCAGCGCACCTGAGGATAGAACTGGCTGACGTCGAGGTCGAGCATGTTGACCCGCTCCTCCGCGATGGCTTCGGGCGGGATGCGGGAGCGAACCCCGCCGCCGACCGCCTCGCCGTCGTAGCGGTAAAACTCCTCCACGGCCGGGGTCCAGGGGCCCATGTGCCCCGAGGACTTGATGAAGTCCAGGTAGGCTTCCATGGAAGGGAAGACCCGGCCCAGCCGGTCCAGGGAGGTCTTGATGCCGGCCGTCACCTTGGCCCACTGCTCGGGGAGGAGGTCGGCCCCGCCGTCGATGAGGACCAGGCCCTTGGTCAAATCCGGCCGCGCCGCGGCCAAGGCCAGGGCGATGTAGGCCCCCAGGGAGTGGCCGGCCACGGCGACGGACTTGAGCCCCAGGCCGGCCGCCACGGCCTCGAGGTCGCGGCGATGAAGGGCGATGGAGTAGCCGGTCGCGGGCTTGTCCGAGAGGCCCCGCCCCCGCAGATCCACGGCCAGGACGCGGTGCTTCGGCGCCAGGGCCGAGGCCAGGACGTCAAAGGAGCGGCAGTTGGCCGTGATGCCGTGGACGCACAGGAGAGGCTCGCCCTCGCCCGGCCACTCGGCCACTTGTATGGCCAGGCCGTGGCCCTGGGCCCGAAGCAGGCGCGGTGATGTCATGTCGCCTCCTCGTCGAAAAAATGACCGGCCCATTGGGGCGAGATCAGGTTACTATGATCCGCCGGCTCAAATCAATTGCGGAGGCCTCGAGCGCCGGGCTATCGATTTCTGAGCCTCAATCCTGTATGTTTGGCTCGGTGAAAATTTCAGATCAGTTCATGCTGGCGGCCGGTTCGAGGGAGGAAGCGGCGGGATGGGTTTCAAAAAGATTTTGAGGCTGGCCGCGGCCTGTGTGTGTCTGCTCGCCTTGAGCCCGCCGGCGCGGGCGGCCCTGAGCTTCGTGGACGGCGGCGGGGCGGAGGTGACCCTCGCCCGGCCGCCGGAGCGGGTCATCTCCCTCGTCCCCGACGTGACCGAGATGATTCTGGGCTTAGGCGCCAGGGGCGTCCTCAAGGGCGTCACCCTTCCCTCGGCCGCGGCGGCGCGAGGAGAGGATCTAAAAATAGTCGGCGGGTTCTTCTCGCCGTCGCTGCGGCGCATTTGCCAACTCAAGCCTGACCTGGTCTTCCTGGCCGACCGCCACTCCCCCCTCAGGTCCGCCCTGGCCCAAGAGGGGGTCAAGAGCGTGACGCTGAAGGCCAGCACCCTGAGCGACGTCTGCGCCAACATCAACCTGGTGGGAGCCATCCTGGGGCGGTTTGAGGCCGCGGCAAAGGTGGTCGCCGACATCGAGGGGCGGGTGGGGCTCATCGCGGCCAAGCTGGCCCGAATCCCTCCGGCCAAGCGCCGGCGGGTGATGAGGTTCATCGGCCGCGACGAGGTGATGACCCCTGGCGACGACTCCTTTCAAAACGCCTTCATCGAGGCCGCCGGCGGCCTCCCCCCCCGCCTGGGCAAGAAGGGTCGGGTCGTCCCGGTGAGCCTGGTCGAATGGCGGGCCTTCAACCCCCAGGTGGTCTACGGCGGCGACGGAGACCGGGAGGCGGCGGCCCGACTCCTCCAGCGACCCGGCTGGCGGGAGGTGGAGGCGGTCCGGGAGGGGCGGGTCATCTTCTTTCCCGAGGAGCTGGCCAGCCGCGCCTCGGTCCGGTCCGGGTTTTTCATCACCTGGCTGGCCGCGGCCGTCTACGCCGACGAGTTCGCCCGGCCCGATAATCTAGTGACCCCGGAGAGGAGCATCGCCGCCCGGGCGATGGACCTAGACTTGAGCTACGTCAAGTCGGCCCAGGTCATCGACAGCCGCATCTACGACTTTTTGAACCAGAGCCTGGTCATCGATTTTGAAGAGCCGACGGCCATCCTGTCCACCCTGGAGGGGCACCGCCAGGGGGTCGAAAGCGTGGGCAACCATTATTTCCCGCCACCCTGCTGGGGCTTGCTCCACCACCTCAGCCTCGCCGAGTCCTCGGCCCGCGTCTGCCGGGTCCTCGGCCGCGACCCGGCCACGGCCAGCTTCCTGTTCACCGGGGCCCGGATGGACAACCTGGCCCTGGGCTGGGCGGCGCACCAGGATTTGGCCGCCTGGGCTCTGGTCACCGCCGGGGTGAGAAGCAACGCCCTGCGCGCCGGGGCCGACGAGGGCCGCTTCCTGGAGCCGGGCACGATCAACATCATCATCCTCACCAACCGCCGGCTCTCGCCCCGGGCCATGACCCGGGCCATCATCACCGCCACTGAGGCCAAGACGGCCGCCCTCCAGGACCTGGACGTGCGCAGCGCCGAGAGTCCCTTGAGCCGCCAGGCCACCGGCACCGGCACCGACAACCTCATCGTCGTCCAGGGCGCCGGCCCGGAGGCGACCTTGAGCGGCGGCCACGCCAAGATGGGCGAGCTCATCGCCAGGGCGGTCCACGAGGGCGTCAAGGAGGCCGTGCGGAAGCAAAACGGGCTCGTCAGCCGGCGCAGCGTCTTTGAGCGTTTGAGGGAGCGGGGCTTGAACCCCCTCAGCCTGGCTCGCCGGGCTTGCGGCCGCGGCCCCGAGGCCGGGGCGTTGAGCGCGGCCCTGGAGGAGCTTCTTCTCGAGCCCCGCCACGCCGCCTGGGTGGCCTCGGCTCTGGCCCTGGAGGACGCCTGGCGACGGGGCTTGATCGGCGATCTGTCGGCCTGGACGGCGGAGTGTGAGCGGGTGGCCGAGACCCTGGCCGGGGGAGCGTTCGTCCGTCACCGGCAGGCCCTTCCGGGCCGGGCCGGGCCGCTGGATCTGGCCCTCGAGGCCCTCCTGGAGGGCCTCAGGGCCGGCGGATCGCTCCGGGCCGAGAGCGAGGCGGATTAGAGCCATGAGGCGCCGCCGGGGGATGCGAGCCGGTCTGGGGTGGCTTTGGCTGGCCTTGATTATTATCTGTTCCTCGGCCTGGGCCGACGAGGTGGTCGACGAACTGGGCCGCCAGGTCCGGGCCCCGGATAACCCCCAGCGCATCGTCAGCCTGACCCCCTCCCTGACCGAGATCCTTTTCGCCTTGGGCCTGGGGGCCAAGGTCGTCGGGGCCACGACCTGGTCCAACTATCCCCCCGAGGCCCTCAAGATTCCCCGGGTGGGGGCCTACGTCTCGCCCAGCGCCGAGAAGATCGTCGCCCTGGCCCCGGATCTGGTGCTGGCCAACCGGGAGGGCAATCCCCCCTGGATGGTGGAGAAGCTGAGCGGGGCCGGCCTGCCGGTCTACGTCACCCGGCCCGACGATCCCGCCCAGTTACCCCGAAACCTGGCCCGGCTGGGCCTTATCTGCGGCGCCGCCGAGGCGGGCCGCTCCTTGGCCCGCCGTCTGGAAGCCGAGTTCGCCGAGGTGGCCCGCCGGCTCGAGGGCGCCGAGCTGATCCCGACCCTGATGGTCATCGGCAACCGGCCCCTGATTAGCGTCAGCGACGAGTCCTTCAACGGCCGGATGTTGAAGATGGCCGGCGGCCTCAACGTCGCCGCCGAGGCGCCGGGATTGTGGCCCCGCTTGAGCTTGGAGTACGTCATCAAGGTCCAGCCCCGGGTGGTGGTCGTCTCGAGCATGGACACGGGCCAGGACCTCGAGCGCGAGCTGAAGTTCTGGGCAAAGCTGCCCGGCCTGGCCGGCCGCCCCGGTTTCCGGGTGGCCAGCCTCAACTCTGATATCATCGACCGGCCCGGCCCCCGCCTGGGCCAGGGCTTGAGGGCCCTGGCCGGCGTCATCCACCCCGAAAGGTTTCCCTCCCCCCCTG
>CAYXRH010000073.1:0-14341 GCA_964466355.1 uncultured Thermodesulfobacteriota bacterium
TCCCGGGGCGGGCGTCGTCGGCCTCGGCAATTTATTTATGAAACAGAGACCGGGTTCGGCTTGTCAGACGCCAAGAGGACGGGTAACATATTATAAGCCTGTGGTGGCTAATGTCATTAAAATGGATTCTTCAATGAGGCTCGGGATGGCCAGCGTCGGGCTGAAGAGAGGAAAAGTGGCGCGATTCGTGATCTTGATGGCCCTGGCGACGGCTTTGGGGGTCTTTTCGGGTCTGGCCGCGGCCGAGGAGGTGCCCCTGAGCGAGGCCAGCGAGGCCTGCTTGGATTGCCACGGCATGGCCACGCCGGGCATCGTGGCCGACTGGCGCCTCAGCGCCCACGCCCGGACCACGCCGGGGGAGGCCCTCAAGGGGCCCGCGCTGGCTCGCCGAATCTCGGCCGCCGAGGTGCCCGAGGGCTGGTTGGAGACGGCGGTGGGCTGCGCCGAGTGCCACGTCAGGGACAAAACAGCCCATCCCGACAACTTCGAACACGACGTCCACCAGGTGCACACCGTGGTCACCCCCCGGGACTGCGCCATGTGCCACCCCAAGGAGGCCGAGCAATACCAAAAAAACCTCATGTCCCAGGCCCGCGGCAACCTCAAAAACAACCCGCTCTTCAGCGATCTGGCCGCCCATGTCAACAGCGGGCTTAATTTGGAGGAAGATGTCCTCGTCACCAGCCAGCCCGGGCCCATGACCGAGGCCGAGTCGTGCTTCTATTGCCACGGCACCGAGATAAAGGTCGTGGGCAAAAGGACCGAGCAGACAAGTTACGGCCAGTTCATCTTTCCGAAGCTCTCGGGCTGGCCCAACCACGGCGTGGGGCGGCTCAACCCCGATGGCAGCCGCGGTTCGTGCGGCGCCTGTCACAGCCGGCATCAGTTCTCCATCGAGATGGCCCGCCGGCCCAACACCTGCGCCGAGTGCCACAAGGGTCCGGACGTGCCGGCCTTCAAGGTCTACCAGGTCAGCAAGCACGGCGCTCTTTTTGCGGCCCAGGGCCAGGACTGGGATTTCAAGGCCGTGCCCTGGAAAGTGGACCGTGACTTCAACGCCCCCACCTGCGCCACCTGTCACATGAGCCTCCTCACGGACGCCGAGGGCCAAGTCGTCGCCGAGCGGACCCACCGCCTCAATGACCGCCTGCCCCTGCGTCTCATGGGCCTCATCTACGCCCATCCCCATCCTTTAGACCCTGACACGAGCAAGATCAAAAGCCGAGACGGCCTGCCCCTGCCCACCTCCCTGGACAACGAGCCGGCGAGCGAACATCTCATCGACCCCGCCGAACAGCAGAAGCGTCGGGCCGCCTTGGAGAAGGTCTGCCTCTCCTGTCACAGCACCGGCTGGGTCAGAGGCCACTTCGCCCGCCTGGACCAGTCAATCAAGGACGCCGACTCCCTCACCTTGACCGCGACGCAGCTTCTTTCGAGCGCCTGGCAAAAGGGTCTGGCCCAGGGGCCGGCCCAGGGCGACAGCCCCTTCAACGAGGTCATCGAAAGAAAGTGGGTCGAGCAGTGGCTCTTCTACGCCAATTCCATCCGGCTCGCCTCGGCCATGGCCGGGGCGGATTACGGCGTCTTTGCCCAAGGCCGCTGGCAGGCGACCAAGAATATTCTCCAGATGCGCGATTGGCTGAAGCAGGCGGCGGGGAAGAGATAGCCTTACCAGCCCCAGAGGGCGTGGCCTCGGGGAGGCCTCCATCAGTACCTAAACCCCCTCGCCCGGCCCCGGATGGGGTAGACCCGGCTGACGAAATAGCCCAGCGCGTCCGAGGCGTGGCTGCGCCTGGGGTCTGATTTGTCGATGAGCGAGCCGCTGGTCGAGCCCTGGGTAAAGGTGAGCATCTCCAGATCAGCGATCAGCTCCTTGCAGCCGGGATCGATGAAAAGCCTGGCCTGCCCCCGGGCGTTTCTGAGCCGGGCGTTCAAGGCGTTGAGGCGGTCCTTGACCGGCGGGTTGGCGCGGGGGATTCGCAGCCGGGCCTGAGGCAGGATGTCCTTGATGATGGTGTAATCGGTCCGGCCGACCTGCCTGGTGTCGCGGTGGCCGCCGGCGGCGTCGCCAAAGACCTCCACCGGCCCGGGGTGGCCCCCGAAGCGATGAAGAAACTCCATGGCCGCCTGGGAGGTGTCGGCCGCCTCCAGGACGATCTCGTCCACGACCTCGATCACCCCCCGCTGATGCTGCAGGACCAGCCAGACCATGGGGTTGACGTTGAAGTCGCAGGCCAGGGCCATTGGCTCGTCGCCTCGCGGCTTCAAAGGCCTGACGTGCACCTCTCGGTCAAAGGCGTGATAGACCCCGCCAACGGTGGTGTTCACGAAGCGGCCCTCCAGGTACTGCTCGGCCATCAGGGGCGTGAAGGCCTCCTTGAGGCGGCTGGCGTAGGTGGGGTCTAAAAAGACATTCTCCCTGGTCGGGGCGAAAAAGACCTGGCAATCCGAGGACGGTTCGGCGATGAAGCGGCGGTGAAGCCAATTGAAGCCCTCCGGGGTGGTGGTCAAAAAGAGCTGCCGCTTCCGGGCCTCGGGGTGGCGCACCCGGCTTAAGACCACCTCCCAACTGGCCTCCCTCATTTGGGCCGCCTCGTCCAGCCCGGCCCAGGCCAGGTTGGTCCCCTTGAGCCTCTCGGGCCGCTGGGCCGAGCGCAGGCGCACCTCGCTGCCCCAGGGAAAGACCACCTTGGCCTTGGTCAGTGAAAAATCATGGGGCACGTCGTAGTTAGTCAAAAGCTCCACAAAAGCCGCCCCCACGACCTCGACGGCCATGCGCTCGGTGGGGGCCAAGAGCAGGCCCGGCAGCCCCGGATTGGCCGCGGCCAGGGCCAGAGCCTTCAAAGCGCAGACAAAGGTCTTGCCCGAGCCGTACCCGCCGATATAGACCACCTCAAAGGCCTCGGACAAAAAAAAGCCCCGCTGGGCCTTGAGGGCCTGAAAGAGTATGCGAATCGTCCGGGCGGCCAAGGCGCTTCAGCTCCGCTTCGGCGCCTCGGTGACGATGAACTCGACCACCAGCCGCTCCCCGGTCTTTTTCCGGGGCTTATCCAAGCGTTCCAGATAAAACTTCTGATGCTGGATGGAGCCTTCCTTGGCCTTGGCCGCCAGGGATTTGGTGACGCTGATGACCTCCAGTTGATTCACCGCCGCCTGAAGCTGGCCGAGCCTCCGCCTGAAGAGGGCGTCGTCTCTCATCCAGGCGGCGATGGCGCCCTCAGCGAGCCCCAGGTCCCTTTCCATCTCGGCCGCCGTGCGGTCGTCTTGGGGGTCGGCCAGGGCTTTCAGGGCCGCCTCTTTGAGCTTATCAGACTCCCCTTGGGGCTCAGACACGTGGGCACCTCACTGGTTCTGAGGCGGATGATAGGCGCCCCGTGGGAGCCGGTCAAGTCGGCAAATTCACTCAAAATATGGTAATGATTATATTATATCATCGGGTCTCGACTAAAAACCTCCGGCCGCCCCCCGCCTTGGCCCGCCCGCCCAGAGTGTGTTATAATTCTTCACAACATTAAACATCAAAAGGGGTTGCACGCTCATGGTCCAGAAAAAAAAGCCCGAGGTCTTTCTGGAACTCTCCGGCGGCTCGCTCAAGATCCAGACCGACGAGGTGGTCTACCACATCGCCGTCAGCTCCCAGGCCGCCGCGGTTCAAGTCCAGCCGACGCCGGCGGCGGTGACCTATCAGCCCCCCGTGGCCACCGGGACCCCGGCCCCCGTGGGCGAGGATCTGGCCCAGATCGACCTCGGCGCGGTGGAGGCGGTCGACACTTTTTACCGTCAGATCTCTGAGGAGCTTTATCATGACGTCGGCGCCCTGGCCCGGAAGCTCTCGGTGTCCATAAAGGACCTCAGCGTCGAACCGAGCCAGCTGGACCTGGCCGAAACCGGTCAGCGGCTGGAGAGCGCCAAGGATCAACTGGTCGACATCGTGGACATGACCGAAAAGGCGACCATGAACATCATGGACATGACCGACAAAATTCAATCCGACCTCGAAGAGGCCCAGAAAGCCCTGGGAGCGGTGGGCCGCTTGGAGATCATGAATGAGGAGGAGCGCCAGGCCTATCTGGACGAAGTGGCCCGCCTTCTGGCCGGCTTCCAGACGGCGAGGCCGCTCTTGGACCAGACCATCGTCCGCGAGAGCGAGACCCTGGCTCTGCTCAACGAGCTGGCCGGCGGCTTGCTCCAGGCCGGGGACGCCTCAGCCTCTCCGCCCAAAAGCCTCGGCGCGGCCGCGGCCCAACTTGAGAGGCGGATCATCTTCCCCTTGAATGATCTCTTTCAAATCCTTTACGAGCTCTGCGCCAACGACGACGTCAAGAAGCACATCAAGGCCATCTGGAACAAGATGGAGGAGTTCGACCCGGAAAAGGTCAACGCCGCCCTGGCCGACGACGCCGACAGCTTCGAGAAGGACGAGGGCTTTGTCATGGTTCCCCTGGAGCCGCTGTTCAAGGCTCTGTTCACGGCCACGGCCAATGACAAATTCAAGGAGTCCATCAAGAAGCTGAACGCCGCCCGGGGCCAGCTCTTTTTAGACCAATCCCTGCCGGTGGAGGTCCGCTACGAGGAGGTCGAGGCGGCGGAGGTTTTGGCTGAGGCGCCCCTTGCAGAAGAAACCGCCCCTGAGCCTCAGCCCGAGGCGGCCCCTGAGCCTGAACCTGAAACCGAGGCCCCGCCCCAGGCCGCGGCCGCCTCGGAGGAAGAGATCGAACCAGCTCCCCAGACAGCGGCCCCTTCACCTCAAAAAGGCGACGGCCTGGCGGCCAAGTTGACTCAACTGTGCCAGCAGCTCAACGACCACCTCGAGGCTCTGAAGGCTCAGACCCGAGGGCCGCTGGCCTTTGAACCCAACCTCGAGCTGTTGGAGCAGATCAAATCGACCGTGTTCGTCCACGGTGAGCCAGAAACTGAGGTCTCCGAGGCTCTCGATCTCTCCGCCAGTCTGGTCGATTCCATCCTCGCCTCGGTCAATAGCATCGTCGAGTCCTTGTCCTTTCAGGATCTGGCCGGACAGCGGATTCACAAAATCGTCAACCTCATCACTGAGTTCCAGATCGAGCTCCTCAAGGTTTTGGTCGCCTTCCGCAGCCGGATCAAGGTCGAGAAGGAGCAGCCGGCCGTGCCCGAAGCGGAGAAGAAGAAGATCGCCCAGCAGGACATTGACCAGATGCTCGACAAGCTCGGCCTCGGCGAAGTGGACGAGGAGGCCGATCTGACCGCCGGGCCGGTCGCCGGGACCCGCTTGGATCAGGGCAGCGTGGACGACATGCTGGCCGAGCTGGGCTTTTAGGCGCGCCTTTTAAAAAATCCGACCAGATGAGGATCCTCAAGGGAGGCTCGGTCTCAAACAGCCCATGGCCAGACAAAAAATTCCGGCCACGCCCGCCATTCGGGCCTTGCGGCGGGCCGAAGTCAGCTTCATCCCCCGCCCCTACCGCTACCAAGAGGGCGGCGGCACGAGGGTCGCCGCCGTTGAGCTGAAAGTTGACGAACACTTGACCATCAAGACCCTGGTCATGGAGGACGAGTCCAAGTCGCCTCTCGTCATCCTCATGCACGGCGACAAGGAGGTCTCCACCAAGACCCTGGCCCGGCTCGTCGGCGTCAAGCAGATCACGCCCTGCGACGCCCCGACGGCCTTCAAGCACACCGGTTATCAAGTCGGCGGCATCTCGCCCTTCGGCCTCCGCCGGGCCCTGCCGATTTTTATCGAGGCGTCCATCCTCGATTTAGAAATGATTTACATCAACGGCGGCAAGAGGGGCCTGTTGGTGGAGATGTCGCCGCCTGATCTGGTCAGGCTGCTCAAACCCCGGCCGATCAACGTCGCCCGCTGAGGAGCCTCAAGATAAGAAGCGGCCGCAATTCTTGAGAGAGGGAGCAGGGGAGCCGGTCGCCTCTTTAAAAAAAGTGAGATAGCTACGAGACACGACACTATAATCGGTCCGTGAACCCACCCCTGTTAAATCTGGTCATCATCACCGCCCCCCTCCTTCTGTGCGGCCTTCTTTATTTCGAAAAACAAAACCAGACCCGCCCCAAAGTGCTCTTCAAGGCCGCCTTGTCCTCGCTCTTCGTCCTGACCGCCCTCCTCCAGCCTTACTCCCCGCCCGGCTACCGTGGCCTCATCCTCACCGGCCTCATCCTCGGCCTGGGGGGAGACGTCTGCCTGGCCCTGCCCGGCCGCGGCGCCTTGAAAGCCGGTCTGGCCGCCTTCCTGGCCGGACACGTCTGCTACGTCCTCGCCTTTATTGGATTGGCCCGGGCGGCCGACTGGCTCTCCTTGGTCCAGATTGTGTGGCTCGGTTTGAGCGGGGGCGTGTTCTGGCGACTGCGGCCCCATCTGGGGGCCATGCGCGGTCCGGTGGCCGTCTACGTCGTGGTCATCACCGCCATGCTCGCCGGGGCCTGGGCCGCCTTCAATCGCCCGGATCTCAAAGCGGCCGGGGCCTGGTCCATCTTTGTCGGGGCCCTCTGTTTTTATCTTTCCGACGTCTTCGTCGCCCGGGACCGCTTCGTCAAGAAGACCTTCCTGAACCGCCTCCTCGGCCTGCCCCTCTACTACACCGCCCAGTACCTGCTCGCCTTTTCGGTGGGCTTGACCGCCTGAGCCCGCTCAGTGCCGGTTGACCATCCACACCCCCACCGAGACCAGACCCAAGCCGACCAACAGCCCCACGGTCAGGGCGTCGCCCATGACCAGGATCGAGAACGCGACCCCGAAGATGGGGGTGAAGAAGGTGAAGGCGGCCAAGTCCGGAGCCTGATGGCGATAGAGGAGGCGGAAAAAGATGAGGTAGGAGACAAAGGCGACGATGACCGCCTGATACAAGACGGCGCCGGCCAGGCCAGGGGTCGGATTCAGGTAGGGCGACTCCAGGATAAGACAGGCGGCCAGCAGAATGGGCACGGAATAGAGGAGCTGCCACAAAACGCTTTGCAAGAACGTCGCCCGGCCGACCAAGAACCGGCGCACGTAAACGTTGGTCGCCGCCCAGAAAAAACCGCCCAACATGCAAAAGATGTCCCCCACGAGGCTGGCCTGGCCGGTGTGGGGGCGATCCCACAGGACGCCGCTCAAGCCCACGAAGGCGAGGATCAATCCCCCGCCGCGCCACCAGTTCAGCCTCTCCCCTGGCAGAAAGAGATGGGCCAGGAGAGCGGTGAAGAAAGGCTGGGTGTAAACGAAGATCGTCCCTCGCGAGGCCAGGGTGAGGTTGAAGCCAACGTACATGAAGATGAATTCGCCGCTGAAAAGACAGCCCACCGCCGCGCCGTGCAGCCAGGCCAAGTTTGGCGCGCTGAGCTTCTCCCCCTTGAGGCGGCAGTAGAGGAGGAGGGGCAAAAGGGCCACCCCAGAGCGCACCGCCGCCGCCAGAAGGGGCGAGATGTCGCGGTAGGCCCACTTCATGATCACGTGATTGAGTCCCCAGGAGGCGCACAGGAGGATCATCACCGCCGCCGCGGTGGCGTCGAGGGGCCTGGCCGTCTCCGGCCTAGGCGCGGGGCTGGTCATGACTTTCGAAGGATTTCATTTTCGCCAGGTCGGCGGCCGGAATCTCGGCCGAACGTCCGGCGGCGTAGTCAAAGGCCACCTGAACGGTCTTGGCCAGGGCGAGGAGCCGGCCATCGCTCAAACTTTCGAGACGATAGATGAAATCAAAGCTCTTCTGTCTCCAGTTCGCGGCCCTGATGTAGACCCGGACCTTCTCGCCGAGGCTGATGGGCGCCTTGAAGTCGATCTCGGCCCGGGCCAGAATGAAGCCCGATTTCTCTTCAGAGTTGAAAAAAATCTTCACTAAACGGTCATAGGCCACCCGGGCGTGCTCCAGATATGTCAGGTAGACAGCGTTGTTGACGTGTCCCATGGCGTCCAGGTCCCGGAAACGGACCGTCACGTCAACCCACGCCCTGAATTCTTTCACCAGCGAACCTCCTTCTCCAAAGGTCGCCGGCCAGAATAAACCACCCCGCCGGGGGGCGTCAACCGCCGGCTGGGCCACCCCAATCTCGGATGGTACAAAGACTCCAGCATCTGTTCAAAGGGACGCCAGTCAATCTGTTGGTCAATCTTCCTCAGAAAGTGGCCTTCAGGTACCCGACCCCTGGTCTCTATGTCCCCAAAGCTCATTTGTCCCGTTTTTCTCCCCAGCATCCGCGACCTCCGGTATTAACTCCTCATCGTAGATTAACACATTATATCAATATTGTTAAACTATTTTTGCCCTAAGGTTGTCTAAAACACTTTCGCAGAGGTCTCAATTTGGTATCAGGCTTTTCAGGTAAAAATCCAAGGCAGGCCGAGAAGAGAGAACAGAGGAGCTTGCTCAATATGCCACCGCGGCCAGGACTGGCCCTGACGAGAAGTTTTCATTGCCAACCAAGTAATTAATAGTAATACATATATCAAAAAAAGATAAAAGAAGTCACCTTGAGCCGGCACGAAGCCGGCTCAGGATTGAGCCTTTAAGTTGTGCTCTTTGAGCTTGCGGTAGATCGTGGTCCGCGAAATTTTGAGCGACCGGGCCGCTTCAGACACGTTGCCGCCGGATTGTATCAAGGCGGCGACGATCATCTCCTGCATGCCTTGATCCAGCGGGATGACCTCGCCTGGCGAAATCTTGGACTGCTGGCTGATCCGGTCAGGAAGATGAATCCTTTGAATGGTCTCGCCTCGGCTGAGCAGTATGGCCCGCTCGATACAGTTTTCCAACTCCCTGATGTTGCCGGGCCAAGAGTAGCGCCTCAGAATATCAATGGCTTCATCTGATACGCTTGGCTTGGGCATGCCCATCTTCTGACAGTGGCGGCCCATGATGTGATCGATCAACAACTCCAGGTCCTCTATCCTTTCTCGCAGAGGCGGGATGACGATCTCAACGACGTTCAAACGATAGAATAAATCCTCCCTGAAGTTCGACCTGGCCACCTCTTTGAGCAGGTCAGTGTTGCTGGCGGCGATGACTCGAACGTCGATGCTGATGGGCTGGGTGTCGCCGAGGCGGGTTATCTCGGACTGCTGGAGAGCCCGCAAAAGCTTGGCCTGCAGATCCAAGGGCAGGCCGTTTATCTCGTCCAGAAAAAGAGTGCCCTTGTCGGCCAGCTCGAACTTGCCGACCTGACCCTCCCGACGGGCCCCGGTGAAAGCCCCCTCACGATAACCAAAAAGCTCAGCCTCGATCAAATCCCGCGGTATGGCGGCGCAGGAGATGGCCACAAAGGGCTCGTTCTTCCGGTCAGAAAAATTATGAATCGCCTGGGCGAAGATCTCCTTGCCGGTGCCGCCCTCGCCCATTAAGAGAACTCGGGAGCTTGAGGCCGCGGCTATCTTGGCCAGCTCGATCTGTTTTAGGAGCCGCTCGTTGCGTCCCTTCAGATACTGGAAATCATACTTAGCGTAATTGCCGCCGATCTTTTTGACCATGTTCAATACTTTTTGTTTTTCATTGATGGTGATAATCACCCCGTGATCATACCCCTGGCTGTCGTGAACCGGGGCCATGCTGGCGATGAAGGTTTTGTATCCATTGGGACTCATGAACCTTGTCTCTCGGTGAGTGAAGTAGTCGCGGGAGCGAATGGCGCGACTCATGGCTGCATCCGGCTTGACAGAGGCGTCTAGATCCTGGCCGACGACCTTCTTGACCTCGAGGTCCAACAGCCGGGCGGCGGTGGAATTGATGTTCGCCACGCTCAGATCATGATTCACGGCGATGACGCCGTCAGAGATGGAGTCAAAGATGGAGGACAAAAGCGAGTTGAGCTTCTGCTTTTCGTTGATCAGGTTTTTTTCGCGTAACTGACTTTCAATGGTCTCGGCCGCGGTCATGACCAAGGCCAGGGTGTGCTTGTGCCTGCCTTTGGAGCGTCCCGACAGAGTGACCGCGCCTAAAAGGTTGCCTTGATCATCGCGGATGGGCGCGGATGAGCAAGTCCAAGGATGGTAGTGAAGCTTGTAATGTTCAGCGCCCGTGACCTGAACAGGTTTGCCCTCAGCCAGACAGAGGCCGATGCCGTTGGTGCCGGCGTGCCGCTCAGTCCGACAGCAGCCAGGCTGGTAGTTGTTCTCCTCGGCCATCTTCAAGATGTCAGGATCGCCGCCCACTTTGAGGACGTAACAGTTTTTCTCGGCCAAGGTGATCACAAAGCCAGTCGCCCGGACCCAGATGGCGACCATGTCAACAATTGGGCCGGCGGTATTGACCAGGTCTTCGTTCTCCTCCAAGAGCCTGGTCAGCTCCCTTTGGCCCAATAACGGAACAGCGCCCTTTTGGAAGGGGTCCAGGCCCATCTGGCGGCATCTGAGCCAAGAGTTCAAGACCTCAACCCTGACCGTCGTTCTGGGGGGCCGGCCGTTGACCACGACATCTTCCCAGGCCAGGCGGATGGGATCATCAACCGACTCGACCAGAGTCACGGTTTGATTGATTGGGTTCATGTCAATTGGTTCTTCCCGCACGCCCAGACCTCAAATTGAAGGTTCATGCTATCTCAGGTTTTTAAGGCCGGTCAAGGGTGTTTGTCATAAAACTGAACATTAACCATGACGACAGCCAAAAGCCGGTGGTCTGTTGAAATTATAATTGAACGATTAATTTAATATAAACAGCGAGTTGATCTTTTGAGATGATCGGTTGGTTTTTGGCATATCAGGCTCTGGATTGAGTTCTTGTCATAATTTGGAACAACTGTGCAATATTGGAACATAAGCCATCTCGACTGGACCTCGATCGAGAAGTGAGTAGCTCCAAAAAGTCAATAGTTAAAGCCGGTAACCAGAAAGAATTATTTTTCACCCGGTTGGCATACACATTGCTTGGGATGGGAGACTGAGAACCGAATGATTGGCTGAGCCGGCCTGGCTAGGCCCAGGCTGTCTGACCCGGACAGGATGGATCGGCAGAGAACTGATGAGTAACTAAATCTGGATCTAGTCAAATTATACGAGAATGAGAATGAAAAGAGAAAAGGTCACCTGGGCGGGCCTGGCATTGTTGGAAGAATTCTGTGAGGCGTTCGGGGTCTCGGGATTCGAGGGCGAGATCAGGGAGCGTATCCGCCGTCGAGTCGAGCCCTTGGCGGACGAGGTTCAGACAGACCCCATGGGCAACCTGTGCGCCGTGTTAAACCCCTCACATGACTTCACCCTCATGCTGGACGCCCACATGGATGAGGTCGGCCTGGTCGTGCGCAGCATTGAGGAAGACGGTTTCCTTCGGCTGGCTCCGATCGGTCTATGGGACGTCAGAACCTTGCCTGGCCAGAGGGTCGTGGTCCGAAGCCGGGTCGGAGAGTATCACCCCGGGGTGATCGGGTCGACGCCGCCTCACATCCAGGCCCAAGATGATCGCGACCGGGTCTTTGCCTGGAAAGACCTTTACGTGGATGTGGGCTCTCCGAGCGCGTCCGCGGTCAAGGAGATGCAGATAAGGCCTGGTTCGCCAATCCTTTTGCCCCAAACCTTGATTCAAACAGTCGGCCAGGCGGTCCTGGGCAAGGCTTTGGACAACCGCATCGGCTGCGCCATTCTGGTCCGCACCATGGCGGCCCTTTTTAAAAACCGCCCACAGGTGCGGGTGGTCGCTTCGTTCTCAACGACCGAGGAGGTCGGCTTCCGGGGGGCGCGGGTGGCGGCGCGGAGGTGGAAGCCTCAGATGGCTTATGTCCTCGAAACCTCTCTGGCCCAAGACACGCCTGGTTTTAACTCTGACCAGAGAATGTCGCGCCTGGGCCTGGGGCCTGTCCTGACGGCCGTGGATGAAGGCGTCATCGTTCCAGAGGCTCTCCTGGAGCAGATCATTTCTTTGGCCGAAGAGATGGACATCCCTTGGCAGATCAAGACGGTCATGAAGGCCGCCACCAACGGCGGCGCCATCCAGACGAGCGCCCAGGGGACCCTGACGGCGGTCATTTCAGTGCCGTGCCGCTACGTCCACTCGCCAGGCTGCCTGGCCAGACTGAAAGACCTCACCGCCACCGAACGCCTGGTCGAAGCCGCCGTCCGGCAGGCGCCAAAGATTTATAAACAAGTCTGCGCTGACACCGGGCCGATGGCCCAGTCAGACAAGCTCTAAGCGAAAAAATTTAGCACCTTTAACCTGAAGGGAGGGAAATGCATGACTAAAAAAACAATCAGACCTATCTTCTTATGGTTGAGCGTGGTGGGGCTGGCCTTCAGCCTTGTGGTGCCGACCGCTTTCGAGGCCACGGCGGCCGAGAAGATCGAAGGACCTCTGTTCGTAGAATCGTTCGGGGGAGCCTACGCTGAGACGACAAAGAAATACATCATTGAGCCGTTTCAAAAAAAGTATGGCATTGAGGTGAGGCACAGTCTTTTTGGCAACAACTCAGAGCAACTGGCCAAGTTAAAGGCCGGCAAGATGACCATGGACGTCACCTTTCTGACCGACATGTGGATCTACCAAGCCATCAAGGATGACCTTCTCCTGCCGCTCAGGCTGGAGAACATACCCAACTACAAGCACATATTCAAGGAGTACAAAAACCCCCCCTACGACCCAGGGCCCAAGACATACTGCGCCAGCTACTTCTGGGGCGACCAGGCCATTGCCTGGAATACCAAGAAATGCGACAAGCCGCTGTCTTGGGGGGCCTTGTGGGATAAACGCTACAAGGGCCACGTGGCCATCTATGCCCTGGCCAGTCCGACGATCCCGAACGTGGCCCTTCTCCTCGGTCAAGACATGAACAACATCAGTGACATGGAGGCGATTAAAGAAAAACTGAGAGCGCTCAGGCCCAATCTGTTAAAATTCTGGAAGAGCGGGGCCGAGCTCGTCTCCTTGTTTGCCACCAACGAGGTCTGGATCAGCGACTTCTGGCGGGGAAGGGTGAACAATCTTCGCAAAGAAGGACACCCCATCGTCTACACCCAACCCAAGGAGGGAAGCGTCGTCTGGGTTGACGCCATGGTCATTCCCAAGGACGCTCGCCATCGAAGAGCTGCTGAGGAGTTCATCAATTTCGCCTTGTCCCAGAAGGTCCACACCGATTTCGTGACCCATTTCACCTACGCCCCCTGCACTGATTGGGTTGAGCTGACCGAGCAGCAAAAGGATCTGATGGGCGCCAGGCCCGAGATTCTGGCCAATGTAAAATTCCAGGATCCTGAGTATCTTCTCAAGAACCGCGACAGTTGGAACCAGATCATGAATGAGCTGATGTCTGGCATGTAGACGAGGCCAGGCCATCGAGTGAGCGGAGAGAACTTCCCTTTTTCTGGGACAAATATGTGAGGCGCAAGGGTAGATAATGAACCGGATCGACATTGAGCTCAGACACGTGACCAAACATTTTGGGCCGGTGATTGCGGTCGACGACGTCTCCTTGACCATAGAAAAAGGGGAGTTCTTCTCTCTGTTGGGCCCGAGCGGCTGCGGCAAGACGACTGTCCTGAGGATGATGTCAGGCTTTGAGACGCCCACCACGGGCGAGATCTTTATCGGCGGCAAATCAATGGCCAACATACCGCCGTACAAGAGGCCGACCAACCTGGTCTTCCAGCAACTGTCTTTATTTCCTCACATGGATGTCTTTAAAAACATTAGTTTTGGTCTGGAGATGAAGGGATTCTCCAAGAGCAAGATCAAAAAACAAGTCAGCGACATGCTTGACTTGATTGAGATGAGCGGCTTCCAGGACCGGAGGATTGATCAGCTCAGCGGGGGACAGCAACAAAGGGTGGCCATCGCCAGAGCCTTGGTCAACCGGCCCACGGTTGTCTTGTTGGATGAGCCGCTGGGCGCTTTGGATCTGAAGCTCAGAAACCAGATGCAACTGGAGCTGAAGCGCATTCAAAAGGACGTGGGCACGACCTTTGTCTACGTCACCCACGACCAGGGCGAAGCCATCACCATGTCTGACAGCGTGGCGGTCATGAACAAGGGGCGCATCGAGCAGGTCGGCAAAAGCGACGACATCTACGAGAACCCGCAGACGGTCTTTGTGGCCAACTTCATCGGCGAGACGAACCTGATCCAGGGCCGCGTGGAGGCCATTGAGGAGCGCAGGGCGGTCATTGCGGCCAATGACCTGCTCGTTTCAGCCAATCTGAAGCCTGGCTTAAAAAAGGGCCAGAGAGCGGTCATCTCCCTCAGGCCGGAGAAGATAGTCGTCGGCCAGGAGGCGACCCATCTGGAGAACGTCTTTGAAGGCCAGGTCACTGAGGCCATTTATCAGGGGTTGTTGACCCAATACAACATCCTGGTCCAGAAGAGCCTCATCTTAAACGTGAAGGTCCAGAACGTTGACATCTCCGAGCGTCACCGTGAAGGCAGCCGGGTCAAGGTGGGCTGGCCTAGGCACAGGGGCGTGT
>CAYXRH010000074.1:0-14218 GCA_964466355.1 uncultured Thermodesulfobacteriota bacterium
CCATCTCCCCGGTCTATTCTGTTACCTATCTACCCGGTTCATACCCGCAGCCCTGGCGCCACACCGCGGGCGGTCCTTCTCCGACCGTCGGCGTCCAATCCAGGGTGGCCTGGACAACTTGTTGTCCAGGTCGCGTAGCGACAAGCGGTCCGCGCAAACGCCTTGCTGGCGATCACATCGGTTAACCTTCACCCGAGCAGAAAACCGCTCGCGCCTCTGGCGCCCAGACAACAACTTTGTTGTTGTCTGGGCCACCCGCGAGGCGGGGATAAACCCCGCCCCTACGGGCTGATGGTTAAGCAAAAGCGTGCTGTTAGGGTCACACCCCTGACAGCACATCTGAAAAGGCTAATCCCAGGCCAGGGTGGCCTGATCAAACTTGTTTGGCCATGTCTTGGACTGCCCCAGTGTGAAGAGGATTTCGCTGCCTCCGGCAAGGCGCCAGGGGTGTGACCCTGGCGCCACTCCTTATGGAACACTTGGGTTCAAAGCGCCCCCCCGTCTTTACGCCGCCCTCTTGTTTTGCTATCTTGGGAGCCGTTGCGCCTTCTGACCCACTTCATTTAAGGAAGCTCCATGTCCAAAGCGGTTTTACTAGGCAACGAGGCCATCGGGTTCGCCCTGGCGGCCAACGGCCTCTCGGTCATGGCCGCCTATCCGGGCACGCCGTCCTCGGAGATTCTGCCGGGGGTGGTGCGCTACAAGAAGGAGCACGGCCTGGACATCTTCGCCGAGTGGTCGGTCAACGAGAAGGTCGCCCTGGACCAGGCCTTTGCCGCGGCCATGGTCGGCCTGCGGGCCGCCACGGCGATGAAGCAGGTCGGCTTGAACGTGGCCGCCGACTCCTTCTTCTCGGCGGCCTACCAGGGCGTCAAGGGCGGGCTGATCGTCGTCTCGGCCGACGACCCCGGCCCCCACTCCTCTCAGACCGAGCAGGACTCGCGGATGATGGCCTTCATGGCCAAGGTGCCCGTGCTGGACCCCTCCTCGCCGGCCGAGGCCATGGGCATGGTCGCCCACGCCTTCAAGCTCTCCGAAAGGTTCGAGGTGCCCTGCCTGCTGCGGCCGGGCATCCGCGTCTGCCACGCCAAGCAGGCGGTCAACGTGCCCCGGCCTCTGATCCTGGAGCGGAAGGCGAAGTTCACCCGCGACCCCGACCGCTGGGCGGCCATGCCCCGGTCTCGCTACATTCTCCATCGGGAGCTCAACCGCAAGCTGGCCAAAATCGCCAAGCTCAACGAAAAGTCCCCTTTCAACCGGCTCTCCTTGGCCCCGAAGGGCCGAACCCCCCTGGGCCTGATCATCGCCGGCGCGCCGGCGGCGGCGGTGGAGGACGTCCTGACCCAGGCCGGCTTGGATGATAAGCTGCCCCGGCTGCGCCTCGGCGCGCCGTACCCCTTTCCCGGCGATTTGGTGGCTTGGTTCGTCCGGGCCTGCCGGCGGGTGCTCATCGTCGAGGAGACCGACGCCTTCATCGAGCTCTTCGCCCCGGAGCGCCGCAAGCTTCTGGGGCGCCTCAACGGCTTCGTCCCCGTGGAGGGGGAGCTCGTCCCGGAGACGGTCCACCGGGTCATCAACCGCGCCTTGAAGGAGGCCGGGCTGAAGCCCCTGAAGCCCTTGCCGGGGAGATCGTACCACAGGATACTCAGCCGGCTCGACCTGCCGGTCCAAAAGCCCCGGCTCTGCGCCGGCTGCGGCCACCGGCCGGCCTTCTACGCCCTGCGTCAGGCCTTCCCCAAGGCCATCTTCCCCTCTGACATCGGCTGTTACACCCTCGGTCTGAATTTAAAGGCCGTGGACACCGTCTTGGACATGGGCTCGGGCGTGACCCTGGCCTCCGGCCTTTACCGGGCTTTGAAGATGAGCGGCCAGGAGCCGGTCATCCTGGCCACCATGGGCGACTCGACCTTCTATCATTCCGGGACCGCGTCGCTGATCAACGCCGTCTACCACGACGCCCGCTTCGTCCTCGTCGTCCTGGACAACCAGACCACGGCCATGACCGGGATGCAGCCCACCCCCAACCTGGGGCTCCGGGCCGACGGCTCGCCCGGCCGGCGGGTCGATCTGGAGCGGCTCATCCGGGGCTGCGGCGTGGACTACCTGGTCAGCCTCGACGCCTACGACATCCCCCGCATGATCGAGGAGACCAAAAAGGCCCACGCCTTCGCCACCTCGCCCCAGGGCGGGCCGGCGGTGATCATCGCCGCCCACCCCTGCCGTCTGGCCTATCCTGACCAGCCCCGCCTCAGGGTGGTCGTCAACGACAAGTGCGAGGGCTGCCTCATCTGCGAGGCGACCTTCGAGTGCCCGGCCCTGCGTGTGCCGGTCAAGGGCCAAAAGGCGGTCATTGACCCCAAGCTGTGCGTCGCCTGCGGCGTCTGCGTCCACGTCTGCCCCAAGGACGCCCTGGAGGTGGTCGATGAAGCTTGATCTGGTCTTGTGCGGGGTCGGCGGGCAGGGGATCATCTTCGCTGGCCGGCTCTTGAGCTGGATGGCCCTGAGGCGGGGCTGGCCGGTCATCGGGGCCGAGACCCACGGCATGGCCCAGCGGGGCGGCTCGGTGGTCGCCTTTCTCCGCTTCGGGCCGGCGGCCGGGCCACTGCTCCCCGCCGGCGCGGCCGATGCCCTCATCGCCTTCAAGGAAGAAGAAGCCTACCGCCACCTGGCCCTTCTCAAACCCCGAGGAGCCCTGGTCATCAACGCCGCCCGCTTCCCCTGGCCCGAGGCGGCGGGATACGTCAAGCGAAATAAGATAAAAGGTTTGGGCCTCGAAGCCGACCGGACGGCCCTGGCCCACGGCCTGGGGCGGGCCTCGAACCTGATCCTGCTCGGCTTCGCCTGCGCCAGCGGCGCGCTGCCCTTTTCCCTCGAGGAGCTCGAAAGAGCGGTCGAGGCCGTCACCCGGCCGCGTTTCGCGGCCGCGAACCTCGAGGCCGTGGCCCTCGGCGCCGGAAAGGCTTAGCCGAAAGGAGCGAAATGGACTTCGGACACCTCACCGGGGCCCAGGGGCGGCGTCCCGACCGGCCGAACCTGGTCTTCATTCACGGCTCGGGGGGCAGCGCCCGGTCCTATCTGGGCCTCCTCTCGCCCCTGGGGCGAAGCTTCAACACCCTGGCCCTGGACCTGCCCGGACACGGCGCCACGCCCCCGCCCGCCAGCGACACGGTCAGGGGCCACGTCACCTGGCTCAAGCCGGTTCTGGACGAGCTTCAAGTCAAACCCTTCATCCTCATCGGCCACTCCCTGGGCGGGGCCATCGCCCAGGCCTACGCCCTCACCTTTCCCGAGGACCCGGCCGGGCTGGTTTTGATGGCCACCGGGGCCAGGCTGCGGGTCGCCCCCCAGATCTTGGAGGGCCTTCAAAGGGACTTCGAGGCCACGGTCTCGCTGATCATCAAGTGGTGCTTCTTCAACCAGGACGAGACCATCACCACCATATCCCAGGAGTTGATGCTCGCCACCGGCCCCCAAGTTCTCCTCGCCGACTTCACCGCCTGCGACCGCTTCGACGTCACGGCCGAGGTGGCCCACATCGTCCAGCCGACCCTGGTCTTAACCGGCGAGGAGGACAAGATGACGCCGCCCAAGTACGCCCGCTTCCTGGCTCAAAAAATACCCCAGGCCAGACTGACGCTCATCCCCGAAGCCGGTCACATGGTCTTCGTGGAGAAGCTCAAAACCACCACCCTGAGCATCGCCGCCTTCGCCGCCGAGGTCTTCGGCTGAATGCGCGGCCTGGGGTTCTTTTTCCTGCGCTACTTCTCGTTGACCTACCTCAAGCTCTACGCCAGGCTTTTGAAGGACAAGCGGGTCGGCCTCTGGCCCAAGGCCCTGGTCGTCCTCGCCGGAGCCTACGTCATCGTCCCGACCGATTTTCTGCCCGATTTCCTGCTGGTTATCGGCTGGGTCGATGACGTCCTCCTCCTCGTCCTGGCCTTGATAAACCTGGTCCGCTCTTCGCCGCCGGCGGTGGTGGCCGAGCATCTTCTCCAGATCGGTGGCCGGCCCTAGGGTCGATTTCAAAACCTCATCCCCGGTATTTAGCTTAAGAGACGACTAATTCGGGGAGACTCCAATTTGCTCTTGGCTAAAGAAATAATGTGGAGTAGAAATCGGGGGACAATCTGACAGCCGTGACCCGAGTTGACAAACGGCTCCCGGAAGGATCGATTGTCCGAACAACTAGAGGCGATCACAGATTATTTACGGGTATATGAGGCAGTGAAGTGAATTGCCCCAATATTGCGCACTTTTCGGATCATAGTTCCAATATGAAAGATCCCGATGCGACCATGTTACGCCGCTGGCGTCGCCTCCGACTTCTTGGCGTCTCTATTTCTATTCTGATGATATGGAACGGTGTGTGTGACCTTATCTACGGTTACTCACCCAAACTGAGCGGCAATGAGTACTTTTCAGCAGCGATTTGGGACATTATTCGTACGGCCGGCAACCGCCCGCATTGGATTGTGATGATGGCACAAACGGCAGGCTGGTTCTATCCGTTGTACGCATTGTCATATTATCACTGGTGGATTGGCATGCGACGGGCGGGGTTTTGGCTTGCCCATGTGCCGTGTGGTCTGCTCGCATATGCTGTGTTGATGATTGGGGGGATCCAGCATTGTGGGTTTGCCTTTTTGAGTGTGTTAGCCCAGGCGAAAGCCGTGGTTGGGTGCACGGATGAGGCGTTTTACGCAACCGCAGAACGCTTTATAGTAGAGCACTTTTTGGTAGGAGATCTGACGGCAATGTTGGCCTTCAATGCGGGGTCGATTTGGCATGCCGTGGGGGTCTTGAGTGGGCGAACAGCATACCCACGCTGGTTTGTGCTATTGTCGCCCTTGGGCGTTCTGGCCATCACGATGATTCTGGGTTTATATCTGCCCGCTCCGTTCGCAGGGTTAGTGATCGCGCCATTTGGGACTTGGTTCATGCTTGTGCCGTGTCTGGCGAGCACAGTGTGGTTGTGGCATGTCCCCCGATGAGGGCATCGGCCTGCGAACAGTCAAGGCACGACCCTCGGACGGAAGTCTGCGGTGAAGTTTCCTTTGAAATTATTGATGTACTTGTCCAGAAGACAGGGCTTCGGTTTTGGTTTTTTCTGACGATTCTTTCTGTTCGTGCCTTTGCCCTTCGTCCGGCGGCCTCGATCTCACAGGCCGAGCTCCCAGTATTGCCCGATCAGGTCGTGACCGAAACTGTGGCGCTCTTCTTCCTTGACCAGCGCGAAACCGGCCTTCTCGTAAATGTGCCGGGCGGCATCGAGAACGCTGTTGGTCCAAAGCGTGAGAGTCTGGTAGCCGCTCCGCTCTTCGCTCCCGGCGGTGGTGGCCGAGCATCTAGTCGCGCTGGCCCGGAAGGCCTAGCCATCATCTGGCGGGGCGAGACGCAACTAGCCCCCATGTCCCGCAAGCAAGCGGTCCTGAAATAATGCGAGGTGTTTCTGAGGCGCGGCGCAAGTTCACCGCCCCTCGTTGGGTTCGGCGGCTTCCTCGCTCTTTGGCGTCGGCCGGCAGGGGCGGGGGCCTCGGGTGACGGGCCGCCCCACCTTGGCCGCCACGGCCTCGAGCACGCCCTTGAAGATCCACCGGTGAAAGGGCAGCAGAGCATACCAGTAGGCCAGGCCCCACAAGCCCCGGGGCAGAAACCGCCCCCGCACCTGAAGCTCTGTCTGGCCGTCGGCGAGGGGAAGGATCTGGAAGTCGAGGACCATCTCCCCCGGGGCTCTCATCTCGCCGATCAGGAGCAGGCGCCGCGGGGCCTTGACCTCCAAAACCCGCCAGGCGTCCAGGGCGTCCCCGACCAGCAGCTTGCGGGGATGGCGGCGACCCCTGGCCGAGCCGACGCCGCCGACGAGCTTGTCCAGCCAGCCCCTCAGTCGCCACAGAAAATCGGCGAAGTACCAGCCCTCCCGGCCGCCGATCCGGGCCACCGGAGCCCAGACCTCCTCCGGGCTGGCCGAGAGGCGGATGTAATAGCCGGCCTCGATGACGCTTCCGCCGGCGTAAGCAGCGTCGCCGGAATGAACCCACTCCGGCGGCACCAATGGTCCGGCGTCGGTCCAACAGGTCTCCACGATCTGCCGCTGTCTCTTCTCCAAGATCCGCCTGATGGCCTGGCGGCAGTCCAGGAGGTCCTGAGGGATGAGGGCGCGGATGCGGTTTTCGGTGCAGACCACGGTGTTGCGCAAGCCCTCGGCCAGAGGGCGGGCGATGGCCGAGTGGACCGGCGTGACCAGGTGGATCCAGTAGGAGCTGAGGCGGGGGGAGAGGATGGGCAGCGGGATTATCCAGCGCCGGTGAAGCCCGGCCTCTCGGGCGTATATCTGAAAAAGCTCGGCGTAGGTCACGATCTGGGGGCCGCAGATGTCAAAGGTCTGCCCCAAGACGGCCTCGTGCTCCAGGCAGCCGATGAGGTAGTGGAGCACGTTGCGGATGGAGATGGGCTGGACCTGGGTGCGCACCCAGCGGGGGGTGAGCATGACGGGCAGGCGTTCCACCAGGTAGCGCAGAATCTCAAATGAGGCGCTGCCTGAGCCCAGAATCATGGCCGCCCGCAAAACAGTGGTCGGCACCGGCCCGGACTGGAGAATGCGGCCCACCTCCGCCCTCGAAGCGAGGTGATGGCTGGGTCTCTGGCTGGTGGGCAGGAGGCCGCCGAGGTAAATCATCCGCTCCAAGCCGGCCGCGGCCGCGGCGGCGCGCATGTTCTGCGCCGCCCGGCGGTCGGCGGCGGCGAAGTCCTTGGTCGAAGGGTTCATGGAGTGAACCAGGTAGTAGGCCGCTCGACAGCCTCGGATAGCCTCGGTCAGGGAAGGTGGGTCGAGGAGGTCTCCCTTGGCCAGCTCCACCAGGGGATGCTTGGCCCAGGGCCGCGCGGCCAGCTTTCGCCTGGAGCGGGCCAAGGCCCTGACCCGGCAGCCGGCCTCCAGAAGCTTGGGCACCAGCCGCCCGCCGACGTAGCCGGTCGCTCCGGTGACCAGGACCGGTTTGATCCGCTTTTCTTGATGACTCACTTGGCCTCCCAGCGTCGCCCAATTCTGCTTAAAAAAATCGTGATAAGAATATAGTCGGTCTCGATCTTTGACCATTCAAAAAAGGAAATCCCGCCGCGGATGAGGCCGGCGGCTTGAAAGGGGGGCCTTGATTGTGATATCAGGGCAAGCGAGCCTCCATTTTCTTTAACACAGCGCGAGGATATCATTTCCGCTCATCCTTTAAGAGCCGGGGGCGGCCTTTCGAAGCGCATCTTCAGCGTTGCTGCGGCGCTCTTGCTCGCCCTCGTCTTTTTGGTCCGGGCGCCCTATCTGCTCAAGGCGTCCTGCGAGATCTGCTCGGACAACGCCATCGTCGGCCTCATGGCCCAACATATCATCAGCGGCCAGGGATTCCCCCTCTTCTACTACGGCCAGGTCTACATGGGCGCGGCCGAGGCCTACCTGCTGACGCCCTTCGTCGCCCTTTGGGGCGCTAAGGCCTGGGGCCTGTGCCTCGGTGCGGTGACGATCTTGGCCGCTTTCGCCCTGCTCAACAGCCTCATGATCCGCCGCCTGGCCGGGGCCGGCGAGGCCTTGGCCAGCCTGGCCTTGATCGTTCTGGCCCCCCGGTTCATGACCTGGTTTTTCACCTTGCCCTGGGGCGGCTACGCCACGACCCTTCTCTTGGGGGTGGTCTTTCAGTTGACCTGGCTCAAGCTGATCCAAAGCCGGGGCTGGGGATGGCTTCTCACCGCGGCCCTCCTGGCCGGGCTGGGGCTTTGGACCAGCGCCTTTTTTGTCTTCTTCGCCCTGCCCTGCGCCGCGGCCAGCCTGGTCAGCCTGGTCTTGGCCCAGAAGCGCGCCCTCAAGAAATGGCCCCCCAGGGCGTGGGCCGCCTGGCGGCGGCGGACCGGAGTCTTTTTGGGGATCGGGGGGCTGATTTATCTTGTCTACATCGCCGCCGTCGTCCTTTACGGCCACAAAATCAAATGGCACCTCGGTGGCGTGCGGGTTCTGGCCACCTCGCCCGAGACGGCCCGAGGTCTGGATCTGGTCCGGGCCTCGGCGGCCCTGGCCTTGGCGGCGGCCCTTTTGCTGTGGCGGCGCGTGGAAGGGGGATGGGCCTGGACGGCCCTGAAACAGGAGCGGCGGAGCTTGGCCGCCTTGGCGGCCCTGGCCGCCGGCGAGGCTCTGGCCCGGCTGATCTCGCTTCTGCACACCATGACCCCTCAGTTCGCCTACGGTCAGGACGACCGCCCCCTTCAATTTGTGAGCTTAACCCAAATGGGCGAACATCTGGTTTGGTTCTGGGAGAATTTTGTGCCGTCGGTCTTGGGGCTTCAGACGCCCTGGGGCGAGGAGACGGGTCGGATCATCTTCAGCCTCATCCTGGCCGCTGTGATCTGGATCGTCATCGAGGCCTTGGCGGCCCTCGGCCGGGGCCAATGGCCGGCCTGGCTGGAGAGAAACTGGCCCGCCTTCGCCGCCGCCACGTCCACTCTGGGCCTCTTGTCCGCCTTGACGATGACGGCGGCGGTGATTGATCAGAGCAGCTGCCGCTATCTGAACATCCTCATCGCCTGGTGGCCTTTCCTGATGGTCTGGCTCGTCAAGCGGCTGTGGAGCTTGGCCCGGCCGGGCGGCCTGGTTTTGGTCCTTTTTTTGGCCGTCTTTTTGACCTGGTCCACGACCCTCTCCCTGACGGGCGGACACAAATGGCGGCCCGCCCCGCCCCTTTGCCGCTGGGCGGACCTGGTGGCGACCCTGGAGAACGAGGGGGTCAAATGCGGCTACGCCGGCTACTGGCTGGCCTACGCCATCACCTTTCTGACCGACGAGAGGCTCATCATCAGCCCCGGGGCGGAGTACGATGACTGTCAAGTGCGCTACGGGCCTTACGCCCGGCAGGTCGCCCTGGCCTCAAGGAAGGCCTACATCTTCAGGCCCCACCGGGACGACGAGGTCTTGAAAAAGGTCAAGGCCCGACTCAGGTCTGAAAAAAAGCCCTTCAAGGAGTTCAAGGTCGAGTGGTCTCCCGACAGCCCCGGCGTCTACTCAGGCCTCATCGTCTCGGAGAGATGAGCCAAGAGGGCGGCTTGAGAGAGTCGACCCCTCGCCACTAGAGAAGCTCCTCCAAAATCTCGGCCGCGAAGCGGACGAGCTCGAGGCAGACGGTGTTGAAGATGTCGGCCGCCGCGGCCGCGGCGTAGCCTTCGCTTGTGGCCAGATCGTAACCGATGAGCTCCCGGCAGATGGTCGTGCGGCGGCCGGCCTCGAAGCGGCGGGCGAACCCCCGGGCTTTTTCGTAAACCTCGAGCCGAGCCGGGCGATCATTCCCGACCACGCCGCCCTGGGCGAGCCCCAGGATCATCAAGGCGCCGCTGACCGCCCCGCAGACAGACCCTTGGCCCATGCCCGTCCCGAAGGCGCGGCCCAGCTTCAAGGCCGCCTCTCGGTCGAGGCCGCTCCCCCGGCCATAACTGGCCAGGATGGCCTGGGTTCAACTGAAGCCCTGGGCGAACAACCTTACGGTCTCATCCACTCGATTCATCTCGAATCCGCCCCCCCCTCTTCAGCCAGAAGGCGGGCCATCCCCCTCATCGAGGGCCTCGAGGCCGAGCTGCTTTTTGACCAGCTCCTTCAAGGGAGCGTAGTCGTACAGCCGGCCGAGCATGATCTTCTGCGTGGCCATCGGCCCCGCCCCGTGCCAGGTGCCGACCCCGTGCAACCCGGCGGTCCAGTTCTGGATGAGCTTGGTCACCCTCAGAATCGCCTCGGCCGGCGCCTCGGAGCCGAAGGAGAGGAAGCGCTTCACCAGGGCCGCGGTCTGGGGGTTTTTCAGCTCCTTGAGAGAGGGCATGGTCACCGGCAGCCCCCCGGCGATGTCGCCGGCCAGGGCCATGACCCGCCAGAAGGCCGGGGCGACGTTCAGCTTGGCGATGTTGCCGTAGAGTTCGTCCGGCAGAAAGACCCCCGAACCGGGCACCGCCTCGCTGCCCTTCACCGCCGCGGCCAGGCCGCAGGCGGCCACGGTCTCCTTGAGGGTGACCATCTCGGCCAGCTGGTCATTGATGTGGGGCACCTTGTCCAGACCCTTGTACTCCTGGATCAGCTTGGCCGCGCCGATGATCAGGTTCATGAAGCCGACCTTGCAGGTCCCGCCGCAGGTCATGCGGTGGGTCTGGGCGAAACGGAGGACCATCTTGCCCGCAAACGGGGTCTCGCCACACAGAAAGACCCTCTCCCAGGGCACGAAGACGTCCTCGAAGATCACCAGGGAGGTCTCGCGCTGGCCGAAGCGGGGGTTGCCCAGCTCAAAGATGTCCTCGGTCTGCTCCCTCTCGGCCGAGTAGGGGTTGTACTGGCAGATGTAGGTTAGGCCCTCGGCGTCGGTGGGCAGGGCGAAGGCCAGGGCGTAGTCCTCCTCGCCCGGACCCTTGGCGTTCTGGGGCACAACTATCACCTCGTCGGCGGCGTAGGCCCCGGAGATGTTGATCTTGGCCCCCCTGACGAGAATGCCGTCGGCCCTCTTTTCGACCAGCTTCAGGGACAGGTAAGGGTCTGACCAGTCAGAGACCTTCTTGTCCCGGGGCCCCCGGGCCTCGGTCATGGCCCCGGCGACGACGAGATCCTCCCTCTGGAGACGCTTCAGGAAATCCAAGAAACGGGGATGATAATCCGTCCCCAGGCTCTCGTCCATCTCAAAGGTGGTCGCCGTGACGGCGTGGCAGGCGTCCAAACCGGGGCAGCGGTAAATGCACGTCCCCAGACGCTCGGCGGCGAAGCATCCGGCCTCGGCCTTCTTGACCAGATCCTCCACGGAGCGGCAGACGTGGGTGTAGCGGTGGATCGGTTCGTCGATGAGGGGCGAGTGGGTGGTGATGACGGCCGCGTCGGCCGGGTCCTGGGCCCACTCGTAGGAGGCCAGGTTGGCCTCGACCACCGTCCGGGTGACCGGGTGGGTCAGAATGTCCTCGACCGGTCTGCCGTTGAGAAAGACCTTGGGCCGGCGCGCCTTGACGCGCTCGAGATAGGCTTGGGGGCTGGTGACGGCCATGGACGACCTCCTCTGGTCTCGGGTGGGGGGCTAGCCTTTCGCCCCTTAATACTGCTTGGCGATCATTCAAGTAAAGCAACTCTTTATAAGAGGGCGGGGCGGCCAGACTGACTTTTGATCCTTGCTTCAAGAGGCGGCACTAGAATTCGATCCCTTCCCTGGCCGCGACGCCTCGGTCAAAGGGGTGCTTGAGGGGCTTCATCTCCGTGACCAGATCGGCCCGGGCCAAAATCTCCTCCGGCGCGCCGCGGCCGGTGAGGACCACCTCCACCTCCTCGGGCCGGCCGTTGAGGAGGGCCAGGACCGCCTCGACCTGGACCAGTCCCAGGGACAAGGCGACGTTGATCTCGTCCAGAACGAGGAGGTCCACCCGGCCGCTCACAAGAGCCTCCTCGGCCCGCCTCAGCCCCTCGCGGGCCAGGTTGACGTCCTTTTTGTGCGGGGGCTTTTTAAAGATGAAGCCCTGGCGCCCCACGGCGATGATCTCCAAGTCTGGGGCCAGCTTGAGGGCGGCGAAATGCTCTCCCGAGCTTCGAGGCGGCTTCAAGAATTGGAAAACTTTGACCCGCCAGCCCCGCCCCGCGGCCCGCAGGGCCAGACCCAGGGCGGCCGTGGTCTTGCCCTTGCCTTCCCCGGTGTAGACCTGAACGAGGCCTTTTCTCTTCTCATTCGACGACATCTCGCCCTTTTTAGGCCCAAAGCGGCCGCGAGGGCAAGGGCAAAGTGAAGGCTTTAGGCGGCCGGGGCTGCTCAAAAGAGGCGGGTGCGGTGGTAGAAAAAGGGTTTCAAGAGCCACAGCCCCACCAGGCCGGCGGCGGGTTTAAAAAGCCAGGAGGCCCTGGTTTTGCCCCCCAGGCAGCGTTTGCAGTAGGGATGGACGGGTTTGAAACGCCTGAAGCTGGCGGCGATGCGGCCCACCTCCTCTGAGGTCAGGATGTCCGCCAGCGAGGCCTGATGGAGATTGCCGACGGCGGTGCGGCCGTCGTAGTCGATGCAGCACAGGGTCACGTCGCCGTTGTAAAGGATGGCGAAATGGTCCCGCAGACCAAAGCAATACCCGGCCCAGGCGTCGTGGATCGGTCCGTCGTGAAAGGCGTGGCCCCAGTCTTCAAGAACGTAGGTCTCGAAGAAGACGTTGGGCAGAACCTCGACCACGTTCCACTTGTACGAGACCAGCTTGGCCGCCTTTTTGAGGGCCCGGGCCGTCTCACTCGGCGCCAGGCCGAGTCGGCGGTGGATCGTCTCCAGCCACTGGCCCAAGGTGGCCCTCAGCTCCCTGGTGGAGGACATGACCCGCACCGGGCCGATCTTGCGCTCCATGCTCCGCTGGCGGAAGCGGGTGTTGAGGAAGCGGAACTTGAAAATGGTTCGGGGATGGTCGGCCCGGTAGGCGGCGAAGAAGTCCATGACGCCGCTGAGATACGTCTCGAAATCGAGGCTCCTGGCCCGGCGCAGGGCGAATGATTCCTCGTCCGGGGTCTGCAGGGAGACGTCGATCTGGTGCAGCTCGCGGTCCAAAAGACGCCGCCCGACGCGGTCTCCCAGGCCGCCGCCGTTGGTGGTCAGGCCGACCTTGACCCCCTCCTCCTGGGCGTGACCAAGGAGGTCGAAGAAGTGAGGATGGAGGGTCGGCTCGCCCATGACGTGGAAGGTGATCTTCTCGGCCAGGTCCAGGGCCTTGATCTCGGAGATGGTCCGCCGGGCCAGTTCGGGGTCCATGTAGCCCAAGGGCCGGGTCATGACCGACTTGGGGCAGAAGACGCAGTTGAAGTCGCAGACGTTGGTCAGCTCGAGGTGGATGCGCTTGAAGGGGACCTTGACCTGGCCGAAGCGGCGTCGCGGCATCATTAGACACCCGCCTCAGAGCTTGGCCAGCTTGGCCCGGCGGCGGCGGCTCTTTTTGGGCCGCCGCCGGGCCGGCCCCTTGGGAGATTTGAGCGGCCGCTCTTCGTCCACCTCCACGCCCTTCATCTCGGTCAAAGCAGCCAAGGCCAGGCGCTCCCGAAACTGGGACGAGGCCACGGCCTCGCCGCCCAGGGAGGCCACCGCCTCGCTCAAGGCGCGGTCCGAGGTGACGACCACCGCTTCGCCTCGGGCGGCCGCCACCAGAGAGATGATCGGCTCGTCGGCGCTCTGGCCGGCCGGGGTGTAGATGGTCTTGAGGCCGTATTCCTTGAACTCTTCGGATCTGAGGGGGGAGGCGCCGTCAAAGACGACGACGATGCGGTGTCCCTTGAGGCGGCGATAGGCGGCCAGCTCCTGGAACAGCCCGGTCCGGCCCTCCGCCAAGCCGCCCGCCTCTTCGGCCCGGACCAGGTCCGTGGTCCGGATGAGATTGTAACCGTCGATGATCACCGTCAAGGCCAAGGATCATCTCTGGGACAAGAATTCGAGGAGCCGATCCAGCTCCTCGTCAGAATAGAACTCGATGACGATGCGGCCCTGGCGGCCTCGGCGCTCAATGTTGACCTTGGTCCCCAGGGCCCGGCGCAGCCTATCCTCCTCGGCCTTGAGCTGGATTGTGACTGGCTTCGGCTGGCGCGGCCGGGGGGGCTTCTTGAGCCGATCCACTAGCCGCTCCGTCTGGCGGACGCTCAAGCGCTTGTGAAGAACCTTGGCCCTGGCGGCCAGCAGCTTGGGGGCGCTGTCGGCCAGAGCGAGCAAAGCTCTGGCGTGACCCATGGTCAGGCGGCCCTCGACCAGGTCCACCTGAACCGCCTCCGGAAGCTTGAGGAGGCGGGTGTAGTTGGCCACCGTGGCCCGGTCGCGGCCCACCGCCCGGGCCACCTCTTCCTGGCTCAAACCGAAATCAGTCGTCAGGCGATGGTAGGCTCCGGCCTCCTCGATGGGGTTGAGGTCCTGCCGCTGCACGTTTTCGATCAAGGCCAGGGCCAGCCGCTCAGCCGGGGCGACCTCCTTGATGAGGCAGGGAACCTCCTCGAGCCCGGCCAGCCTGGCCGCGGCCCAGCGCCGCTCGCCGGCGATGAGAACGTAGCCGCCCTCCCCGGCCCGGCTGATCAAGAGGGGCTGCAAGAGGCCCTGAACCTTGACCGACTCGGCCAGCTCCTCGAGGGCGGCTTCATCCATCCGGGCGCGGGGCTGCTCGGGGTTGGGCCGGATGTGGTCCACCGGGATGTGGGCCAACTGCGAAGCGGCCGGGGTCCCGGTCGGCTCGGGGC
>CAYXRH010000075.1:0-14198 GCA_964466355.1 uncultured Thermodesulfobacteriota bacterium
GTCTCGAACCGGGCCTGGCCTTGGGCGAGGATCTCCCGGCCAAGAACAGAGGCTCCTTTTGAATCCTTGCTCAAGCCGATGTCCAGGGGGGTGAGGGCCAAAAGCTCCTCCCGACGGTAGCCCAGCCGTCGGCAGGCCACGTCGTTGACCTCGATGAAGGGTCCGGGCCGGCCGTTTTCGTCGATGAGGTGGACGAAGACGGCGTCGTTGCTGCTGTTAAACAAAAGGCGGTATCGCTCCTCGCTCTCTTTGAGGGCCTCCTCGGCCTCTTTGAGGGCCGTGATGTCGATGGTGACGCCCAAGGAGGCCATCATGCGGCCCTCGTCGTCAAGAATGGGGTGGATGCTGAAGAGGGCCGGGAACCGCTCGCCGGATTTGCGGACCAAGATCGACTCTTCGACAAAGCCTTTCTTTTTCCGTTGCTGAAAGTCTAAATATTCGGGGAAGCGGGCCGCCTCCTCGGGCAGGTGAAGCATGGCCACCGGCCGGCCGAGAGCCTCCGCCCTGGAGTAGCCGAACATGCGCTCCGCGCCGGTGCTGAACTCCAAGATGCGGGCCTCTTCTCCGCCGAGGTCGGTCATGATGAAGGACACGTCCCGGGCGGCCTCTAAGATGGCCCGCAGACGCGCCTCCCTTTCCTGAAGGGCTTTCTCGGTTTCCTTTTGGGCGGTGATGTCGGTCATCATCGAAATGAGGCACATCCGGGAATTCAATTCGATCGAATCGGCCGCCCACTGGCCTTGGCGAATCTCGCCGGATTTTGTGCGGAAGAATCCCTGGAAATTATGTACAAAACCCTGTTCTTTTATGAGGTTTACGAATCTGGCGCGCTCATTTGGTTCGACGAAAAGATTCAGTTCAAAGGGGGTCCGTCCGATGACTTCTTCGCGCGAATAACCGGTCACGTGCTCAAAAAATTCGTTGATCTCCACGAAGCGCCCGTCATTTAAACTGGTGATGGCCGTAGCCAAGGGCGCGGCCTGGAATGCTTTGGAGAACTTGTTTTCGCTTTCTTTGAGGGCCTCCTCGGCCCGCTTGCGGGCGGTGATGTCGCGCCAGACGGTGAACACGGCCGGCCGGCCCTGAAAGATCAAGACGCCGCCGTTGGCCTCGACGTCGATGACCTGCCCGTCGAGCCTGACGAACTCGTACTCGCAAGGCCTCAGCCGCTCGCCCTTCAAGGCGCGGCGGGCGCGGTCCCGGCTGAGGTGACGATAATCACGGTGAAGAATATCGTATTGTGATATGCCTATTAGCTCCTCCGGGCTTGGGGCCCCGAGGCCGTCGGCCGCGGCCTGGTTGGCCAGGGTGCATCTTTCGTTCTGAAAGACCATCACCCCGTCCGGCGTCAATTCCATGAGGGAGCGGTACCGCTCCTCGCTCTCCTTGAGCGCCTCCTCGGCTCTTTTGGCCTCGGTGTTGTCGAGGCTGACGACGTAGACTCCCTTCACCACGCCCCGGTCATCGAAGCTGGGCGTCAAACGAACCTCCAGATGGCGCTCCTCGCCGGAAGGTAAACATCTTTGGGCCTGGTAGATGACCTCCTGGCCGGACAAGGCGGTCGAAAGATAGTCCTCGACCTCGACGTACACCTCATCGCCCACCACCGCCCTGACCGACCGTCCGGCGATGGCCTCCCGCGTCCAGCCGAACAAATCGCGGTAAGCTTTATTGGTGTATAGATATCTTTGCTCATCGTCCAGGTAGGCCAGTTGAACCGGCAGGTTTTCGGTCAGAAGTCGAAACCAATTCTCGATCTCTTGAAGGGCCTCGTCGGCCCGCTGGCGCTGGCCCTTGAAGGCTTCCAGTTCGGCCAACCGCCGGCGCGCCAGGGCCAGCTCCTCGATCAATTGGGCTTTGGTCTTGGATTCATCGCCCATGTCTTCACCTCGGCGATTGGAAGGAAAACAAGTGTCGGTTGTCATTATACTTTAGCTCAGCGCCTCTGTCATTCATCGCCCCCGAAGGCGGCCTTCAGCTCCGCCCAAAGCTGAGCCCATGATGGTCATGTGTGCGCGTTCGAGAAAACCGAGCGACGCCGCCGTGGGGCCAAAAAGGCGGTTGGGCGACGCTCTCGGCTTGCAGGGTCGGGCCGGGGGATGTTACCCTGGCCGACGATCGTTGGGGCGTTTTTAAAAATGAACAAGCTCAAGCTTTACCTCAAGCTGGCCAGACCGCATCAGTACCTGAAGAACGTCTTCGTCTTAGCCCCTCTCTTTTTCGGGCACAAGCTGACCGACGTCGAAGCCATCTCCGCCTCGCTGATGACCATGCTCGCCTTCTGCCTCGCCGCCAGCCCGGTCTACGTCTTCAACGATCTGCGCGACCTGCCCCAAGATCGGCGCCACCCTCAAAAGAGACGCCGCCCTCTGGCCAGCGGCGCCGTGAGCCCGGTGGAGGCCTCGGTCTTCGGGGCGGCCCTGTTGGGCCTGGCCCTCATTTTCGCGGTCGTGTTTCTGAGCAAGTGGACCATCCTCATTCTGGCGCTCTATCTGGCCTTGAACGCCTCCTATTCCCTTTACCTCAAGAGCGTGGCCATCATCGACGTCGTCTGCGTGGCCATTGGGTTCGTCCTGCGCGTCTTGGCCGGGGGGCAGGCGGCCCAGGTGCCAGTGAGCCACTGGCTGGTGCTGATGACTTTTCTTTTAGCCCTCTTCCTGGCCCTTTCCAAGCGCCGCGACGACCTCATCCTTCTCGAAAACAACATCAACACCCGCTTGAGCCTCTCCGGCTACAACATGGAGTTCGTGTCCTTGAGCATGGTCCTCATGGCCGGGGTGATCATCGTCAGCTACATCCTCTACACCGTCTCGCCGGAGGTGGTCTCAAAGCACGGCACCAACCTGCTCTATCCGACCACCTTCTGGGTCATCCTGGGTCTCCTGCGCTACATGCAGATCACCTTCGTGGAACACAAAAGCGGCTCGCCGACCCACGTCTTTTTGAAGGACGTCTTTCTGCAAGTCATCGGGCTGCTGTGGGTCGTCAACTTCGTGGCCCTGCTTTACGTCTTCAAGAGGTGAGGCCCAATGAAGCTCAGCGGTTGGGGCCGCCACCCTTCCATTGAGGCCCGAGGCGGCTCTTTTGAGGACCAAGAAGGCCTCGCCTCTCTTCTAAAAGCGCCGGGGGAGATTATCGTCCACGCTCTGGGCCGCAGCTACGGAGACAGCGCCTTGGCCCCCCGGGTCATCTTCTCGCGGCGGTTCAACGCCGTCTTGGACTTCGATCCCTCCAGCGGCGTCCTCACCGGCGAAAGCGGCCTCGGCCTTTTCGAGATCATCGAAGCCTTTCTGCCCCGGGGTTGGTTTCTGCCCGTCACTCCGGGGACCAAGTTCATCACCCTCGGCGGGGCCATCGCCAGCGACGTCCACGGCAAGAACCACCACCAGGCCGGCTGCTTCTCCGAGGCGGTCTTGGCCCTGAGGTTGATGCGGGTCGACGGAAGCGTGATCACTTGCACCCAGAGCGAAAACGAAGACCTGTTTCGGGCCACCTGCGGCGGCATGGGCTTGACCGGAGTCATCGTCTCGGCCACTGTCCAGCTCAAGCCGATCAGAAGCGCCTACGTGGTCGAAAGGATAATCCCGGCCCGCAATCTGGCCCACATCTTCGACCTTTTCGAGGAACACCGCCAAGCGACTTATTCGGTGGCCTGGATTGACTGCCTGGCCAGGGGGGAGAGGGCCGGCCGCTCCCTGCTCATGCTCGGCGAGCACGCCGAGGACGGCCGCTTCGATGACGCTCCGACCGTCCGGCTGGCCGTGCCCGTGGATCTGCCCGGTTTCATATTGAACCGGCGCTCGATCCAGCTTTTCAACGAACTCTACTACCGCCGCCCCGGCCGGCGGGGTTTGACGAGGCTGCGCCACCTGGACGGTTTTTTTTATCCCCTCGACGCCATCGGCCACTGGAACAGGATGTACGGCCGCCGGGGCTTCGTCCAATACCAGGTCGTGCTGCCCAAGACAGCCAGCTTCGAGGGCATGCGGCTCATCTTGGAGCGGATCTCCCGCACCGGCTTGGGCTCCTTTCTGGCCGTTTTCAAGCTTTTCGGTCCGGCCAACCAAAATCTCCTCTCCTTTCCCTTGGAAGGCTACACCCTCTCCTTGGACTTCAAGATGGAGCCGAAGGTCTTGGCCTTGTTCGCGGAGCTGGACCGCCTCGTCCTGGAATTTGGCGGCCGGCTCTATCTGACCAAGGACGCCCTCATGTCCCGGGAGGTCTTCCGTCGGGGCTATCCCGGCTGGGAAGACTTCGCCGCCTTGAGACGAAAATATTCACTCAGGGAGAAGTTCAACTCCTTGCAATCAAGGAGGCTGGAATTATGAGCCGCCGCGTCTTGATTCTGGGGGCCAATTCAGACATGGCCCTCGCCCTGGCCCGAATCTTGGCCAAAATGGAGAAGACCGATCTTTATTTGGCCTCCCGCCGCCTCGACGTTTTGACCAAGAAGGCCAAAGACTTGGAGCTGCGCTTTGAAGTCAAGGCCGCGGCCCTGGCCTTCGAGGCGACCGACTATGCCAGCCACACCGGCTTCTACGACCGGCTCGACCCCAAGCCGGACGGGGTGATGCTGGCCTTTGGCTTCCTGGGCGACCAAAAAAAGGCCCAGACGGATTTCAGCGAGGCCAGGAAAATCATCGAGGCCAACCTGCTGGGCGCCATCTCCATTTTGGAGATCGTCGCCGCTGACTTTGAAAAAAGAGGCCACGGCTTCATTATTGCCTTGAGCTCGGTGGCTGGCTTGAGGGGTCGGGCGAGCAACTACATTTACGGCGCGGCCAAAGGCGGCCTGAGCGTCTACTTGAGCGGGCTCAGAAATCGGCTGGCCAAGCGCAACGTCCAGGTTCTGACCGTGCTCCCCGGCTTCGTCAGGACCAAGATGACTGAGGGGATGGACCTCAACGAGAAGCTTCTGGCCGAGCCGGAGGAGGCGGCGGCGGACATCTACCGCGCCTTGAGGCAGGGGCGGGACGTGGTCTACACCAAGGGCCTGTGGCGTTGGATCATGCTCCTCATCAGGCTCTTGCCGGAGGGCGTCTTCAAAAAAACGAGCCTCTAACCCACAAACAGATCAATAGCGGTTCCAGACGATTGGGGTCGGCCCGCCGCCGGCCTCCACCTCAGGACGCGGCGGAGTCCTTGGGGCCGCCTCTGGCCCGCTCCTCGGCCAGCATCAAATCCCGGCGCGCCGTCTCCAGGGTCATCTCCAGAGTCTTGGCCGCGGCCGGGGGCGTGTCGACGAACTTCCAGGCCGCCCTGAGCTGCTCAGGCGAGTGGTCGCCGCGCCAGGAGAGGACGTTGAGCCTGACCAAGGAGCCGATGATGTCCGCCGCCCTGGCCTGGCCGTAATCGGGCGGAAAGTTGACGGTGATTTGGCAGGCCTCGAGCAGATTGGGCTCTTTTTCAGGATAGGTCAAGTTGCAAAGAAGCCCGTTGAGACTGATGTTGACCACTTCGGCCGAAATGTGGTTCTGACCGAAGTGGATCTCGGCCATGGCGCCGGGGATATTGAACCGGGCGTGACTCCGCCTCTGCCTCAGGTTGGTCAGGTGCGTGACCATACCCCTCAGTTCCAGGGCCGAAAAGGGAATGATCAAAGCGTGCTCCACCCCTTGCTCGGCCAGCCGCCGCTGCTGGGCCTCGGTGTCGGTGGAAGTGAGAATGACGAAAGGGGTGTTCTGGTTGAGGGGCGAGGCCCGCATCTTGTCGCGCACGCCGAGGCCGTCCAGCCCGGCCATCTCCAGGGCGCACAGGACGATGTCGTACTTCTGGGCCGCCAGCCGTTCGACCGCCTCCCGGGAGGAGGCGACGGACTCCACCTCCGCCTCGGCCATCTCGGCCAGGGAGTACTTCTCGACGATCTGCCGCATGACCTTGAATTCGTGCACGATGAGCATCCTGAGCGACATGCTACTCCTCCTCAAAGCCGGCTTCGCGGTTTGAAAGGCGCCGCCGGCCTGGACTCTCAGTGCATGTTATGGACCTCAAAGGGAAGCGTCAAGAAGCGAATAAAAGGAATTAAAATAAAACAGCCTTTTCTTAACGCTTCTGAAATGTCACAATCCAACCCACCACATGGAGACTTGGGGGTGGTGAAATGCTCGCCGTTCACGTCACCCACGAGGCGGCCCACAAGTTCGGCGGCATCGGAGCCGTTTTGAGCGGCTTGATTACCTCGAAGAGCTACCGCCGAAGATTTCCCCAGACCCTTCTCTACGGGCCGCTTTTTGAGCCGTCGCCGGGCCGGGGCAAACGGCTGGGAGACGACGGCCGGGTTTTGTATTCCAGCCTGGACGCCTTTGACGCCGTGGGGCGGGCGGCTCTCTTCGGCCCCATCCAAGAGCGCCGCCAGGTGAACATCGTCTACGGCCAGCGCTCCTTGGCCGACGACCTCAACCCTCAAAAGACCAAGCCGGTGGAGGTCATCCTGGTGGACGTGACCAACATGGAGGCCAGAGGCGTCGATGAGTTCAAGTACCGGCTCTGGGAGCACTTCGGCCTCAATTCGGCCCGCTTCGAGGACTGGGACTACGAACAGTATCTCCGCCTGGCCATCCCCTACCTCGACATCCTCGAAGCCTGCTTCCCCGACCAACCTGTCTGCCACCTGGGCCACGAATACATGGGTCTGCCCTGCCTCCTGGAGGTGGTCATGGCCCAGCGGGGCGGCGTGCGCCGCGGCGACAAAACCTATTTCTACGCCCACGAGGTCGCCCCGGCCCGGGCGGTGGTGGAGAGCCTGCCCGGCCACGAAGTCGCCTTTGATAACGTCATGCGCCTCTCCCTGACCGAGGGCCGGACTCTGGAGCACGACTTCGGCTCCCAGGAAGACAACTACCGGGCCGAACTGGTCAAGCGGGTGGAGTTCTTAGATGGCGTCCTGGCCGTGAGCGACAACATCAAGGACCAGCTTCTCTATTTCCAGCCCCGCGTCGATGCCGCCAAAGTGCACGTCGTATACAACGGCTTCACCTTCCAGGATCTGACCCGCTCGCAGAAGATTCAAAGCCGCCGTCTCATCGAGGACTACACCGAGATCCTTCTCAATTTCCGCCCAGAGTACATCATCACCCACGTCACCCGGCTGGTCGTCTCCAAGGGGTGCTGGCGGGATGTAAAACTCCTCTATCGCCTCGACGACCTCCTGGCCAGACGGAAGCTGAAGGGCGTTTTTTTTCTCCTGGCCACCTTTGCCTCAGCCGGCCGCTCCAGCGAAGCGGTCAAAGGCATGGAGGCCGAATACGGCTGGCCGGTGCTCCACAAAGACGGCTGGCCCGACCTGGTGGGCCCCGAAGTGGATATGTATTACGCTCTGACCCTTTTCAACGCCCGCTCCTGGGTTCTCAAGGGCGTGTTCATCAACCAGTTCGGGTTCTCCCGCCACAGCTCCGGGCTGAGGGTGCCCGAAGATGCCAGCCGGCTGGACCTGCGCGCCGCCAGCGACCTGGAACTGGGGTTGTCGGTTTATGAACCTTTTGGCATCGCCCAACTGGAGACCTACGCTTACGGCGGCGTCCCCTTTTTGTCTCGGGCCTGCGGCTGCTCTTATCTTCTCCAGCAGGTTGCGCCCGAAAAGACCTTCCGGATCGTCGACTTCTCCAAGCCTCCCTCAGGGCTGGGCCTCGACCTCAACAGCCGCCAGGCTCTCTTGGACATGACCATCCTCCAGCGAGACGCCATCGAGGAGGCGATCGTGGACCAGGAGGCCGAAGCCGTTTTCAGGCTCATCTATCCGCCGAAACGGGAGGAGCGGCGCCGGATCATGGGCCGGGCGGCCCCTCAACTGGGTTGGGAGGCCACGGCGGAGCGGGTCGTGACCGCCTTGGCTTGAGCGCGAGTTTATTTCTTCATCGGATTTAAGTTGGCGTGGGCCATCCATTGCCAGCCGTTTCCACTCTTGAGCCACACGCTGAGCCTCTGGGCCGGGGCGGCCGGCAGGACCTGGCCCTTGATGGTCTCACTTTTCACCGCCACGAAGTAGGTGACCACGATCACCGGGCCGCTTTCGGTCACGACAAAGCGGTCCAGCTTGTACTCGCCCAGGTTGAGACCCTTGATCACCTTCATCTCGGCCGCCCGGTCCCGGGCGCCGTCCTGATGGGAGGATTGAAACCCGGGCGCGATGAGGCTCTCGACCTGGGACCAATCTCCGGCCTTGATCAGGGCCCACATCTCCCGCTCGAGCCTCTCGCCCAGCAAAGGCTCGGCCGAGGCGCTGGCGGCGATGAGAAGAGATGAAATCACCAATACAACTAAAGATATCCTTTTCATGTTCTGACTCCTTTTCTTGATGGAGATACTAATTGGGCCGCCGAGCGTCTAATTTCCTTCTTGTCATGATTCGCCTTGTCTGGCATAATGTTGCTGCAAACGTGAGCTGATCGTGAGAACTGTAATCATCATCGCGACTTGCTGTTCCCCCTGCCGTCCTGATTGGTTGTGGCGTCGGGCCTGATTGCGCCCGGCTTTCGCCTCGGGCGGCGTCAGGCCCGACCAGCCTAATCTTCTTTCGCCAATTCGCGCAAGAATATTTCGGGCTCGTCAGGAGCCCGCGAAGAGTTGTTCAGTCTTTTCAAACCAAGACCGGGGGGGGATTATGCCCGCAAAAAAGACGTTTTTAGGGGAAGAATTTCTGCCGAGGCAATGGTACAACCTCAACGCCGACTTCCCCAGCCCCATGCCGCCGCCGCTGGATCCCCGCACGTTCGATCCACCCGGACCGGCTTTTGTTGAATACATGGCCCAGATCTTCCCCATGAACCTGCTGGAGCAGGAGATGTCGGCCGAGCGCTGGATTGATATCCCCGAGGAAGTCCTGGGGATATACAAGATGTGGCGGCCGACGCCGCTTTATCGGGCCGACGGCCTGGAGAAGGCCCTCGGGGCCCCGGTGAAGATCTACTTCAAGAACGAGGGCGTCTCGCCGCCGGGCTCCCACAAGCCCAATACGGCCGTGCCTCAGGCCTATTACAACAAGGTCTTTGGGGTAAAAAAGATCACCACCGAGACCGGAGCCGGGCAGTGGGGCTCGGCCCTGTCCTTCGCCTGCCAGCAGTTCGGCCTGGAATGCAAGGTCTACATGGTCAGGGTCTCCTTCGAGCAAAAGCCCTACCGCCGCATCATGATGATGACCTGGGGGGCCGACTGCGTCCCTTCGCCCACAAACACGACCGAGGCCGGCCGCAAGATACTGGCTCAAAACCCGGACAGCCCCGGCAGCCTGGGCATCGCCATCTCCGAGGCCGTGGAGATGGCCATGGGGCGTGAGGACACCCGCTACTCTCTGGGCTCGGTCTTGAATCACGTCCTTTTGCACCAGACGGTGGTCGGCCAGGAGGTCAAGAAGCAGTTCGAGGCCCTGGGCGAGTATCCCGACGTGGTCATCGGCTGCGCCGGTGGCGGCTCCAACTTCGCCGGGGCGGCCTTCCCCTTTGTGGCCGACAAGATCGCCGGCCGGGAGATCCAGGTCATCGCCGCCGAGCCGACCTCCTGTCCGACCATGACCCGCGGCCCCTACTCTTATGACTTCGGCGACACCAATAAGAAGGCACCGCTTTGCCCCATGCACACCCTGGGGCACGACTTCGTGCCCCCCCCGATCCACGCCGGTGGGCTGCGCTATCACGGCATGGCCCCCATGGTCAGCCACGGCATCAACCTGGGCCTCATCGAGCCCAGGGCCTACGACCAGATCCAGACCTTTGAGGCGGGCCTGCTCTTCGCCCGGACCGAGGGCTTCATCTCCGCCCCGGAGACGAACCACGCCATCGCCGCGGTCATCGACGCCGCCCAGCAGGCCAAGGAGGAAGGCAAGGGAAAGACCATCTTCTTCAACTGGTCCGGCCACGGCCTGGTGGACCTGGCCGCCTACGACGCCTTCATCTCGGGCAAGCTGACCAGCTACGAGCTGCCCGAGGCGGAGATTGAAAGGGCCCTCAAGGCCATCGAGGGTCTGCCCAAGATAGGGTAGGCAGGGCCTCGGTGGTCAGGGAAGCGGCGGCCGGGATGCGATCTTGAGGCCGCCGGTTGACCTTTCATCATTCAAGGCGGGGCGAGAGAACTCCTCTCGCCCCGGCTCCCAGCCTCTCAAGGAGAAAAGGCGGCCGTCAGAAATCATGTCCTACGATGTCTTTGACCACGTCGAGGTCCGCTGCCCCCAGTTGGGCGGCGAGGTGAGGTTCGGCTACTGCCGGACCCTCCAGGAAGGGCTGCCCTGCCCCCGGGCCCTGGTCTGCTTTGAGCTGAAGTTTCCGGTGGAGGAGTATTTCAGACGAGTCTTGAGGGCAAAGACCTTCGACAACATCTTCCTCGTCGCCCCGCCGACGCGGATGGAGAAATTCTTAAAAACCATCGCCGAGGCCAAGGAGAGGGTGGGGAAGGGCTAGGTTCTGAGGCCCAATCAGCCTAATTATTTTACCTCTTCGCTCTCATTGCCGCAAAAGCACCCACCTCTGGAATCAAGGAGGCGGCGAAGTTAGTGAAGCCGAGTTCACGAGAGGGCTCTCCATACTTCCCTTTAGTTCCGTCTGTCTGGGTGGTCATTAAAACGCCGGCTAACTCCATCCTTAACCCAGGCACACCACACTTCCAAATCGCCCTCTTGGATACCTGACTTTTGGGGGAAGGTCCTGATCCATGCCTTGGTCTAATACCATTTTCCCATTGTGATTTAACGAATGGCGCCACGGCTGATCGAAGACGCCCCATGCCCTAAACTTAAGGCTTTTGAGGGAGGGCCTAGGCCAGGCGAGCATCGAGGCCGGCGGTCAGCGACTTGCGAAGCACCGGAGCAGCCGGCCGAGACGCGCAGCCGGAAAAGGCCTTCAGGCCCGACCGAAAAAGGCTTGAGCTTAGGGCGCACTAAGGCATGTTTATTTCATTTCAATGGGAAATTGGTATAAGTGGTCCGTCCCGCCCCTCACCTGGTCTTTTTGACTCGGCCGTGTTAAATCGAGGCCCGTGGGCCTTGTGCAAAAGACGATCAAGATCCTCGGCCCGGCCGGGGTCCTGGCCCAGAACTGGCCCGGCTTCGAGGCCCGGGAGGGCCAGGTGGAGATGGCCGAGGCCGTGGCCCGGACCTTGGAGGAGGCCGGCCGGGCGGCCATCGAGGCTGGCCCCGGCACGGGCAAGACCCTGGCCTACCTCGTCCCAGTCCTCCTCTCCGGCCTCAAGACGACGATCTCCACGGCGACCAAGAACCTCCAGGACCAGATCTTCGACAAGGACCTTCCCTTCTTGGATCAGCAGCTGAGCCTCAAGAAGGACGCCTGCCTGGTCAAGGGCCGCCAGAACTACCTCTGCCGCCGCCGGCTGAAGAGATCATCGGCCCAAGGCCTCCTGGATCCCTTTGTCGGTCAGAAGCTCGAAATCTGGGCCGGGGTGTCGGCCAGCGGAGACAAGGCCGAGGTGGACTTCGTGCCCGAGAATGACCCCCTCTGGGCCGGACTGACGACCGGTTCGGATCAATGTCTGGGCCCTGAGTGCCCCTTTTTCGAGGACTGCTTCATCACCCGCCTGCGCCGGCGGGCCGCCCGGGCCAGGGTGGTCGTCGTCAACCACCACCTCTTCATGGCCGATCTGGCCTTGCGCCAGGGCGGCTTCGGCCAGGTCCTGCCCGAGAGCGAGGCGGTCATCTTTGACGAGGCCCACGAGGTGGAGGCGGCGGCGACCAGCCACTTCAGCGTCTCGGTCTCGGACCTGAGGCTCAACGACTTCATCCAGGACCTGACCCAGAACCTGCCTCCCCAGGGATTCACCGGCCTGCTCATTTCCCTGAAGCGGGCCGTGGATGAGCTCTTCAGGGCTTTGGCCCAGCCGGGCGAGCGCTATCCCTTGAGCGATGCTCTCTTAAGCGCAACCAATTTGAAAAAAGGCCAAGTCTTGATTGAAGCCTTGGCCCAGGCCCAAAGCGCGGCCCTGGAGAAGGCCCTCGACGCCGAGGAGGGCCTCGCCCTGGCCGGCCGGGCCGAAGCCTTGGCCGACGGCCTGAAGATGATCCTCGGCCGCCTGGAGGGGGAATACGTCTACTACGCCGAACGGTTGAAGCGGGGCCTGAGCCTCAAGGCCGCTCCGGTGGAGGTGGCCGGCGTGCTCAACCAGACCCTCTTCAGCCGACCCAAGGCCCTCATCTTCACCTCGGCCACCTTGGACCCGCCCCGCTTTCGGGCCAGGCTGGGCCTGCCCGGCCCGGCCGAGGAGCTGATTCTGGCCTCGCCCTTTGACTTCGCCGCCCAGAGCCTGCTCTACGTCCCGGAGGCGATGCCCCTCCCCCAGGCGCCCGGCTTCGCCGAGGCTGCGGCCGACCAGATGGCCGCCCTGGTGGACATCACCCAGGGGCGGGCCTTTTTGCTCTTCACCTCCAACCGCAACCTGGAGGCGGTCCACCGGCTGCTCTCGCCCCGCCTGAGCTGGCCCTGCCTCAAGCAGGGCCAGGCCCCCAAGGCCCACCTCATCGAGGAGTTCATGAACCAGGAGGGGGCAGTCTTGATGGCCACGGCCTCCTTCTGGCAGGGCGTCGACGTCCTCGGCCCCAGATTGAGCCTGGTGGTCATCGACAAGCTGCCCTTCGCCCCGCCCGAGGACCCCCTCGTCGCCGCCCGCATCCAGCGCCTGCGGTCTTTGGGCGAGGAGCCCTTCTGGAGCTACCAGGTTCCAGAGGCCGTCTTGAGCCTGCGCCAGGGTCTCGGCCGCCTCATCCGCTCCGGGCGGGACAAGGGCGTGCTGGCCGTGTTGGATGTGCGCCTTTTTAAAAAGAACTACGGCCAGACGATCCTCAAGGCCCTGCCCCCCAGCCCGGTGGTCCGGGACCTGGGGGCGGTGAAGAGGTGGGCCGGCGAGAAGTTGGCCCTCAACTCCCGGCCGGACAAAAGGCAGGCGCCGTGAGGGGGTTAAAACAGCGACCGTTCGCCTTCATCCCCACGCTCGCCAAAGGAGGCGGGCCGTTTCTCGTTGGCCTCGGCCAAGGTGGACCTGGCCGCCGGCTTGACGCCCATGTAGTAGAGGTTATTCAGCCTGGCCCGCCTGGACCTCACGCCGTCCCGAAGGGAAGCCCGACTGTCAACACAATTAATGACTAACGCAGATGATCTAATTCGTTCTATTTTCATGAAAAAGTCAAGAGCCTTCCGGACGGATCGTCCTCTTGCATATAAGGGTTTTTCCCAAGACAAACCCTTATCCGTTTCTCTCGCCGCCTTGTCCGGGCCACCCGCGGGTCGTTCTGTCGAGTTTACTTGCCCGCTCCGAGTGTTCCTAAGATTCCGCTGACCACTACGGTCCATAGAATAGCAACAATGATAGCAGCGGGCACAGCAGCGATGGATAGCTTAATTAGTAGAACAAGAAGATGCGAGAAGGGGATGCGAATTCCGGTGATAACCGTCTCGTTTACTTTGTGTGTTCTTGGCGAGGATTCCACTATTTCTTCATTATTTAGTGACAGCTTGGGGTCCTCAACACCGCATTTGGGGCACGCCGCCCCCGCGCTTACTGCCCCGCCGCAAATAGGGCACGTCCAAAAATTACTCATAATGGTTAGCATAATACCCCCTTCCTCGCCTCTACCCGAAGGTCTTGGCTTTGTACAAAGAACAGATCCCGTCGCCAAAACCCTCTGGCCACGCAAACAACAACGCCACCCTGTTGCGCCCATCGTCCGGAGGAACTTATCCTACCTCCCGTTCATTGTGATCTCTATTATCCGTGGACCTAATGGGAAAGGCAGTCCAGGCATGGTTTAAGCTCCGCACCCGTTTATCGATCCCCGACCCTCAATTAAGTCAGATACTTATGTATCACACTACAACTTATCGTGGAAGGATAAAGAAAACTTTTTACATGGCGCGATCTTACGCGAGCGACCCATTCATATTCAGTAACATAAATCAAAAGAGCTGCATTCAAGGTCTTTACAATTTCCTATCTATGGGAGGGTCGCACGGCCTCACATCTGGCAAAGAGTACGTCCGTTTGGGTAAAAACATGGCCATTGAGTTGGCTTTGTTCTTATTCCGGCGGCTGGAGCGTTATCAGGCGGATCACGGCGTCACTACTTAAATACAAAAAACTTCCACCCTTCACTTTACACGAAACAAGCGAAAGACAAAGTTATCTCGCCTAGTTATCCTGTCCTTGCAGGACCATGAACTTGTCATCTCAAATCCCCAGTCCCCCCGGTGGGCCGGGCGGACTGACCT
>CAYXRH010000076.1:0-10643 GCA_964466355.1 uncultured Thermodesulfobacteriota bacterium
ATATTACGCTGGACAGGTGAAATGCATCTATATTGATCCGCCATACAACACGGGAAATGAAGGCTGGACTTACAACGACGCAGTTAACAGCCCTGAAATCAGGAATTGGTTAGGGGAAGTGGTAGGTAAGGAGGCTGAGGACCTGTCCCGCCATGATAAGTGGCTTTGCATGATGTATCCAAGACTAAAATTATTAAGACATTTCCTACATGACGATGGCCTTATTTTCATCAATCTTGACGATACTGAGTCTGCACATTTAAAAATCTTATTAGATGAAGTATTTGGTTCAAATAATTTTATACAGCAAATAGTTTGGAAGAATAAGTATGGACCTGGTGCAATGACAAAAGGTTTCGGTAATATTCATGAATACATCTTTTGCTATTCGAAAAGGCCAATATCTAGCATCGTTGCTCCTCTCTCTCCGGAGGACATAAAAAAATATAGTAAATGAGATGAAAAGTACCAGATAAGGGGTGGGTACTTAACCCAACCTCTCATGACCAGGAGTAAAGATGATCGCCCAAATCTTGTATATTCTATTTCTTACAATGGCGAGGAAATATGGCCAGACAAGCAGTGGATTTGGGCAAAAGAACGCCTAGAAAAAGCAGTAGCAAATAACGAGGTAGTATTCAGAAAAACACAAGGGAAATGGAGTGTCAGGTTCAAACAATATCTGCGAGATGAAAATGGTAAAATCAGGAAGGCAAAGCCTATTTCCATTTTAACCGGTCCTTTTAATCAAGAGGGCACATGGGAAATAGAATCCATGTTTGGCCGCAGATTATTTGGAAATCCTAAACCACGTTCGCTGATTGAATACCTACTGTCTATGGTCGTAAATAATTCTGAAGATAATGATTGTATCGTAATGGATTCCTTCGCCGGCTCAGGCACTACTGGTCACGCCGTTTTATCGCTAAACAAGCAAGATCATGGAAGAAGGAAATTTGTGTTAATTGAGATGGAAAGTGATGTAGCTGCCAATATTACTCATGAGCGATTGAAAAATGCCATTGCAGGGTATCAATCTAGACGAACAAAGGAGAATGTAGAAGCTTTGGGGAGTGGTTTTCGCTTTTGCACTCTTGGAGAACTGTTATTCGATAAGTCCGGCAAAGTCAACGAAGTGGTTACCTTTCTAGAACTTGCAGCTCATACCTATTTTGTTGAGACTGGTGAGCCTTTGGATAATTCCGACGAAGATTCCCCTTTGCTTGGCGTGCATAACGGAGTTGCAGTCTACCTACTATTCAACGGTATTTTAGGCGACAAGCGGGTCAATGGCGGCAACGTCCTAACTGGCCCCGCGCTTGCCTCCCTGCCTCCACATGATGGCCCCAAGGTCATATACGGCGAGGGCTGCCGGTTAAGCCCTTCCCGCCAGAGACGGGAAAACATCATGTTCAAACAGATTCCCTATCAAATCAAGGTGGACTGACCATGTTGGTGTTGCGGGAATATCAAGAACGCAGCCTGGAAGAGCTTGAAAAGTATCTAACCATGTCCGCCGCTATGGGGGCCAAGATGGCCTTCGTGAATATCACCGAACGGCCTTACCGCTCGGTTGCCCAGCTTCCAGGGCTGCCCTACGTCTGCCTTCGGGTCCCCACAGGCGGCGGCAAGACCCTCATGGCCTGTCACGCCTTAGGCATTGCCGCGGATAAATTTTTACGTTGCGAGCGGGCCGTATGCCTCTGGTTGGTGCCCTCCAACGCCATACGTGAACAGACCCTGAACGCTCTCAAAAACCGGAGCCACCCTTACCGCCAAGCGGTCGAGGCTCGTTTCTCTGGCCCGGTCACAGTCATGGATCTGACCGAGGCCCTGTATGTCCAACGCGGCACCATAGAGGGCGAAACCCTCATCATCGTTTCCACCCTGGCCGCCCTCCGGGTTACGGACATAGAGGGGCGCAAGGTCTACGAGTCTGCGGGGGCGCTGCAACACCACTTTTCTGGACTACCGCCTGCCCTGGAAGAGACATTGGAAAAGCGAGAAGACAAAACATACCCTTACTCTTTAGCCAATGTCCTCAGACTCCACCGACCTGTCATCATCATGGACGAGGCCCACAATGCCCGCACCTCCCTTTCCTTTGAGACCCTGGCCCGACTCAGTCCTTCTTGTATCATCGAGTTTACCGCTACTCCTGAAACAAAGCACAACCCGGAAAAGGAAATATTCGCAAGCAACGTCCTGCACCATGTATCCGCCGCCGAACTCAAGGCGGAAGAAATGGTCAAACTGCCCATCAAACTTCAGACCCGGCCATACTGGAAAGAGATCTTGGGCGATGCTGTGCGCATGCAGAGAGAACTCGAGAAAATCGCTGGTGAAGAAGAAAAACAGACCGGCGAATATATCCGGCCCGTTGTTCTTCTACAAGCCCAATCGCGAAGCCGCTCCAAAGAGACCCTTACAGTCGAGGTGGTGAAAGCCAGCCTAATGAATGACTTCAGGGTTCCCAAAGAGCAAATAGCCATCGCCACTGGTGACACGAGGGAGCTTGACGGCGTTGATGTTTTTGACTGCAACTGCCCGCTTCGATTCATTATCACCGTGCAGGCCCTGAAAGAGGGTTGGGATTGCGCTTATGCCTACATCCTTTGCTCCGTGGCGGACATAAGCTCTCGACGGGCGGTCGAGCAAATTTTAGGACGGATTCTTCGCCTGCCCAACGCCGCCTGGAAAAAAAACACTGAGTTAAATTGCGCTTACGCCTTCGTCGCTTCGCCTAAGTTCATCGAAGCCGCTAATTCCCTTAAAGATGCTCTGATTGAAAATGGCTTTGAACGGCTTGAGACGGCTGATTTGATCGCCCCCCTGGGCGATCCTAAACCCTTGTACCCCCTTGGTCCCTTGTTTGACCAGATCTCTGAGGTTTTCACCGAAGAGCCGGACCTATTCAAGCTCCCCGCAGAGCTTAGCAAGAGGGTCTCTTTCGACCCATCCGTGGGAGCCCTTGTCGTTACCGGCTCGCTTAGCCACAAAGATGAAGAAGCCCTTGTAAGGTGCTTCATCGGTCCAGAAGCCAAGGAGGCTGTGAAGCGGCTCGCCAGACGCAGCCGTGGAGAGGATGCATCAGGTGCGCCGGCTAGTGCAGGAGGCACATTCCAGGTTCCATACCTGGTCATTCGTTTAGGAGATCAACTGGAACTGTTTGAAGACCAGTTCCTAGATTTCGAATGGAATTTAAATGACGCTGACGATAGCCTTAGTGAGCTCGAGTTCCCGTCTCAGCCGGCTTCTGGACAGGCAGGCGAATTGGACGTGCAGGAGAATGGCACGCTCCAAGTAGTGTTTCTTGAGAACCTCCAGCGGCAGGTAGCCTTAATTTCAACTGAATCGGGTTGGACCCTACCAGCATTGGTCAACTGGCTAGATCGTCAAATACTTCACCCAGACTTGACCCAGGCCCAGGCCACTCTTTTCATTCATCGAGTTTTAGAAAAACTCATGAATGAGCGCCAGTTTGATATAGACCGTTTGGCCAGGCAAAAATTCGCGCTTAGGGATGCCCTGGCCCTCAAGATTGATGGGTATAGACGGGCGAAGTCCAAGGAAGCTTTCAACCAGTTCCTTTTCGCCACCGGCCCGCATGAAGTGATCGTCTCGCCTGAAATTTGCTTTTCATACTCTCTGGATACATATGCCCCAAACTGGTATTACGAAGGACGGTTCAAGTTTAACAAGCACTTTTTCCCCCGCGTGGGCGAATTAAAATCAGATGGCGAGGAGTTCGAGTGCGCCGTTTACATCGACCAGCTTGATGAAGTGGAATTTTGGGTTAGGAACCTGGAAAAGCGCCGCAAGCATTCCTTTTGGCTACCGACTTCGACTGACGCCTTCTATCCTGACTTCGTGGTCAAGCTTAAGGACGGGCGCACTCTGGTGTTGGAATACAAGGGTGAGCACTTGTGGAGTAATGATGACTCCAAGGAGAAACGCGCGGTCGGTGAGCTATGGGCGGAGCGTAGCGGCGGCGAGTGCCTGTTTGTAATGCCCAAAGGAAAAGACTGGACAGCAGTTGCGGACAAGATGAGGCCCTGATATCGCACCAGCCTTGGTCAGTAAAAGTGTTGCAAAGCGAGGCTTCTGCGGGGCGAGCCGCGAGGCCTAACATGCTGGAAAATATTGCAAGAATGATTGTGAAAAGGCTGAGGCTTTGTCTTATTCTCCCTAGAAGCGTTTCAGGTGCTGAGCGGTTGTAAACCTCTAAAAGCTATCCCAGGTTTTATCCTCTCTCACAGCGGCAGAAGCAGATTGTAGATCTTGTTCGTGTCCTTCTCCTTTATCTGCAGCCTCAGAAGCTTGGCCGAGGCGGCCTCGCCGGGGAAGAAGATGAACCCGTGGGCCAGGCTCTGGGGTTCGACGGTCCTGTTTTTGAGGGACTTCTCGCGGAAGTCCTCCATGATCCGCTGCCTGGCCTCGTCCGAGCCGTGGGCCCCGGTCCCGCCGAGCACGGCCCCGGCCGCGCCGCCCACGGCGGCGCCCTTGCCGACGGCCTCGCCGAAGCTGCCGCCCGCGACCACGCCCACGGCGGCGCCAATGACCGCGCCGGCGGTAGCCCCCAAGAAGGCGTTGTAGGCGCCCTCCTTGAAGATCTGCTTGGTTTTGGCGTACTTGGTCGCCCGCTCGTAGGCGAACTGGTTGGTCAGGACCGGCCAGAGGCTGTTTTCGTTGTCTTCGAGAAAGGTCTGGCCGGGATTGATCTCCAGGGGATGGGTCCCCTTGTTGTCAAAGATGACCTGCACCGGCAGCATTCCCGCCCCGCGCACGTCAAAGCCGAAGGCCGCCCTGGCCTCCTCGGCCTCCACGAACGCCCGGGCGACGACGACGGCCTCGCCGGCCTTGACGGCGTTGGGCGAGGCCTCCGGAGCCTTGAAGGCCACCGGCTGCGCCTTGTAACTCGTCTCGCAGGCGGCCAAGACGGCCAAAGATAACGAAATGACGATCAGCGGCCAAGCTTTCTTCATGCCATCCTCCTCACCGCCCCCCTGGAGCGACGGACGCTCATATTTTTACATACCCCAATATCCCGGCCAAGGCCAGTCCAGAAGAGGGAGCGGACGATGGCTTTGAGAGTTCGTGTGGCTGAAACCCGGCGGCGCATTCAAGCCCACCCGGGCCATTGCCGGCGAAAGACCTTGCCAGGGGAGGCGAGACAAGATAGATACTTTTGGAGAGCTTCAATCGAGGCGACCCTCGACGGCCGGTCTTGAGCGGCCGGGGCTGGCCAGAGGAGCGGGCGTTGGTGGAAGACGAGCTGAGCCTGAACAACGACCTGGCCGAGCTGAACAGATTGAGCCAGTGGATCCACCGCTTCGGCCGATCCCTGGGGCTGGCCGAAGCCGAAATATTCAACCTCGACCTGGCCCTCGAGGAGATAGTCACCAACGTGATGAAATACGCCTACGGCCCTGGCGTCGAGCAATTGATCGAGGTCCGGGCCTGGTTTAAAGACGGGGTCTTGACTCTGATGGTCGAGGACTCAGGAGACCGATTCGACCCCTTGGAAGCCGAGAGGCCGTCTCAGCCCCACGAGCTGGCCGACATGGCCGTGGGTGGTTTGGGGATTTTTCTGACCAGACAGATCATGGATGAGATGTCTTACGCCCGGCGCAAAGGTAGGAACATCCTGACCATGATCAAACGGTTCGGCCCGGCGGTGGGCCTGACCCCGGCGCGGAGATAAGCATGGACATCGGCGCACAGAAGCAAGACGGGGTGATGGTTTTCACCCTCACCGGGCGCCTGGACGCCCAGACGGCGCCCGAGGCCGAGGAGGCGATCAAGGGCTGGCTGGCCGACGGCGAGCTGAAGCTGGTCGGCGATCTGAGCGGTCTGGACTACATCTCCAGCGCCGGCTTGCGGGTCCTGTTGATGACGGCCAAGGCCCTGCAGCGGGCGGGGGGGCGGCTGTGCCTCTTCGGTCTGCAGGCATCTGTCAAGCAAGTATTTGACATCGCTGGATTTTCAAGCATCATCCCCCTCGCCGCCTCCAGGGATGAGGCCCTGGCCACGGTCACGAGCTGAGTCCCCGGGCTCGGCCGCGGCCGTCTGGTCCACGCCCTTGGCCCCTTCCCGGCGGTTGACCTTGAGTATGCTTAAGGTGAAGTCGTCGAATTGAGGCTCTGGGCTGGCGAAGGCGAAGACGTCTTCGTGAATGTGCTTGATCATCTCGGCCGCCGAAGAGTCGGGGTGTGATTGAATCGTCCGCCTCAACCGCTTTAGACCGAACTCCTCCTGGGCGGGGTTGATCGCCTCGGTCACGCCGTCGGTGTAAAGAATGAGGGTCTCCCCCGGCATCAAGGTCAAGGACTCCTCGCCCGAGGGCCGGCCCTCCAGCATGCCCAGGGCCCGTCCGGTGAGCGGCAGCTCCGTCATCTGGCCGTCGGCCCGGTGGAGGAGGGGCGGGTTGTGGCCGCCGTTGGCGTAGGTCAGGCGGCCGGTCTTGACGTCGTAATAGGATAAGAAGACAGTCACGAACATGGCCGCGTCGTTGCCCTGGCAGAGCAGGTCGTTGGCCTCGCTCAGAACCTCGGCCGGGGTTTTGTCTTGACGGGCGATGGTGTTGATGAGGGTCCGCGAGACCATCATGAACAAGGCCGCCGGCACGCCCTTGTCGGACACGTCGGCGATGAGCAGGGCCAGGAGATCGTCGTCGATGAAGAAGAAGTCGTAGAAGTCGCCGCCCACCTCCTTGGCCGGCTGCATCATGGCCCAGAGGTCGAACTCGCGGCGCTGAGGGAAGGGGGGAAAGGTGGAGGGCAGGATGGAGCGCTGTATCACCGAGGCGATGTTGAGCTCGCTTTCGATCTTCTCCTTGGCGGCCGTGGTCTCGGTCAGCTCCTTGATGTACTGCTTCAGGGAAAGGGACATGCTGGTGAAGGCCTGGGCCAGGCGGGCGACCTCGTCCTCGCCCTGGACGTCGGACAGGTCCACCTCCAGGTCCCCTTCGGCCACCCTGGCCGTGGCCTCGGCCACCCGTCTCAGGGGCCGGGTGATGGACCGCGCGATCAAGACCACCACCCCGCAGAGGGCCACCACCCCCACCGCGGCGATGAGACCGGCCCGCTGAGACAGGCTGGTCACCTCGGCCAGAAGCTCGTTCTGGGGAAAGATCACGCCAAAGGACCAGCCGGTGGAGGGGATGTGGGTGTAAGCCAGAAAGGCCTTGCCGCCGCTGAAGCTGGAGTCGAGTTTGACGAAGCCGGATTTATTTTGGAGCATGCTCCGCCCGATCCGGCGCAGGGCCGGGTCGTGGATCTGGTCGGCCAGGGTGAAGATGGACTCGCGCATGATCAGGGCCTTGTCCGGGTGGCTGATGAAGCTGCCCGTGCCGGAGATGAGAAAACCGTACCCCGTCTGGCCGGCCCGGATGGAGGAGATGAAATCGGAGAGCCACTCCAGGGACAAATCCGAGGTGACGATGCCCCTCAGCTTTCTTTGAGCCCCGCCCTTCTCGGGCCAGAAAAAGGGGACCGAGCGGGTGCACATTAAAATGCCGCCGCCGCCCTCGTCAAAATAAGGCTCCGTCCACACCGGCTCTTTGAGGTCGCGGGGGACTTGGTACCAGTCCCACTTGAAGTAGTTGTATTTCTCGTCCCCCAGCTGGGCGAACTTGAGGCCGTCCGGGGTCTTGTAATAGTAGGGCGCGTAGGCCTTGAGAAGGGGGTCAAAGGCGAAGGGCTCGTAGGCCACCGTGGCGCCGTAGACCTCCTTGTTGTCTTTAACCAGGCGGGCCAGGAGTGGCCGCAGCGTCTCCTTCTCGCCGGGGCTGGTCTCCAGAAAGTAGGCCATGTTCTCCGGGACCTTGGCCAGGGCGCGAAACTCCTGCTCGATGCGGCGGGCCATGGAGTCGGCCAGGTTGCGGGCGTTGGCCTCGGCTTCGTCGAGGAGCATGTCTCGGGAATAGTAATAGGTGTAGCCCCAGATGATCCCGAAGACGGCGATGGTCCCGCCCAAAACCAGGACGATCATCCTCAGGGCCAGGCTGCGGCTTTTAAAAAGGCTCACGTCCGCTCCGGCTCATCCACGATCAGCTCGTAGACCTCGAGGGGGCGGGCCACGTTTTTGAGACGCTGCGCGCCGATGGATTCAAAACTGAATCGATCCCCCACCCGGGCGAAGGTCTCGGGGCCGACGTAGGTTCGGCCGCCCGCGGCCAGACCCATCAACCGGGCGGCGATGTTGGTCACCGGGCCGGTGGCGGTGAAGGTCCACCGGGTGCCGGCCAGCCCCTCGAACCGGGTCGAACCGACCAGCCCGATTCCGGAGTTGACGCCGATGTTGACCGCCACCGCATCCTGGTCTTGGGGCCGGGCGCGGTTGTTGGCGGCCGTTTTGCGCTGGATGGCCAGAGCCGTCTTGACGGCGTTGAGGGCGTGTCGCGGGGGGCTGTCGTCTTGAAATATGATCATCAGGCCGTCGCCGGCGGTCTCGTTGATGTCGCCCTTGTTTTGGAGGATGTCGTCCAGAAAGCTGGAAAAATAGACCTCGATGAGGCGGTTGAGCTGCTCCCGGTCCACGTGCTCGCTGATTCTGGTGTAGCCGGCGATGTCCAGAAAGAGGACGCTGACGTCCTTGTCCCGTTTTTCGAAGTCAGGGTTGTCGGGGTTGTCCATGATCAGATGCTTGACCGACTCGGGCACGAACTTGTCCAGATGGCTCTTGACGCTCTCGAGCATCTTCACCTTGGCCAGGGTCTTTTCCAGCTCCTCGTTCTTCTTCTCCAACTTGAGGATCAATTGCTCCAGGTTGAATTCACGGGCCTCGACCTGGACCATCATCATCCCGAAGGCCTCGGCCAACTCCTGGAGCTGAGGCGGATACTGGGTTTGGGCGGTGAACTCGAAGAGCTTGCCCGCCCGGTCGTACTCCCGGTGGGAGATGCCGTTGGCTATCTCGACCAGGTGGCTGATGAGGGGCATGATCTCCTCGGTCTTCATTTCACACCTCGCCAAGATAAAGCCACCGCTCGCCGCCGGCCTCCCGGAGCGCCGCCGTTAGTTAGGCTTTCTGACAATATTTCATGTCTCGACCCGGCGTCAAGTTCGTCCGCTCCCCCTAGCCGGCTCCGGCGCCCCCCGGCTCTCAGGCCGCCACCGCCCTCACTCCACCTCGATGGGGCGGGAGCGCAGCCGCTTGAGGCGGCCGCGGCGCTTCTTGTCCTCCATCCGGCGCCTCCGGGAGGCCTCGGGAATCCGGGTCGGCTGGCGGGGCGGGGCCCCGGTGAGGGCCTCGGCGAGCAGCTCGACCAAACGTCGCAGGGCCGCCCGGCGGTTGGCCGCCTGGCGGCGGGTCAGTTGGGAGGAGACCCTCAAAACGCCGTCCTTGCTGATCCGACCGGCCAGGCGCTCGAGGATGAGGCTTTTTTGCTCCAGGGTGAGGCGCGGCGACGCGGCCACGTCAAAGCGCAGGGTCACCCGGGTGCTGACCTTGTTGACGTTCTGCCCTCCCGGCCCGCGGCTGCGGGCGGCGGTGAACTTCAGCTCCCTCTCGTGAATCCAAACCCCGTCCGCGACCTCGATCACTCTCGCCTCCGCTCCCTGAAGGCGCACCCAGTCATTTTCTTAAAAACGACCCCGGAATCGATGAACCACCCCTCAGGCGGCGGTCATTCTTCAAATCCGGGCAGGCCGCGGAGAGTGAGGCTTTTCTCGGCCTGGTCAAGAAACTCCTCCCAACCCGCCTCGCCCCGCGGTCTTAGCCAGCCCCGATAAAAGACCCCCGAGAAACGCTCGATCCAACCGGCGTTGGCCCTGACCGCCGCCGCCCCCCCGGCTCCGGAGAAGACGAAGCCCGACGTTTTCAAGCGCCGGCGCTTCAACTCGGCCAAGGTGAGGAGGGTGTGGTTGATGGTGCCCAGGCCCGGCCGGGCGACCACCAGAACCGGCAGGGCCAAGGCGGCCATCAGATCGACCAAGAGCCGCCGCTCGCTGAGCGGGACCAGCAGCCCGCCGACCCCCTCGACAAAGGTCGTCTCGGCCCGGGCCAGCCGGGCCTTGCACTCGGCCAGCAGAGTGGGCCAGTCCAAGTCGCGCCCCTCTCGGGCCAGGGCCTCGGCCGGGGCCAGAGGGGCCGCGGCCAGGACGGGACAAAGATCCTCGGGCCGGTCGGCCAGGCCGACCTGCTCGACGACGAAGAGGGCGTCCGGCGAGGCGGGGCCGTCGGCCGCGGCCAAGGCGCCGCTGCCCACCGGCTTGAGCCAACCGGCCGCCACCCCTCTGCGCCTGGCAAGTCCGGTCAAGACGGCCGAGACAAAGGTCTTGCCCACCTCGGTGTCGGTCCCGGCGACGAAGAGCCCCGAGCTAGGCCGGCTCAGATTCATCAATGACCTCCACCAGACGGCCGTCGGCCAGGCGGAAGTTGATCGGGCAGCGGGCGGCCACGTTGGGATCGTGGGTGACGATGACCACGGTCATGCCCTCTTGGCTCAGCGCGGCGAAGAGGTCGATGATGCCGTGTCCGGTCTTCTGGTCCAGGTTCCCGGTCGGCTCGTCGGCCAGGATGACCGAAGGCCGGTTGAGGATCGCGCGGGCGATGGCGACGCGCTGCTGTTCGCCGCCTGACATCTCGTTGGGTTTGTGATGGCCGCGCTTGGCCAGGCCGACGGCGGCGAGGGCTTCGGC
>CAYXRH010000076.1:10653-14129 GCA_964466355.1 uncultured Thermodesulfobacteriota bacterium
GGCGGATGTCGTACTCGAGGCGGTGGCCCAAGCCCACCGCCTCGAGCACGCTCAGAGCCGTGGACCGGCGGCGGCGGCGGGGCGTGCCGGCGTAAATCAGAGGCAGACAGACGTTGTCCACCACCGAGAGGTTGTTGAGCAGGCAAAAGTCCTGGAAGACGAAGCCGATCCTCTGGTTGCGCAACCGATCGACCTCGGCCGTGGAGAGCCGGCTCACCTCCCGCCCTTCAAACAGAAACCGGCCCGCAGTGGGGGGATGGAGCAGGCCGAGGATGTGCAGGAGGGTCGATTTGCCCGAACCGGAGGGACCGGTCACGGCGGCGAAGCGCCCGGATTTGATGCTCAGACTTATCTCCTCCAGAGCCACGGTGGCCGGAGTGTTGGGCTCCTGGTAGATCTTGCCGACGCCTTCCAGTCGAAAAAGGGCGTCGTCCATCAGGCGCTCCTGAGGGCCATGACCACGTCCAGCCGGCTGGCCCTGACCACCGGCCACAGGGAAAACCCGACCCCGACCAGCACGGCCAGCCCGGCCGCGGCCAGGGCGGTCAAGGGATCGAGCTGGACCTGGGCCGGGCTGGAGGGCATGAAGCGGCTGATGCCCTTCACCAGCCCCCAGCCCAAGACCACCCCGGCCGCGGCGCCGATGAAGCAGAGAAAGAGAGCCTCCAACAGAAACTGATGGAAGATGTGGCTCGCTCTGGCCCCGACGGCCTTGCGGACGCCGATCTCCCTGATTCGCTCGGTGGCCGAGGCGAAGAGAGTGTTGGCGATGCCCACGCCGCCCAAAAAGAGCGTCATCAGTCCGACGACGCTCAAAAAAACGTCCATGATTCTAGTGGTCCTCAAAACCTGGGCCGCGGCCCTCTTGTTGTCGGAGACGTGAATCTGGGCCGGCTTCAATCCTTGTCTGACCATGAAGGTCTTCAGCTCGGTCAAGTATGGCTCGAGCCGCTCAAGATCGTCGATCTTGACCTGAATCCGGCGAGTGACCCCTTCGAGGCCCAAGCGGCGCTCCATGGTCTGGTAGGGCAAAAACACGGCCTCATCGGCCGCCGGGAGCGGATTCTTGGCCAGCACGCCGACCAGGCGAAAGACCTGGCCGTCGATGACGATCTTGGAGCCAAGCCCGAGGCTTTGGCGCAGCCGCCACCCCACCACGGCCACCGGCGCCCCCTCGTCGCCGGCCTTTAAGAAACGCCCTTTGGCGACCTCCAAATTCATCATCAAGCCGTATGACGGCTCCACGCCTAAAATGGTCACCGACCCGGCCGCTTTTGTTCCGTTTCTCAGCTCCCGCCTGACCACCCTCATCTCGGCCGAGGCTTGGCGGACGAAGCGCATCTTTGATCTGATCTGGGCCGAGAAAGCCGGGTTGAGAAGCTGGTCCTCGGGGGCGTCCAACCTGATCCGGACCACGTCGGCCATGCCCAGCTTGCTCATCGAGGCGGTCGTTGAGGCCTCGGTCAGAGCGCCCAGGTCGCGCAAGGCCACCAGAACCCCGACGCCGATGGCCACGCCGATGAGGGCCAGGAGGGAGCGCCTCACGTTGGCCGCCACCTGACCCCAGGCCAAGATGGCCAGGTCAAGAATCATGCCGCTCCCCGTAACCCCGCCTGTTCAGCTCCCAATACCTCGGGTTGGGCAGCTCGCGTCTCAAGGCCCAACGCAGAAAGGAGGCCTTGATTCCCTGGCTCAAGGGGAAGAAGAAGCGGCCCTTGACGTCGTAGCGCCGCATGGAGATTTCGACGTAGAGCCCCTTGGACAAGACGCCCACCGCCGAGGACCGGCCTCGGGGCGGCGGCAGGCGGCGATGAAGGCGCAGCAGGTACTCCGAGTCTTCAAAGGGCTCGGCCTTTGAATCAAAACCGCCCAAATCGATGAACACGTCCCGCCGGGTGGCCAGGAACACGGCCTGTCCCACCGGGAAGCCCCTCTTCAGCCAGAAGCGCTGCCCCTGGGAGAGGATGGCCATCATCACCCGGTCGTAGACCTCGAGCCACGGCCGCCCGAAACCCTTGTCCCCAGGGCGATAGTAAGGGCGGTTGTCGGTCACGGCCGCCGCCAGGCCCAGAGAAGCGAACTCGGCCACGAAGCGTTTAAAAAAATGATCGTCCGGCAGCCTGGTGTCGGCGTCGATGAAGCAGATCACCTCGCCCCCGGCCGCCCTAGCGCCGTTGTTCCGCCCCTGGGCCGGCCGGCCTCCGGCGACGATTCTGGCGCCGTGGCGGGAGGCCACCTCGGCCGTCCGATCCCGGGAGCCGGCCTCGGCGATGATGATCTCGTCCGGCGGTCGCGACTGTCTTTTGAGGGACGGCAGAAGCTCAGCCAGATTCTGGGCCTCGTGCAAGGCTGGAATGACAACGCTGAGGCCGGCGGACACACTTGTTCCCCTGAGTCTTTTTTTCAACGCCCCACCAATGTATTGCCAAAAAAAGGGCGGTCGTCCTCGGGAAATTTTAAACCGCACGGGGCGCCGCGCTATCGCACGGTGACGACCACCTCGTCGCTGTCGCTGGTTTGGCCGTCGCTGACGCCGAGTTCAAAGACCAGCTCGCCGGCGGTGTCCGGGGCCGTGAACGAGGGGCTTGGGCCGGCGGCCTCTTCCATTTCCACCGTCGGGCCCGAGACCTGCCGCCAGGAGTATCGCAGGTCCTGGCCGCTGGGCGCCCCGGAGTCGCAGCCGACCAGAACCACCCGCGCCCCCCGGTCCACGCTTTGATCCGGTCCGGCGTCAGCGTAAACCCCGCCGCTCGAGCCGCCGCGGACTCTCAACTGGGTCGTGCCGACGCTCTGCGACCCGGCCGGGTCCACGGCGTAGAGAGTGACGGCGTAGGTCCCGGCCTCCTGGTAGGCGTGGTTGACCTCGCTCCCGCGGGCGCTGGAGCCGTCGCCGAAGAGCCAGATGAATTCCGGCGTCGTGCGGCGGCGCGTCCGGCCCTCGGCCGAGAACGTGACCATCTGGTTGGCCCAGAGGGAGCGGGTCGGGGTGTAGGTGAGGCTGGTTATCTCCGGCGAGGCGACGGGGTTGGCCGGTCGGACCTCAACCACCAGGGCCTCCTCAAGGGTGGATGAGCCCTCCAAGACCTCCAGGACGACCAGATAGCTCCCCGGGCGTAAAAAGGTGTAATCCGCCGCAGCGCCCTCAAGCACGGCCTCATCCCCCACCCGCCAGAGGCAGGAAGCCGATTCGGGGTTCTGGAGCAGAGCCGAAAAGGTCACTTCTTCTCCGGCCAGAGCCGGGTTGGGGCTGGCTGTGAGGGCCAGAAGGGTCTGGGCCCAGGCCCAGGCCGGCCCCAGGGCCAGGCACAAGCCGAGGCTGAGGCTGATCATCCATCGCCGGCGCACTTGCTCTCCTCCTTATATACCATCGCCCCTGGCGAGCCCTCCCCAGGAGGCGACGACTTCAATTCTCCACAAACTTGGCCGTTTGACAAGCCCCTAATCCCCACATCCAGCCCTCCAAAGCGGCTCAAAGG